>NZ_JAGTHU010000018.1:0-72428 GCF_019895135.1 Dermacoccus sp. Tok2021
CCCCGCGCCCCCCCCCCCCCCCCCCCCCCCCCCCCCCCCCCCCCCCCCCCCCCCCCCCCCCCCCCCCCCCCCCCCCCCCCCCCCCCCCGCCCCCCCCCCCCGCCCCCCCCCCCCCCCCCCCCCCCCCGCGGCGCCCCCCGCGGGGGGGGGGGGGGGGGCCCCTCGTCGCGAGATCACTGGCGCTTGTCGGCGGGCGACTGCGTTTCCTTCTCGTCGAGCTTGCGGAGCTGCTCGCTGAGGTAGCCCTTGAGGTTCGAGCGGTAGTCCGTCTCGAAGCCCTTGAGGCGGTCGATCTCGCCGGTGAGCGACGTGCGGCGGGTCTCGAGGTCGGCGAGGATGCCCTTACGGCGCTCCTCGGCCTCCGACACGAGGCTCGTCGACTTCTCGGTACCGGTGCGCACCAGGTCATCGTGCTGCTTCTGGCCCTTGCTCACGAGGTCGTCGTGCTGCTTCTGGCCCTTGCTGACCAGGTCGTCATGCTGCTTCTGGCCGGTCGTGACGAGCTCGTCGTGGCGCTTCTTGGCCGAGCTGAGGAGCTCTTCGCTCTTCGAGTTGGCCTCCCCGACGACCTTCTCGTGGTGGGCCTTCGCCTCGCTCAGCAGGCGGTCGCGCTCGTTCTCGCCGTCCTTGACGTGCTGGTCGTGCAGACGCTGGGCGAGGGCGAGGACGCCCGCGGCGTCGCCGGCACCCGCGTTTGCGCCGTTGTCGCTCGGGGCCGCCAAGGCGGCCGCGTCGCTCTGCTGCTGGTTCTTCGTCGAGCGCAGTTCGTTCTCGAGTTCACTGACCCGCTTGCGCGCCGCCTCGAGCTCGGACTGAGCCGTGGCCGCCTCACGACGAGCGGTCTCCGCAGCTTCCTTCGCCGCATCGCGCTCGCTCGTCAGGTCGCCGACCTGCTTGTTCAGGGCGTCCGAACCGGACCCGTCGTTCTTGACGGGCTGCTGCGACGTGGACGACGTCTCACGGGCCTTGGCGAGTTCGGCCTTGAGACGCTCGATCTCAGCCTTGTCCGCGTCGGACGAGCCCTGCCCCCCGGCAACCGGCGTGAGCGCCGGGACGGCTGCAGCACCGCGCGTAGCGGTCTGCCCGGCCATCGTGGCGTCGGACTCGGCCCCGCCCTGCCCGCGACGGCAGTCGTCGAGCTTGTCGCTCAGGGTGTCGTTCTCAGCGTTCAGTCGGCGCAACTCGACGACGATCTCGTCGAGAAAGTCGTCGACCTGAATCTCGTCGTAACCGCTGCGCCCGAAGCCCTTGGGTTTCGAGAACTCCTTCTTCACGACGTCTTCTGGCGTCAGCGCCATGTGTTCACCTCAGTAACGCTCGAGCCACGGGCACGCCCTGTGGCTACGGATCATGCCCGGCACGGAAGCCGGACAATCGACAATACTCCTACGCTCACCTTAGGAGATTCGCGGCCACTTGCACAGCCAGGGCCAGAATGATGAAGGCCAGATCGAGGGCGATGCCTCCCAAACGCAGGGGCGGAACCACCTTCCGGATGGCCTTCAGGGGCGGGTCCGTCAGCGTGTAGACGAACTCCGCGACGACGAGAACCGGTCCCTTCGGGCGCCATTCGCGCGCGAAGAGCTGGATCCAGTCGAAGACCAGTCGTGCGATGAGCACGACGAAGTACAGATCGAGCAACGTGGCCACGGAGTGGCGAACAACGTCCATGTTTCCTCCGCATGGTCATCGGGTCGATTGGGCCAACGTAAGAGCAGGGCCGCGCCTTCCCGGTTCGGGAAGACGCGGCCCCACCGACGTCGGACGCCGGGTGTCAGCTCTGGTTGAACAGGCCTCGCGTCGCCTTGGCGACCTCGGGGCCGGAGGTCGAGACCTCGACGTTCTCCGGGGACAGGAGGAAGACCTTGCTCGTGACGCGCTCGATCGAGCCGTGCAGGCCGAAGACGAGGCCGGCGGCGAAGTCGACGAGTCGCTTGGCGTCCGTGTCGTCCATGTCCGAGAGGTTCATGATGACCGGAACGTTGTCGCGGAAGGCCTCGCCGATCTCCTTCGCCTCGTTGTAGGTGCGAGGGTGGATCGTCGTGATGCGGCTCATGCTCGAGGCCTCCATGTCCGGGATGTCGTGGTGGGCCACCTCGGGCCGCAGCGGCGTGACCTCGGCGGGAGTGCGACGCTCGTACGCCTCGTACGTCTCCGGGTCACGCTCGTCGTAGGCGGCGTCGTACTCGTCGCCATAGGCGTCGACGTTCCGGGCTGCATGAGGGTCGGTGTCGGACAGGCCGAGGTATTCCATCGTCTTGCGCAGTGCGCCACTCATAACTTCTTGCTCCTTGGTCCGCCCTGGCCCCTGCGGAAGGGCACCACGTGCTCGTCGGTGTCGCGTTCGAAGTTACCTGGCAGCAGGGCGTGAACCGAGTATTGCGCTACCGACACGCAGGTGTGTCGCGCCGATTTTCACCGCGGCCTCCAGATCGCCCGACATCCCCGCCGACAACACGCGCGCCGCGGGGTGGTCTGCGAGGAAGCTCTCGCGCAGGGCGGCAAGCCGCTCGAAAGCGCGCTCAGGCTCCTCGCCGCGCGGGGCAACGGCCATGAGGCCGCTCAACGTCAACCCTGACGCCTGAGCCACCTCGTCGGCCAGAGCGGCGAGCTCAGCGGGCGCCACGCCCCCACGTCCTTGCGAGTTCTCCTCGAGATCAACCTGGAGGAGAACCTCGAGCGGCGTGTCGCGCTCCGCACCCGCAGCGTCGAGCAGCGGGACGAGCTTGGGCCGGTCGAGGGACTGCACGACGTCGACGAGCGAGGCGACGCGCTTGGCCTTCTTGCTCTGCAACTGGCCGATGAAGTGCCGGGTCGGAGCTTTGAGAAGATCGGGGCGCTCTTCACGCAGCGAGTCGACCTTCTCGTGCAGTTCCTGCTCGCGGCTCTCCCCGACGTCGGTGACGCCCAACTCGGCGAGCGCGACGAGATCCGAGACCGGGAAGAACTTCGTCACCACGACAAGGGTCGGCTCTTCGTCGCGCCCTGCGTCACGGGTGGCCGACGTGATGCGCTCACGCACCTGCTTGAGCCGGGTGGCGAGTTCCGCCCGACGCTCGTCGTCAACCTCGATCACGCCGCCTCCGATCCTTCTCGGCGGACGATGACACCGGCGAAGCGGCCCGTCCGACCGTCACGGCGGTAGGAGAAGAGCCGCTCGTCCTCGACGGTGCACCCGGCGATCCATTCGAACGGCACGTCGAGCTCGGCGAGTTGTGACGCCACACCGGAGGCGACGTCGATGGCCGGGGTGCCCCAACGCGTGATCGCAGCGCTCGTGGGGTACTGCGTCCGAGCACCGTCGCACATCTCCTGCGGCACCTCGTAGCAGCGTCCGCACACGGACGGGCCGAGCGTGGCGCGCACCGATGTGGCCCCCAGGTCACGCATGGCAGCAACAGCCGCGGGCACGACGCCTGCGAGCATGCCGGGGCGCCCGGCATGAGCAACGCCGAGCACACCTGCCTCGGCATCTTCGAGGAGAACCGGGACGCAGTCCGCCACCATGACCGCGAGCGCGAGATCCGACGAGTTGGTGACCATGGCATCGACGGCGTGGACCTCCCCGAGCGAATCGGGCGTCACCTCGACGACATCGCGTCCGTGAACCTGGTTCATCCAGGCGATGGGAACGCCCCCGAGTTCCGCGGACAGGAGATCACGGTTCTCGCGAACGTGCGCTTCGTCGTCACCGACGTGAAGGCCGAGGTTCAACGCCGAGAACGGCGCCTCGCTGACACCCGAGAGGGAGTCGGTGAAGCACCGTTCCAGGTTGCCTTGCGGCAGGTCACGCCGGTCGTGCCAGTAGAACATCGACCGGGGCCTTTCTCACTTGAGGAAGTCGGGGACGTCCAGGTCGTCACGGTCCTCGAAGGTGACCTCCTTGGGAGGACGCGCGACCTGCTGCTGACCCTGCGTCTGGGTGCCCGCTGCGGAGCTGCCCTGACGCTGCTCGGAGCCGGACTGACGCGAGTTGTCCTGACCGGCCTCCTGGCCGTGCTGCTGACGCGCCGGCGGAGCCGACACGCGCGTCGGGCCCGACGTCGTACCCGGCACCGTGGCCGGCTGGATCGTCTGGGGGGCCGCCGGCTGCTGCGTCTGCTGAGCCGGCGCCGCGGACGGCGCCTGCGTCAGCGACGACTGCTGCTGACGCTGAGCGCCGCCACCGGCGTTGCCACCGGAGCGCTGCGACTCGTCCGAGCGCTTCTGCGGAGCGCCGCCGTCGAAGCCCGCCGCGATGACGGTGACGCGGACCTCGTCGCCGAGGGCGTCGTCGATGACGGCACCGAAGATGATGTTGGCCTCCGGGTGGGCGGCCTCCTGCACGAGGCGCGCGGCCTCGTTGATCTCGAACAGACCGAGGTCGGAGCCACCCTGGACCGACAGGAGCACACCGTGCGCACCGTCGATGCTCGCCTCGAGCAGCGGGCTGGAGATCGCGAGCTCCGCGGCCTGGACCGCACGGTCCTCGCCGCGAGCCGAGCCGATGCCCATGAGGGCCGAACCGGCGCCTTGCATGACGGACTTGACGTCGGCGAAGTCGAGGTTGATCAGACCCGGCGTCGTGATGAGGTCCGTGATGCCCTGAACACCCGAGAGGAGAACCTGGTCGGCCGAACGGAACGCGTCGAGCATCGACACGGCGCGGTCGGATATCGACAGGAGGCGATCGTTCGGGATGACGATGAGGGTGTCGACCTCTTCGCGCAGCGCGTTGATGCCGAGCTCGGCCTGGTTGGCGCGGCGACGGCCCTCGAACGTGAACGGACGCGTGACGACACCGATGGTCAGCGCACCGAGGCCCTTGGCGATCTTCGCGACGACGGGGGCGCCACCGGTACCGGTACCGCCACCCTCACCCGCAGTGACGAAGACCATGTCGGCGCCCTTGAGGACCTCTTCGATCTCCTCGGCGTGGTCCTCGGCGGCCTTGCGGCCGACCTCCGGGTCGGCGCCGGCGCCCAGACCGCGCGTGAGCTCGCGGCCCACGTCGAGCTTCACGTCTGCATCGCTCATGAGCAGCGCCTGGGCGTCGGTGTTGATCGCGATGAACTCGACTCCCTTGAGCCCGACTTCGATCATCCGGTTGATGGCGTTGACGCCACCGCCGCCGATACCGACGACCTTGATGACGGCCAGGTAGTTCTGGGGAGTTGCCACGGGGAGGGGCCTTTCGAACGCGGGTGCGGGTATGCGAACTCGATGCTACGCGAACCGTCGACCACTTGGCGAACACTTCAACATCCCGTTGAACGTTACCCGCGGATTCCGGGTTCGCCCGCGCACGACAATGCGATCCGCCGCCGTGGCCCACTCCCCCGGACATTCGTGATGAAAACACCCTCTTTCCCCGTCACGACGGGGAAAGAGGGTCTCATCATCAAGTTGAGGGTTAGCGCCGCTCCAGGCTCTCGAGGATGCGTGGGCCGAGGTGCGTGATGTCACCGGCTCCGACCGTCACGACGAGGTCGCCCGAGCGAACTTCCTCCAGAAGCACGGCGAGCGCATCGTCGGCCGTCGGCGTGAACGTCGCGACACCCGACGTCATCGCATCGGTGATGAGGCGACCCGAGACACCCTCGACCGGCTGCTCACGAGCCCCGTACACGTCGAGGACGAGAGCACGGTCAGCACCGTCGAGCGCCTCCGCGAGACCGAGAGCGGCGTTCTGCGTCCGCGAGTACAGGTGCGGTTGGAACACGACGAAGAGCCGGCCCGACTCCTTGAGGGCGTCAGCGGTGCGCACGAGCGCTTCGAGCTTGCCGGGATTGTGGGCATAGTCGTCGACGACCTGCACGCCCGCGGCCTCGCCGCGGGGCTCGAAGCGGCGCGACGTTCCGCGGAAGGCACTGAGCGAGTGCGCCGCGCGCTCGGCATCGATGCCCAGCCCCTCGACGAGGGCCGTGAGGACGCCGGTGGCGTTGAGGACGTTGTGTGCGCCGGGCACCTCGAGAGCAAGATCGACCTCCCGCCCGCCGGGAAGTGCCACACGAGCACCCCAGGCGAATCCGGCACCGTGTTCACTCACGATGCGCACATCCGCGTCGTCGCTGCGCCCGTACGTGAGCACGCGCGCTCCCGCCTCGCGACGCTCGTCCGCCAGCGCGCGGCTGCCGTCGTCGTCGGCGCAGGCCACGAGAAGACCGTCGGTCGCGATGGTTGCCGCGAAGATCTCGTACGCCTTCGCGAGGTTCGCGGACGTGCCGTAGAAGTCGAGGTGATCGTCCTTGATGTTCGTCACGATCGCGACGTCCGGGTGATAGACGACGAAGGAACCATCGCTCTCGTCGGCCTCGACGACGAACACGTCGCCCTCCCCCGGTGCCGCGTTGACGCCGAGGCCGGCCACGTTGGCGCCGATTGCGAACGACGGCTTCTCCCCCAGCGCGGTGAGCGCTGCGGTGGCCATGCCACTCGTCGTCGTCTTGCCGTTCGCGCCGGCGACGGCGAGACCGCGGCGGCCCTGCATGAGCATGGCCAGACCCTGCGAACGGTGGAGGACGCGCAGCCCGCGGCGGCGCACCTCGACGAGTTCGGGGTTCAATTCGTTGATCGCGCTCGAGACGACGACCACGGCGCCGTCCGGCACCTCGGCGACGTTCGCTGCCGCGTACCCGACAGCGATACGAGCACCCTGGGCACGCAGGTCGTCGAGCACCGGGAGCTCCACGTTGTCGGATCCGCTGAGCTGCACACCATCAGCCAGGAAGAGCCTCGCAACGCCGGACA
Organism: Dermacoccus sp. Tok2021; assembly: GCF_019895135.1. Lineage (NCBI taxonomy): Bacteria > Bacillati > Actinomycetota > Actinomycetes > Micrococcales > Dermacoccaceae > Dermacoccus > Dermacoccus sp. Tok2021. The sequence goes on from NZ_JAGTHU010000018.1 coordinate 6,730, forward strand.
TACCTGAGCCGCCCACGGCGATCATGTGCACGTGCGGGACGTCGGCGAGGTTGGGCAGGGACTCGGAGAAGTCGAACCTCTCGTTCACACCGTTGCCCATGCTCATGCCCCCTTCGACGTCGAGGCGGCGTCCTCAACGAGGTCGACGAGCTTGCCCGCGGCATCGGCGTGGCCCTGACCGGCGGCTGCGCGGCGCATTGCCGCGAGGCGCTCCTCGTCACGCACGAGCGGCACGAGGTTCTCGTCGATCCAGGCCGGCGTGAAGTCGTCGTTGTCGACGACGATGCCGCCGCCGGCCGCCACGACGTCGCGGCTGTTCAGCTTCTGCTCTCCGTTGCCGATGGGAAGCGGCACGTAGACGGCGGGCAGGCCGACCGTCGTCAGTTCGCTCACCATGCCGGCGCCGCTGCGCGTCACGACGAGATCGGCGACGCTGTAGGCGAGATCCATGCGGTCGACGTACTCGACGACGACGTAACGGGCACCGCCCGTCTGTTCGGGAACCTCGAAGCCCTTGCCCCGTCCGGTGACGTGGAGGATCTGGATGCCGGCGCCGGTGAGCTGCTCGACACGAGCGCGGAAGGCCTCGTTGAGGCTCACTGCACCGAGCGAGCCACCGGTGACGAGCACGGTCGGGCGGCCCGGCTCGAGGCCGAAGTGCTCGAGACCCTCCGCACGCAACATGGCCGGCTTGATCTCGGTGATCTCTCGGCGCAGCGGCATACCGACGATCTCGGCGTCCTTCATCGGCGTCGAGGGGAAGGTTACCGCGACGTGCTCGGCCCAGCGCGCGCCGAGCTTGTTCGCCAGACCCGGGCGGGCGTTCTGCTCGTGGATGACGAAGGGCACGCCGGCCTTGCGAGCCGCGAGGTACATCGGCGTCGAGACGTACCCGCCGAACCCGACGATCACCTGGGGGCGGTGCGTCTCGACGAGACGATCGGCCTCGCGCAGTGCGCCACGGAAGGCGGCCGGGAAGCGAAGGGCTGCGCCGTTCGGGCGGCGCGGGAAGGCCACCTTCGGCACGAACGCGAGCGCGAATCCACGTTCGGGCACGAGGCGTTCCTCGAGCCCACCTGGCGAGCCAACAGCCGTGACGACCGCATCGGGGTGACGGCGGGTGATCTCCTCCGCGGTGGCCAACAACGGAGAGACGTGACCGGCGGTCCCACCACCGGCGAGCAGAACGCGATCGAGGGTGGTCATGAGCGACCCTTTCGGTTGGGCAGGACCGCCATCGTGCGGCGGACGAGACGGGGCTTGGCGCGCAGGGCTTCGGCAGCCCGTGGTTCGCGGCGTGCGAACGACAGAAGGATCCCGATGCCCACGAGCGTCATGACGAGAGCGGAACCACCGGCGCTGACGAGGGGCAACGGCACACCGACGATCGGCAGGAGGCCGAGAACGGAGCCGATGTTGACGACGGCCTGGAAGCAGATCCACATCATGATGCCTGCGGTGGCGACGCGCACGAACATGTCGGTGGACTGCGCGATGAGGCGGTAGCAGGCGTACGCGAAGACGAGGTACAGCGCGAGGACGGCGAGCGTGCCCGGGAGGCCCAGTTCCTCGCCGATGATCGCGAAGATGAAGTCGTTGTGCGCCTCCGGCAGCCAGCCCCACTTCTCGCGCGAGGCGCCGGGGCCGAGGCCCCACAGACCACCGTCGGCCAGAGCCCAGGAGCCGTGGATCTTCTGGTAGCAAGCAGCGACATCGATGTCACTGGGAGCGTCACAGCCACCGAGCCAGGCACCGATGCGCGAGGTGCGGTTGCCGCTCGTCATGACCGCGACGGGAAGGAGCACCGCAATACCGAGGCCCAGCCAGGCGAACCAGGATCCCTTGGCACCCGCGGCCCACAGCATCCCCAGATAGATGACGGCGAAGACCATCGTCGTGCCGAGGTCGCGCCCGGCCATGACGAGACCGCCGAGCAGACCTGCGAACCAGAACGTGGGCAACACCGACTTCTTGAAGTCGTACAGCTGAGCCCGACGGTTGTCGAGGATAACGGCGACGACGAGGATCATGGCGATCTTGCCGATCTCCGACGGTTGGATTCGCAGCCCACCGACCTGAAGCCAGTTCCGGTTGCCCAGGACCTCGACTCCGACGCCGGGAATCATCACGGCGGCCTGCATCGCTGCGGCGAGCAGGAAGAAGATGCCGGCGACCTTCTTGAGGAACGGTGTCGGCAGCCGACTGAACACCGCCGCAGCCACGAGGCCGATGACGGCGAACATCAACTGGTTGGTGAACTGCGAGAAAACCGATCCACCGCGCATGTACGACTGGACGCTCGAGGCGGACAGCACCATGACGAGGCCCAGCACGACGAGCACCGACGTGGAGCCGAGCAGCAGGTAGTACGTCGCGAGAGGCGACTCGAGCCAGCCCAGTCGCCGTCGCAGTCGCTCACCCCACACGTCCTGTGAGGTCTCCTCACGCCAGGGTGTGCGGGTCGTCATGCGTCAGCGCCACCCAGGGATTCGACGATGCGGGTGAACGCGTCACCGCGCGCACCGTAGGAGGCGTACATGTCCAACGAAGCTGCAGCCGGGGCAAGCAGGACGGTGTCCCCCGACTGTGCCATGCCTCGCGCGTGTTCGAGCGCCTGCGTCATCGCGGCCTCGGGTTCGCTTTCCTCGACGATCGCCACGGGAACGTCGGGGGCGTGCTCGGCAAGAGCACGCGCGATGGCGTCCCGGTCACGTCCCATGAGCACAGCCCCGCGAAGACGCGTCGCGTTGTCGCGGACCAGTTCGCTCACATCGGCGCCCTTGAGCAGGCCGCCGGCGATCCAGACGACAGGTTCGTACGCCGTCAGCGACGCGGCCGCGGCCGGCGGGTTGGTGGCCTTGGAGTCGTTGACGTACCGCACGCCGTCGAGCGTCGCGACGAGCGCCATACGGTGCGGCTGCGGCGAGTAGTCCATGAGCCCCTTGCGCACGGCGGCGGGTGAGACGCCGTAACTACGGGCGAGCGCTGCTGCGGCCAGTGCGTCCGCGACGTAGTGCGGCGCCGCCGCGTTCGGGCCGAGATCACGCAGGACGGCCAGTTCCGCCGCGCTCGTGCGGCGTTCCTCGACGAAGGCGCGGTCGGCGAGCACGTCCTCGACGATTCCGACCATCGACGGAGCCGGTGTGCCGAGAGTGAAGCCGATGGCACGACAGCCCTCGACGACCTCGGCCTCCTCGAGGAGCGCCTCCGTCGTCGGGTCGTCGACGTTGTAGACGCAGGCAGCCTGGGTGCGCTCGAAAACGCGTCCCTTCTGTCGGCGGTACTCCTCGAACGAGCCGTGCCAGTCGACGTGGTCGGGCGCGACGTTGAGCAGGCACGACGCGAACGGCGAGACGCTGCGCGACCAGTGCAACTGGAACGTCGACAGTTCGACGGCGATGACGTCGAACGGCTGCGGATCGAGGATGGCCTCCATGATCGGCATGCCGACGTTGCCCGCGGCCACAGCGCGCAGACCTTGGGCCTGCAGGATCGACTCCAGCATCGTGACGGCGGTCGTCTTGCCGTTCGTCCCCGTGATGGTGATCCACGGGGCCGCGCCCTCACGCGGGCGCATGCGCCACGCGAGCTCGACCTCCCCCCAGACGGGGATGCCGCGATCCGCGGCGTCCGTCATGAGCGGATCGGTGGGAGGGACGCCGGGCGAGGTGACGACGAGCTGCGTGCCCTGGGGCGCACTCGTCATGTGCTCCGCACCGAACGCGATCTCGGCGCCGAGCACCTCGAGGATCTGGGCCCGTTCGGCCATGACGTCGGTCTTGTCGCGAGAGACGACGCGCACGTTCACCCCTCGTTCGAGCAGCGCATCGGCGGCGGCGAAGCCACTGACGCCGAGTCCGACGACGAGGACCGAGAGGCCGGACCAGTCGGCGTCACGATGCGTCAGATCACGCTCGCCCCCGAACGGTTCGTAACTCGGGTCGAGCGGCCACAGCTCGTTGTCGGTCACTGGTTGACGTTCCATTCCGCGTAGAAGATTCCGAGGCCGAAGGCCACGCACAGGCCGGCGATGATCCAGAAGCGGATGACGACGGTGATCTCGTTCCAGCCCACCATCTCGAAGTGGTGGTGCAACGGCGCCATCCGGAAGATGCGTTTGCGGCGCAATTTGAACGACCCGACCTGAAGGATGACCGAGAGGGTTTCGAGGACGAACAGACCCGCCAGGATGACGACGAGGAACTCGGTGCGCGTCGTGATGGCCAGGCCGGCGAGTGCGCCACCGAGGGCGAGCGAGCCGGTGTCACCCATGAAGATCTTGGCCGGTGTCGCGTTCCACCACAGGAAGCCGAAACAGGCACCCATGAGGGCTGCGGCGACGACGGCGAGGTCGTGGGGATCACGCACGTCGTAACACTTGGCCGCGTTGGAGGCGAGGCCGTTCTGGCAGTTCTGGTTGAACTGCCAGATCGCGATGAGCACGTACGCGCCGAACACCATAACGCTGGCGCCGGTGGCCAGACCGTCCAGCCCGTCCGTGAGGTTGACGCCGTTCGACGTCCCTGCGATGAGCAGGTTCGCCCAGATGACGAACAGAATGAGACTGACGACCGTGCCGCCGAGGGCGAGCGAGACGTTCGAGTCGCGTGCGAAGGAGATGTTGTAGCTGGCGGGGGTGAGGCCGGCATCGTTGCGGAACTGAAGGGCCAACACCGCGAAGATGACCGCCACGAGCGTCTGGCCGAGCAGCTTCTGCACGGACGTCAGACCCAGAGATCGCTGCTTGGTGATCTTGATCGCGTCGTCCGCAAAACCGACGAGCCCGAGGCCCGTCATGAGGAACAGCACGAGCATGCCGCTGGCCGTCACGGGCGTCATGGTGACGAGGTGGGCCATTCCGTAGGCGAGAAGGCTCGCGGCGATGATGACCGCTCCACCCATCGTCGGCGTTCCACGCTTCGTGTGGTGCGTCGTGGGGCCGTCGTCACGAATGAACTGGCCGTACCCCTTGCGCACCAGGAACTTGATGAACATGGGGGTGCCGAAAAGCCCGACGACGAGCGACACGATGGCCGCGATGAGGACGCCCTTCATGCGGTCACCTCCGTTGCGGGAAACGCGGACGTTCCGGCTTCCTCGACCAACCTATCGCCCAGCAGACGCAAACCCGAGTCACGACTCGACTTCAGCAGCAGGATGCGGCCCGCGCTCAGATCGCGCACGAGTGCGTCGTGCGCCGCGTCCGCGTTCTCGACCTCGTGGACGCGCTCGGCCGCCATTCCAGCCTCACGTGCCCCGACGGCGATGGGCGCGGCACCCGCGCCGATCACGTAGACCTCGTCGATCCCGAGGGCCGCGATCTCACGACCCACACCGGCGTGTTCGTCGAAGGAGCTCTCCCCCAGCTCACGCATCTCACCGAGCACGGCGATGCTGTGACGCTCGCGTCCCATGTGGGCCAGCGAGCGCATCGCGGCACGCATCGAGTCGGGGTTGGCGTTGTAGGCGTCGTTGACGAGCGTGATGTCGCCCGGCAGTTCGTGAACCTCCATGCGCCAGCGAGAGGTCGCTCCGGCGGCGGCCAGCGCCTCCACCACGGTGTCGAGATCGAGCCCCAGGCTGACAGCCGCTGCAATGACGCTGAGCGAGTTGCCGACCTGGTGCTCACCGAACACGGCAAGGCGCACACGCGCCGTACCGGCCGGGCACGTGAGGTCGTAGGAGGCGCGACCTGAGGTGTCGACCTCGACGTTCGTCGCGCGGTAGTCGGCGTCCTCTCCGAGACCGACGAGGACCACCGTGGCCTTCGTCCGTGACGCCATGGCGCGCACGCGCTCGTCGTCGACGTTGAGCACGGCGAAACCGTCCTCGGGCAGGGCTTCGACGAGTTCACCCTTGGTCTGCGCAATCGCGTCGACGGAGCCGAACTCACCCATGTGCGCCTTGCCGACGTTGAGGACGATGCCCACCTTCGGCGGGGCGATCTTCGTCAGGTACTCGATGTGACCGACGCCGGAGGCACCCATCTCGGCCACGAGGTAACGGCTGTTCGAACCGAGCCGGCACACCGTGAGGGGAACACCGACCTCCGAGTTGAGCGAGCCGTGGGGTGCCACCGTCGGGCCGAACCGGGCAAGGACGGCCCCGAGGAGATCCTTGGTCGAAGTCTTGCCGGACGACCCCGTGATGCCCACGATCTCGAGGTCGGCAATCGCATCCACGACGCCGCGTGCCAGTTTGGCGAAGGCAAGCTCCGAGTTCTCGACGACGACGGTCGGCAGGATGTCGACAGCACGCTCACCGAGCACGCCGACGGCACCGGCGTCCCGTGCGGCCGGGGCGTAATCGTGCCCGTCCGCGTGCTCACCGACGCGAGCGACGTACAGGCTGCCCTGCACGCACTCGCGGGAGTCCGTGACGACGGATGCGCTCACCGTGGCGTCGGCACCGACGAGGTGACCTCCGGTGATGCGTGCGATCTCGTCGAGCGAAAATTCGATCACTTGGACGTCGACTCCTCTGAGCGGTATTTGATCGGGAACGGAAGCTTGTCGCTCTTGTTCGGCGGTATTTTACGCTGGCGCAGCGCCTCGGCCATCACCTTGGAAAACACGGGGGCCGCTAGGTCACCACCGAACGTTCCCGCCTGCGGACGCTGCAGCGTCACCGACACGATGAGCTGCGGATCCTTGGCCGGCGCCATACCGATGAAACCTGCGGTCACACCGTCGTAGCCACCCTTCACCGAGTCGTAGCGCTCGGCCGTCGACGTCTTGCCGGCGACGTCGTAGCCCGGGACGGCCGCCTTCGGCGCGCTGCCGTCCTTCGTCACGACACCCTGCATCATGCCGACGAGTTCCTTCGAGGTCTTCGCGCTGAAAACGCGCGTCGACTTCCGCTCGTCCGTGTAGGGCTGCATCGCACCGTCGCCGCCTTGAACCTCGGAGACGAGCTTGAGCGGCTCACGCACTCCACCGTTGGCGATCGCCTGGAACAGGCCGACCTGCTGCACAGCGCTGCTCGCGAGCCCCTGACCGAACATGATCGTGTACCAGGTGTCGCCCTTCCAGGTCGAGACCTTCGGCACGATGCCCGTGGACTCGCCGGGGAAACCGATCCCGGTGGCCTCCCCGAGCCCGAACTTCTTCATGTAGGTGTACAGCTTTTCCTTGGGCAGCTTCTCCCCCGCGAGGATCGTGCCGATGTTCGAGGACTGCGCGATGACACCGGCAAGCGTCAGGTACTCGGTGGGGTGTGGGTGCGAGTCGTGGAAAGGACGTCCCGCGCGTTTCAGGCTCGGCGGCACCTCGACATGCGACTTCGGTGTCATGATGCCTTCTTCGAGGACGGCGCCGGCAGTCACCATCTTCTGCGTGGAGCCGGGCTCGAAGGTGTCCGTGAAGGCACGGTTCTGCAGGTTCTCGGACGTGGCCGTCGACATGTCGTTGTTGTCGAAGCTCGGATAGCTCGCCGCCACGAGAATGTTGCCCGCCTTGTCCGCGACGACGATCTCGCCCGAGACCGCCTTCGACGACTTCACCTGTGCGGCGAGTTCGTTCTGCGCGAACCACTGCAGGTCGCTGTCGATCGTCAGCTTGGCACCACGGCCCGCAACCGGCTTGCGGTCGAGGTTCTCACCCGTCGCGATCTCGGAGCCGTTGCGTGCACGCTCGACCTGGTGCAGGCCGGCCTTGCCCTGCAAGGTCGTGTTGAGCATCTGCTCGATACCGCCACTGGGCACGTCCTGTGCGTTGACCGAACCGAGCAACGGAGCGAGGGCCGTGCCTTGCGGGTACTCGCGCTTCTGCACCTGCTCGGACGTGATTCCGGGCAGGTCGAGCGCCCGGATCTGGCTCCACTGAGCGGGGCTGATGTCCTTGGCGAGGTAGACGAACCGACTGCCGCGGGCATCGGCGCGCTCGAACGTGGCCCGAATCTCGGCTGCGTCTCCCCCGAGGATGCGAGCCAATTCCTGGGAGACGCCGTCGATGCCCTTGGGCTTGCCGTTGGTCGAGCGCTCCCGGAACGACTTCGCGGCCACCGGGTCACCGGCGACGTCGCGACGCTCCACGCTGCGTGCGAGCACCGTCCCGGCAGAATCCGTGATCTCACCACGGGCTGCGGGGACCTTCGATGTCGTCAGACGGTTGTTGGTGGCCTTCTGCGCGATCTCGTCCGCCTGGATCCACTGAACCTTGACGAGCTGCCAGGTGAACAACGACAGGATGATGGCGAAGACGGCCAGCATCGTGCGGGTACGACGACGGGGGTGACCGACGGCGCGCAGACGCGCCTCGGCCGGTCGCGACATACGCACCGGACGCGCCTTCGAGGGCGCCGGCCTGCGACGTTGTTCCACGGATTCCCCTCGTCGCGGACGAAAGCTCCTGCTCTTACTTCCCGGTCGTGCTCGTGGCGTCGGACTTCGCGTCGCTGCCCTTCGCCTTGGCGTCCTTGGACTTGGCCTGCTTGGCCTTCGCATCCGCCTCAGCCTTCGCCTTGGCGGCGTCGGCCTTGGCCTTCGCGTCCGCCGCGGCCTTCGCCTTGGCCACCGGATCCGTGATGTGCAGTCCGATGGTGCCGCTGTCGAGCACGTCGGCCGCCGCCTTGCTCGCGGGGGTCGTCGACAGCGTGTTCACACTAAGACGCTGACCTGCCTGGCCCGAAGTCGCCACGCCGACCTGCTTGCCCGTGGTGCGGTTCACGTAGCGCACCTGCTCGGCCCGGACCATGCCGTACTCCTCGGCCTTCACCGCAAGGTGCTCGGGTGCCGAGACCGCGGAGATCTCGCTGTCGAGACCCTGCTGACGGTCATCGAGCGTCGCGACATCACTGCGCAGCTTGTTGAGCGTGAAGGACTGCTCCGCGCGCATCGTGTTGAGCAGGAGCAACGACAGCGCCGAAACGAACGCGAAGACGAAGACGAGCGCCATGAAACCCGAGACCGGACGCTTGCCCGCGACGGTCTCCGTCCGGGCACGCACCGGACGAATGGCCGCCGCGCGAGACGCGGGCGCCGGGCGCCTCGTCGTGCGTGCCGGTCGGGAACTCGCGCGCGTGGAACGGGGTGCGCGGGAGGGGGCGGCCAGTTGGCTCATGACTGGCTTCCTTTCGGTCGGGTACGACGGATGGCACGGAGTTTCACCGAGGCGGAACGCGAGTTGTGCTCCAGTTCGGTTGCTGAGGGAGTCGAGGCGCCACGCAGGAGCAGCTCGAACTCGGGAAGGTGCTCGGGCAGCTCCACCGGAAGCCCTGCCGGTGCGGTGGAACGGCACGCCCGAGCGAAGGCCTGCTTGGTGATGCGGTCTTCGAGGGAGTGGAACGACAGGACGGCGAGTCGACCGTCGACGGCGAGGGTGTCGAGCGCGGTGTCGACCGTGTTCTCCCAGCCACGCAGTTCGTCGTTGACCTCGATGCGCAAAGCCTGGAAGGTGCGCTTGGCGGGGTGACCGCTCTGACGCTGCGAGGCAGAGGGAATGACGGAGCGGAGCATCTCGACGAGCCGCGCGGAGGTGGTCCACGCCTGCTTCTCGCGTTCCTTGACGACGGCGTGAGCGATCTTGCGCGCATATCGTTCCTCGCCGTAGACGCGCAGGATGCGCTCGAGCTCGTCCTGCGAGTAGGTGTTGAGGACGTCGGCCGCCGTCTGCCCCGCGCTCGACTGGTCCATCCTCATGTCGAGGGGCGCGTCAGCGCGGTAGGAGAAGCCTCGCTCGAGTTCGTCGAGCTGGAAACTGGAGACGCCGAGGTCGAAGAGCATCGCGTCGGCCGGCCCGTCGAGGACGTCTGCGAGCTCCGTGTTGACGGCGTGAACGCCGCGAAAGCGCTCACCGAAGCGAGCCAGACGCTCGCCGGCGAGTTCAAGGGCCTGCGCGTCACGGTCGATTCCGACGACGCTTGCCTCGGGGAAGCGTTCGAGGACGGCTTCGGCGTGGCCGCCCATCCCGAGCGTGCCGTCGACGTACAGAGCTCCCGGACGCTCGAGGGCCGGGGCGAGAACGTCGAGAATCTCGGCGAGCATGACGGGAACGTGACGATCGGCGGCGGGCGCGAACTCGTCTCGCATGTTCACTCCCTCAGTGCTCGGGTCGTCGGACGTCGGTCCTCGTGCGTGGTGGTCGGGCCGCTGCGACTCTGCGTCCAGGGCCCCCGCCGCTACGCTCCGGCACCGGGGAAGGTGTGCCGGAAAGCAGCGGCCGGAGACCTGGACGCAGAGGGCTACAGCAGCCCCGGAACGACCTCTTCCGCCTGGTCGGCGAACGGCTGTTCCGCGCCGGCGAGGTAGTCGTTCCACGCCTGCGTGTCCCAGATCTCGATGCGGTTACCCGCACCGATCACCGTGCATTCCTTCGACAGACCTGCGTAGTCACGAAGCAGCTGCGGGATCGTCACGCGTCCTTGCTTGTCGGGGATCTCGTCGGAGGCCCCCGAGAGCAGGACGCGCTGATAATCACGCACCGCACGCGAGGTGACAGGCGTCGTGTTCATCGCCGTGGCGATGCGCTCGAACTCGGCCATCGGAAAGACGTAGAGGCAGCGTTCCTGTCCTCGAGTCATGACCAGCCCGCCGGCGAGACGTTCGCGGAACTTCGCCGGAAGGAACATGCGGCCCTTGTCGTCGAGTCGAGGCGAATGGGTACCCAGAAACACGGCTGGGCACCTCCCGTCACCGACACGTCGATCCGATGCCCCCCACTCTACTCCACTTCACCCCACAAAGTCTCCCCCCTTGCCCGGAATCGACCGGCGAGTTGGTGAAGCGCCCCAGTGATTGCAAGGAAGTTCACGAGTGGAGTGCGGTGGAGGAGAATCGTGCGCCAGACCCGGCAGAAGCTTGCCCCACGACGCTCCACGGCGAATGGACCGCACGGACTTCCGCGGAATTCCGCGATTTTCCACCAAGGACGAAGCGCGCTCCACAGCGGACTCACGCCTCGTGGGGCGAAGTGGGGAGCGCGGTGGAGGACGGGGTGGAGCAGGGTGGAGTGGCGTGGAAGGCTCACCTTCGACCATCCCCACGTGCCTGTGCAGGACAGGGGGCCGCCGTATTTGGCAAGATCGGTTTGTATGGACACCTCGTCACGCGATCACGGCTACCCCGCCCCCGCTTCCCGCCGCCGCTCGGGCGTCGACGTCATCGCGACGGCTGACGCTGTGCGACGCAACGTCGAGCAGGTCATCGAGGGCAAGCCGGACGTCGTCCGGGTGGCCACGACGGTGCTCTTCGCCGGCGGGCACCTGCTCGTCGAGGACGTGCCCGGCGTCGGCAAGACGGTGCTGGCCAAAGCCCTGGCCCGTTCTGTCGACGCATCCTTGCGCCGCATCCAGTTCACGCCCGACCTGCTTCCGAGCGACATCACCGGCGTGACGATCTACGACCAGACGAGCGGCGAGTTCCGTTTCCGTCCCGGCGCCGTCTTCGCCAACGTGGTCATCGGCGACGAGATCAACCGCGCGTCCCCCAAGACGCAGGCTGCGCTGCTTGAGGCCATGGAAGAACACCAAGTGACGATCGACGGCACGACGCGTGCGCTGCCCGACCCGTTCATGGTCGTCGCCACGCAGAACCCCGTCGAGATGGACGGAACCTTCCCGCTGCCCGAGGCGCAGCGAGACCGGTTCATGGCGCAGGTGAGCATAGGCTACCCCTCGCCCCGAGCCGAGTTCGACATGCTCGAGCACCACGGTGTCACCGATCCCCTCAGCGTCCTGCGTACGGTGTCGAGCGCCGCCGAGATCGCCGCCTGCGTGGGTGCGATCGCCCGTCTTCACACGAGTGACGCACTGCGGCAGTACGTCGTCGACGTCGTCTCCGCCACGCGCGAGCACCCGAGCGTCCGCCTCGGCGCCAGCCCGCGTGCGTCCCTGCAGCTGTTGCGCGCCGCGCGCGCCCACGCCGCACTCGCCGGCCGCGACCACGTCATCCCCGAGGACGTCACCGCGATGGCACCGGCCGTGCTCGGCCACCGCGTGCTTCTGCGCCGCGGCCGCAACGACCTCAGCGCAGGCGAGGTCGTCGCCGACGTCATCGCCGGCGTGCGCGTGCCGACACAGCGCGCCTCCCGGTGAAGTCGCTGCCGCGCCCCACCCGCCGAGGTTTGCTCGTCTTCGTGGCGGGGGCACTCCTCGTCGTCGTGGGGGCGGCCTCAGGCTTCACCGATGTGGTGCGTGCAGGCATCTTCGTCCTGGTGCTGGCGCTGCTGGCCTTCCTCATCGCCGTCGCCGCTCGGACCGGTCGGGTCGACGTGACCCGTCACGGCCCCCCGGAGCGCCTCAGCGTCGGTGACGAGGGGCAGATCACGCTCGGCGTGAAGGCCCGGCGTGCGGGATGGATCGAGACGACGCTCGAGGAGCCACACACGTTCACCCGCCACGGCGTGGCGAGGTGGCCCCTTTCGCAGGTTCAAGGGGGTCGGGCGGCCTACGACGTCACCGCACGTCACCGTGGCTCCTTCACGAGTGGACCGGCGCGACTCGTCGCGTCCGATCCCTTCGGCCTCTTCGAGACGTCGCTCGAGCAGGGCCGTGCCTCGACCTGGCTCGTGCGCGCCCACACGGTGAGTCTCGAGACGCCGCAAACCGTCGCTCAGGGTGACGGCGACGACACCGTCATCTCCGCTCACGCGACCCACGCCGGGCGACCCGGCGCCAGCATCCGCGAGTACGTCCAGGGCGACGACCTGCGCACCGTGCACTGGCCCGCCACGGCGCACCGGGGCGAGCTCATGGTGCGTCAGTTCGACCCGCCGGCCCAGCCCCGCATCCATGTGGTCGTGCTCGGCAACGTGCCACGACCCGGTACCAACGAGTCGTGGGAGTGGCTGATCAGCGCAGCGGCCTCGGCATGCACCGAGCTCGAGAACCACAACCTCGCAACCCTTGCGACCGTCGGCGAGCGCGAGTACGACAACCATGACGACATCCTCGACGCCCTGGCTCGCGCCGGTGAGAGTCTGCCCGACCGTTTGACCATCGAGGAGAGCCCCACCTTGCTCTTCCTGCACACAAGCGCCGATCACTTCCCCCCGGCCCCACACCACTCCCCGGCGTTCGCCTGGGTGGGCGGCGCGAGCGCGGAGCACGGCGCTAACGAACTGACCCGGTTGGGTTGGGACGCCGTCGCCATCTCCCCCCACGACTCCATCGCCGAGTCCCTGTACCCCGCGATGTCCGGAGGTGATCTTCGATGAAGAGTCGTCAACTCCCCTCCGACGTCGCCCTCCTGCTCCTGGCGCTGGCCGCGAGTTGGCCGCTGGTGGAACTGACGAGCAGCTCTGCCCTCGTGGGGCCCGCACTCGCCGTCGTCGCTCTCGTGTGGTTCGTCGGTGCTCTGTGCCGCTTCACACACCGCGCACCGGCTTTCATCGTGACGGCACAGCTCGTCGCACTCGCCGTCGCCACCCTGGGAGTCTTCGTCGCCAAGGGAGGGTCACTCACTGCGGCGTCCGTGAAGGCAACGGCCGCCTCTGCCCAGGAAGCGGCGAACACCTCCGTCGCTCCGTTGCCGGCGATGCTCGGCGTCCTCGTCATGCTGGCTCTCGCCGCGGGTCTCGTCACGCTCGTCGTCGACTACGTGGGCGGCACCGCACGTATGCCCATGCTCACGGTCCTTCCGGTGGCGGCGCCCTTCATCCTGGCCACCACCGCACTCGGTGACACCCTTCGCGCGCGCTACTTCGTCGCGGCGGCGATCGCCTGGGCCCTCGTCGTCCTGGCAGCGTCCTTCGCCGAAGGCTCGAGCTTGCGCACCGGCCTCATGCGCTCCCTGCCGGTGTTCGCCGCCATGACGGCGGTTGCCGTACTCACGGCTCTCGTCCTGGCCCCCTCAGTGCCACAGCGAGCCACCCCCGCGCTCGCCGAGGGCGGAGCACAGGGCGTCAACAACTCGGTCGACTTCTCCGAGACGCTCGACCTCAGCAAGAGCCTGAACTCTCGCAACGCCGCGCCCGTGCTCACCTACACGACCCAGGCAACCACTCCTGCGCCGTTGCGTGCCACGACGAGCTCTTCCTACGCTGACGGCGTCTGGCGCGCCGAGTCGTCGGGCCCGTTCACCGATGCCCGCCCCAACACCGAGTTGCCGAACCCCGGCGCCGAGGATTCGATGCCGGCGCGCACGGAACGCATGTCCGTGACCCTCAACGGCATGCGACCGCCGTTCGTCGCGGCGCCCGCTCAGCTGCGTGCGGCCAATTTCGGTTCCGCGAACCCGACCTTCCGTGTCGGCACGAACAACGGTGTGCCGTTCCTGTCGCAGCCCGCGCCCGCCTACTCGGTGCTCTACCGCGAGTACACGGCGGCCACACGACCCACGAGCAACGAGCGCGCGGGAGTCGGTGGCAGTGTCACGGCGAAGGATCTCGACACCGCAACGCTGCCGGAGGCTGCGAAGCAGCGCATCACTCGGCTCAATCAGGCCTCCGGGGCCGCCGACGCGGGAACACCGTTCGAGCAGGCCGTCGCGCTGCAGCGCTATCTGCGTACCGACCCGTCGTTCACGTACTCGCTCAGGTTGGCCCCGACCCGTTCGGAGAACGGTCGCGAGCTCGATCCGCTGTCGAACTTCCTGGAGACGCGACGGGGTTACTGCACTCAGTTCGCGACGGCCATGGTCATGGGAGCGCGGCAGATGGGGCTGCCCGCGCGTGTGGCCATCGGCTTCCTGCCCGGCACGGAGCGCAGCGGCACGTACGAGGTGCGAGCTGCGGACGCCCACGCCTGGGCGGAGGTCTACTTCCCCGGTATGGGGTGGACGCGCTTCGACCCGACGCCCGGCCTGCGTTCGGGTGCGCCGCCGCCCTACGCGCCGGACACCCCCACCGGCGACTCGTCGGCGTCCTCGTCCTCGAGTGCGCCCACGAGCTCGACGAGCACGTCCTCGTCCACCTCGAGCGTGCGCCCGTCGAGCGAGACGAGCACCTCGTCGAGCACGACCCAGCCGGCCGAGCCCGACTCGGGCTCCTTCCCTTGGGCCCGCCTGCTCGCGGTGCTGGGGGGTCTTGCCCTGGTCGCGCTGCTCGCGTCGGTCCTGCCCCTGGCGGGTCGACGTAAGCGGCAGGAGGTCACCCGTACGGCATCGACGGATCGCGAACGTGACGAAGGAGCGTGGCACGCCATGCTCTGGTCGCTGCGCGATCTCGGTTACACGACGCCGGAGGGCTTGTCGCCACGAGCCACCGCAGAGGCGTTCACCCGGGACAACCCGGAGTCGGGCACCACGGTGCGTGAGGCCCTCGAGCGAGCGTGTTCAGGTATGGAAGCCTCGCGCTACGCGCCGTCGACGGGCCGGTCTCAGGCGTCAGCGTGTGACCGGGTGGTCCGGGCTGCACGGGACGAAGCATCGTGGGGTGCGCGGGTGAAGGCCCTCCTCGTCCCTGCCTCGGGTCGCGCCTACCTCACGGCACTCGGCCGCCGGAACCGCACCTGACGCCACACGAGATGCCCCCGGCTCTCCCCTGGCGGGTGGAGCCGGGTTCGTCCGTTTTCGCGCCGATCCTCCGTCCGACGCCACGCGGGCGAACGCTGGTGCTGGGTTTGGCCGAAGATGCGACCGATATCCCTGCCACCTTCAGCCAAACCCACCATCCTTCGGCGTGAAGGGTTCCGACGACGTTCACCGCCGAAGGGCGCATCCCCCATGGGATGCGCCCTTCGGCGGTGAACGCCGCTACTCAGTCGAGGTAGTCGCGCAGAACCTGCGAGCGCGACGGGTGACGCAGCTTGCTCATCGTCTTGCTCTCGATCTGACGGATACGCTCACGCGTCACGCCGTAGACCTTGCCGATCTCGTCGAGCGTCTTCGGCTGACCGTCGGTGAGACCGAAGCGCATCGAGACGACGCCCGCTTCGCGCTCGCTCAGCGTGTCGAGCACCGAGTGCAGCTGCTCCTGCAGGAGCGTGAAGCTCACGGCGTCGGCCGGAACGACGGCCTCGGAGTCCTCAATGAGGTCACCGAACTCGCTGTCGCCGTCCTCGCCGAGCGGGGTGTGCAGGGAGATCGGCTCGCGACCGTACTTCTGGACCTCCACGACCTTCTCGGGGGTCATGTCGAGTTCCTTGGCCAGCTCGTCCGGGGTGGGCTCGCGGCCCAGGTCCTGGAGCATCTGGCGCTGGACGCGGGCCAGCTTGTTGATGACCTCGACCATGTGCACCGGGATGCGGATGGTGCGCGCCTGGTCGGCCATGGCGCGGGTGATGGCCTGACGAATCCACCACGTCGCGTAGGTCGAGAACTTGTAGCCCTTGGTGTAGTCGAACTTCTCGACCGCACGGATGAGGCCCAGGTTGCCTTCCTGGATGAGGTCGAGGAAGAGCATTCCGCGACCGGTGTAGCGCTTGGCGAGCGACACGACGAGACGCAGGTTGGCCTCGAGGAGGTGGTTCTTGGCGTTCTTGCCGTCCGAGGCGATCCACCACAGCTCACGCTTGAGCTTCATGTCGATCTTGTCGCCGGAGTCGAGCTTCTGCTCCGCGAACAGGCCGGCCTCGATGCGCTTGGCGAGCTCGACCTCCTGCTCGGCGTTGAGCAGCGCGACCTTACCGATCTGCTTGAGGTAGTCCTTGACCGGGTCGGCCGTGGCGCCTGCCGTGACGACCTGCTGAGCCGGGGCGTCGTCCTCGTCACCCTGACGCAGGACGAAGCCGCCCTTCTCGTCCTCCGGCTCGGAGGCGTCTCCGGCCTTGCTGTCGGAGACCTGCTCGGGCGTCTCGACATCGTCGCCGGTCTCGGCCGCGATGTCGACGGGCTCGACCTCGTCGACCTCGGGCTCGTCGGCGGCCTTAGTCGCCTTCTTTGCAGCAGACTTCTTCGCCGTTGCGGTCTTAGCCGTCGTGGCCTTGGCCGTGGCCGTCTTGGCGGCAGCCTTCTTGGCCGTCGTCTTCTTCGCAGCGGCCTTCTTGGCCGTCGTCTTCTTGGCGGGAGCCTCGTTGGCGGTCTCGTCCGCCTCGCTCGGCTCCTCGACAGCCGCAACCTTCGCGGTCGCGGTCTTCGACGTCACCTTCTTGGCGGTCCTCTTCTTGGCCGCAGTGGTCTTGGCCGCAGCGGACTTCGCGGTGGCCCTCTTGGCCGTGGTCTTCTTCGCGGCCGTCTTACGACGTCCGGCTGTGGTGGCCACGGCCTGCTCGGCGTGGGCCTGGTCGAGGACGACCTCGATGTTCTCGGCGGCCAGCGCCTTCAACACGGACTTCTGCTTGGCGGACGACACCTGTGCCTCTTCGATCGCGTCCTTCAATGCGACGCTGTCCACCGAGCCCGTCTCACGACCCGATTCGAACAGAGCTGCCAGAGCCGGGTGGTCGACATCCGCGGGAAGTGCGGGGGGCTGCGTGGTCTTCGACACTGTCGTCACCAACTACCTTCCGAAAGTGATGCGTCGCCGTCGTCGGCCGCAGGGCAGCGACGATCGAAGCGACACCGGAACGAGGAGTGCGATCACGAAACCCCGCGCTTGGCGCTCCGGGTGGTGACCGCTTCTTCACCCATTATAAAACTCGACGGCCGAAACCGCAGAATCACGGGGTTCAACGAGCTTCGATTGACGTTCATTCCCTGCCCCGGATCGGCCGCCATCTCAGCAACTGAAGGGCGTTCGGGAGCCTCAGGGCTTGACGGCGAGCACGGGGCACGGGGCGTCGAGCAACAAGCGCTGAGCACTCGTGCCCAGGATCAACTTGCCGACAGGGGTGCGCCTGCGCAGCCCGATGACGAGCAGGGCGGGCTGCACTCGGGAAATCTCCTCGAGGATGGATTCCACGGCGTCGGCGCCGTCCTGCACATCGACGACCTGTGCGCCGGTGTACTCCTCGGCCGCCTTGCGGGCCGCGGTGCGAGCCTCGTCCGAGGGCACCGTGCACACCACGATGAGCGGGCGACCCAGATCCTTCGACTGGCGAGCTGCCTCGGCGAGGGCGGCTTCGCCCTCGGGGCCGGGCGCGAAACTGACGATGACGGACATGGCGACCTCACTCGCGAAATTCGGAATCTGCCGTCACGCTACCCGAGGCCCCTGCGGTGGGCCACTCATGCGACGCCGCGCACGAGCCGCGGTGTTCCGCGCAACGGTCGCTGGACGAGTTCATGCACGAGCGACGCGATCTGGTCGGCCTCGATGAGGAATCCGTCGTGGCCGTAGGGCGAGTGGATCATGCGCAGTCGTCCGCGACCGTGGGCGCGCACCATCCGCGTCGATGCGCTCACGGGAAAGAGTCGATCGGAGTCGACTGCGGCCACGAGGAGTTCTCCTTCGTACGCCTCCAGCACCGCGTCGAGCCCGCCGCGTCCTCGCCCGATGTCGTGGGTCGCCATGGCCTGCGTCAGGCGCACGTAGGCCAGCGGGTCGAAGCGTCGCGCGAGTTTGGCCCCGTGGTGGTCGAGGTAGCCCTCGACGCTGAAGCGACCGCCCTCGAGCGGGTCCTCACCTGGCTGGGGCTCGGCGCCGAACCGTGCCTCGAACTCGCTTGCGCTGCGATACGAGGCGTGAGCGATCTGGCGGGCCAAGGCGAGGCCGTTCGTGGGAAACGTGCCGTGACGCAGGTAGTCGCCGTCGCGGAACTCCGGGTCGGACGTGATGGCGACGACCTGGGTGTGGCCCCAGGCAATCTGGTCCGCGGTCGCGCAGCCACTGCTCGCCACGACCAATGCCCGCTCGACGCGGTCCGGGAACCCCGCGACCCACTCGGCCGTGCGCATCCCCCCGAAGGAGCCTCCGATGACGGCGTGCAGGCGTCGCACACCGAGCGCTTCGAGGCACGCCGCCTCGGCGCGGACCTGGTCTCGGACGGTCACCTGCGGGAAACGTCCGCCCCAGGGTTCGCCGTCCGGAGCGAGCGAGATGGGGCCGGTACTGCCACGGCATCCACCGAGAACGTTGATGGCGACGACGAAGTACTCGTCGGTGTCGAGTGCTGCGCCGGAGCCGATGATTCCTGGCCACCAACCCGGGGTGGGCTGCCCGTCGCCAGTATCGCCGACGACGTGCGAATCACCCGTGAGCGCGTGCTCGACGAGGACGACGTTCGACGCGTCGTCGTTCAACTCGCCCCAGCACTCGTAGGTCATGACGACGTCCGGCAGCGTGCGGCCACTTTCGAGAACGACGTCTCCCAGAGCGACGGCTCGTGCCTGCGCGTTGAACCCACTCGGCGCCTGCACAGGACGCGTAGCGGCCGGTGCGACGTGCGCTGAATGAGAGCTCGCCATGTGTCCTCCTCGAAGGACTCGCCGAAGCGACTGGCGAGTCCGCGCTTGCCGCAGCGTTCACGGCCCTGTCGTCACCCGGGGCACCCCACCGCGGTGGAGGGTTGCCGCTCAGTCAGCCGGGGCTTGTGTGACCGAGACTCTTGACGCTTCGAGACTAGGGCGAGTGCAGCGAAGGCGCCAGGAAGGCCCCTGCTGATGTCCACGATGTGAAGCGCCGGCCCGGTGGCTGCCCGCACTCTCCCGCCTCGTCGCCACGACGTCAGCGACGGCGCCGCGCCGCATGATTCGGCCTCGCCGGCCGCAGGAAGTCCTCGTACGCCATGCCGGAGGAGGTCATCCTCACGACGAGGTCGACGAGAGGTAGGCGCGCGCCCCGTTCCTGGGCCTCGGCGGCGGCGAGCACAGCGCTGGGCCGCTCCCCTTCCCGCCAGCGCGCGAGCGCCACGAGACACAGCCAATGGGCTCGCGCCGGCTCGGGCACGGCGACGAGGATCTCCAACAGCCGCTGCGAACTCACCGGCTCGGACCAGCACTGCCGAGTGGTACGGGCTCCCGCGGCCAGTTCGGGCACGACGCTCCACACCATCTCGTCGCGCAGGAGTGGATCGGGCATGGCGTCGACGACGAGCGCCAGAGCCTCACGGTCGCGAGTGCTGTGGGGGTGCCCGGAGCCTGAGGCCACCTCACGCCAGGCCGCGCGCACCCGGCCGGTCTCGCCCGGTAGCCCGACGAGCAGGTCGGCGACGGCCCGTTGGGCCAGTGGCGAAACCGCGTGGAGGGCGGCCACGGCTTCGTCACGTGATGACGCCGGTTCGAGGCGTCCCTCGAGGGCCGATGCGAGGGAGGGCACATCGGCGGCAGTCGGCACTGGGGCCAGTGCACCGTCACAACACCCTTTGGTGCACGTCGTTGCCCACCAGACGTCAGGGGCCACGATGAGGGCGTGCTCCACCTCGACGGCCGGTGCGAGAGCCCGCGTGACGAGGTCGAGATCGACGTCGGGACTGCACTGGTAGGCCGTGACGACGACGCCACTCGTGCCGAGACGATTCGACGCCTCGACGACGCGATCGCGCACGTGGTGAACGTGCTCCGGGGTGACGACGGCTTCGTCGAAGCGGGCAGCCCCCGCAACTCGCCCGCCGTCCATGAACGTGACGACGAGGGACGCCGTCGGAGCGAAGCCGAACTCGTACGGCATGAGGGCGAGCAGCGGGCCCATGCCCGAGAGATGAAGTGTGGTCATGGCTTCACGAAGCCATGACCACACTTCTCACGACCAGTGCGAGGCGCTGGCGCCTGTGGACAAGGGCGTCCTCAGCGCACGCGCTCCCCCGCCAGCGTCACACCTGTGCGCTTCTCCCAGTCGAGGAAGTCGTCGGTGACGTGCACGAGCGAGCTCGCCAGCCACGTGAGGACGGCGGCGTCGTCCGCAAGACCCACGACTCCCAGGAGCGCCTCGGGCAGCAGATCGACCGGCGAGGCGACGTAGGCCGCAGCAGCCGTGAGCAGCGCGAGCTGCGCGGTGCTCACGCCCCGGTACGAACCGGAGCGCACAGCGCGAGCCAGGCGCGGAAGTGCGCTGAGGCGGGTCGTGAGCGAGGGACCTCCGGCGGCGGACGCCGCCGTCACTGCAGCAGCGAGGGATTTCAGGCCGGCGAGTCGGGTGACGCGGCGACCGAGCGAGGTGGGACGTGCCATCGAAGTGCCTCCGGTTGACGAGCGTTCAGGTGAATAAAGCGACAACGCCGACGCCACGCGGTGCATTCCGCGGGCGCGGGCGTCGTCACGATCGGCGGAGCGTCAGGCCGTGGGCGGCACGGCCGCGATGAAGTCCTTGCGCGCCGCGTCGGCGATCTTGCGCAGGAGCATGACGTCGAGCCCCGCACCGATGAAGCCACCCGCAACCGGGATGACGCGCGGGATGCGCGAGAGGAACTTGCGCCCGACCTGCGTGCCCAGGCGGAACGCGACGGACTTGTTGACGACCGCGAGCGCCGCCGGGGGCAGACGACGGGTCGCAACGTTCGTCGCGACACCGCCGCTGAACGCACCCATGCCCTTGAGAACCTGCGTGGCATCGGCGCCGATGAGGTCGAGCAGGATGGCCGAACGGACCGACTCGTCGCGCAGGTTGTGGCCGTACAGGTGCGCGATGGAGGCCACCATGCGCGTGGCAACGGTGTAGAAGCCGACGATGTTGGCGGGCAAAGCCACGGGCATCGTGATGAAGCCACCGAGGTTGGTGACGAACCCGTTCGCACCCGCGAGCTTCGTGTGTGAACGCACGATCGCGTCGACCGCGGCTTCGCGTGAACCGACCTTGTTCAACGCCTCGTCGGCCACCGTCGCCGCGGAGTCGAAGGTGGCGACGCCGCCGATGCCGGTGGAGATGAGGTGCTGGGCCAGGGAGTTGGCGGCGCGATCGAAGGTGCCGTTCGAGCCCTGAGCCGGCTCAATTTGCTTGTCGACTTTGTCTTTACCGAATCCGAACATGGGCTGATCCTTGCAGCGCACCGATGACTGGGCAACCGGTACCGCGAACGCGGGCCTCGTCAGTCGGCCTGGGGGCGATTCGGCGAACCGTCGGAGTCGTCCGAGTCGTCGGCGTGGTGGGCGGCGCCACGCTCGCCGCCGGGCGTGTCCTCGTTCTCGTCGCTGCCCGAACGCAGGAACTGCTCGAGTTCCTCGCCGATCTCGTCGGCGCTGGGCAGTTCGTTCATCTCGGCCGCGAGCAACGACCGGCGCCGGCGGCCCTCGGTGAACGTGTCGTACTGCTGCTCGAGGCCGGAGACTACCTCGGTGACCTCGTCGTTCTCCCCGACCTGCTTGGCGATGTCGGCCCGGTGCAACCCGGCGATGGCGGCCAGCTCCTGCGCCGGAATCGCGAGACCGGTGAGCCCGGTGACGCACTCGAGAGCCGCGATGGCGGCGTCGCCGTACTCGACCTGCACGAGGTAGTGCGGCACGTGGACGGCGAATCCGGCCGTGTCGATGCCGGCCTCGGCGAGACGAATGTGGAGCAGCCCCTCGGCGCTGGCCGGGATCTGGACGTTGCCGAACAGCGGCTCGTTCTCGGTGAGGTAGCGCTGGTTCGAGGCGTAGCGCGTGAAGCCGATGGGACGCGTGTGCGGCACCGCCATCGGGATGCCGTGCGCGCTCACCATGAGACTGACGCCGAACATCGAGGCGAGCATGCGCGTGGCCTCGGCGACGCGCTCCCACTGGTAGTCGGGCTCAGGGCCGGTGAGCAGGAGGAACGGCGTGCCCTCGGCGTCGATGACGCGGTAGAGCACGAGCGACGGGTCGTCGTACTCGCTGAAGCGGTCGCGGTCGAACGTCATGACCGGACGACGGCCGCGGTAGTCGAGCAGCTGGTCGAGGTCGAACGACGCGACGACCGTGTGCTCGAGGGTGCCGAGGATGTGCTGGGACATGAGCTTCTGAGCGAAGCCCGCATCGATGAAGCCGCCGAGGGCGACGACCATCGTGCTCGCACGCAGGTCGTGCGAGGTCGTGTCCGTCTCCAGACGAAACAGCTGAGCCGGGTCGAGCACTGGCCTCTCCTTCGATTCGATGTGCCTGGTGCAACGTCCCCGTCACACGGAAGATTCCCGCATCGCTGCGGGCGAACAACCGACTCGCGGGACGCTCAGTTCGCGGCCGCGTCCACGACGTGCTCGCCGTGACCGGCGCTGCGCAGGCTCTCGCGCAGCTTCTGCGCGTTGGCTGCGAGGATCTGCTGGTCCTGGCCGTGAACGACGTCGTGCGGGTCGAAGTCCGCAGGCGACTGCGTCGGCCACACGTGCAGGTGCAGGTGGGCCACCTCGTAGCCCTCCGCGAGCAGGCCGATGCGCTTGGCCGACCAGGCCTCCTGCTGCGCCTGCCCGATCTTCTGCGCCACGTCCATGAGGTGCGAGAGCACCTGCGGGTCCGCGGCCGTCCACTCCTCGATCTCCTCGCGGGGCACGACGACGATGTGCCCGTCGGTGATCGGGTCGATCACGAGAAAGGCCACGCACGTCTCGTCCTGCCAGACGAAGTGACCGGGGATGTTGCCGTCGATGATCTGCGTGAAGATGCTCGCCATGTCTCCAACCTAGAGGAGATCAGAGCGCTTCGGCAGCGTCCATCGCCTTGTAGATGCGCTGGGGCGAGACAGGATGAGCCGTGCCGAGGCGCTGCGCGAACAGGCTCACGGCGAGTTCCTCGATCATCCAGCGGATGTCGACGACGTCGGCGTCGGTGCGGCGTTCGGGGCGCAGCGCCGCGAGCATGTCCTCGTACTCGGCGCGCACGGTGGCGAGCTGATCGGCTCGGTCGGCGTCCCGCGCGGTGTCGGTGACGCCCTTCGTCACACGCTCGAGCAGCGCGCGGACGTAGACGTCGAGGCGCGGCAAGCGAGCCATGCCGGTCTGCGCGACGAAACCCGGATGGATGAGCGCGACGAGGTGGGCTGCGACGTCGTCGTGCAACGCCTTGGCAGCCGGCGACGTGAGTTTGCCCAGCGCGAGCTCCACCTCGTGCGCGTGCTCGAGCACCGGGGCGA
Organism: Dermacoccus sp. Tok2021; assembly: GCF_019895135.1. Taxonomy (NCBI): domain Bacteria; kingdom Bacillati; phylum Actinomycetota; class Actinomycetes; order Micrococcales; family Dermacoccaceae; genus Dermacoccus; species Dermacoccus sp. Tok2021. Next base: position 30,438 of record NZ_JAGTHU010000018.1, read on the forward strand.
GCTTCTCCGACGCCTCGAGAACGAGCGGTGCCACCTGCTGACGGACCGTGCGCAGCGCCTCCTCGAATTGTTCGGGCGTGCGCACCTCGTGGTTCGGCATCCCCGCGACGACGGAGTCGACCGCCGCGGCGAGCACGTCGTCCATGAGGGCCGTCATCGAACCGTGCGGGTTGTTGCCCAGGGCCAGCTTCTGGCGGTTCGACATCAGACCGAGGATCCGTTTCCACGGCACCTGGGTGTTGAGCAGCAGAAGTCGACGCGTGCCGAGGCGGCTCGCCTGCGTCGCTTCGGAGCGCGTTCCGAGCACCTCGACGGCCACGCTCTCGCCGTGATCGACGAGGGCCGGGTAGCCGGTGATGCGCTGGCGGCCCGTGGTCTTCGTGAAGGTGGACGGCAGGTCGTCGAGGGTCCAGGCGGTGAGGCCTTTTTTCTCGAGGTCGCCGGCGGCCTTGGACATCGACTGACGCAGACGCCCCGCGAGCGCGTCCTGAAGCTCAGCGAGGTTCTTGCCCTCACGCAGTCGTTTGCCCCGAGCGTCCTCCACCCTGAAGGTGACCTTGAGGTGATCGGGAAGGCGGTCGGTGTCCCAACTACCCTCGGGCACACGCACTTTGGCGAGGTCGAACAGGGCGTCGGCGAGCTCGTCGGTGAACGGACGCTCGCCCGCCGCGCCACCCGCGTCCATGAGTGCGAGCGCCCGGCGCGCATGATCCGGCGCGGGCACGAAGTTGCGGCGCACGTTCTTCGGCAGCGACTTCACAAGGGCGGTGGCGAGTTCCTCACGCATACCGGGCACGAGCCAGTCGAAGCCCTCGTCACTGACCTGGTTGAGCACCGGCAGTGGGATGTGAACGGTCAACCCGTCGGCGTCCGCGCCCGGCTCGAACTGGTACGTCAACCTCAGCTTGAGCTTCCCCTGGCGCCACGACTTCGGGTAGGCCGTCTCGTCCACGGCCTTCGCGTCGTCGGCGACGAGGAAGTCCTCGGTGAAGGTGAGGAGCTCGGGCTCGGTGCGCCGCTTCTCCTTCCACCACCTGTCGAAGTGCGCACCCGAGACGATGGATGCGGGCAGGCGCTCGTCGTAGAAGTCGAAGAGCGTGTCGTCGTCGACGACGAGATCGCGGCGGCGAGCGCGCGCTTCGAGGTCGGCCATGCGGGCCATGAGGCGGGCGTTGTCCTTGAGGAACGCGTGCTGCGCATCCCAGTCACCCTCGACGAGAGCGTGACGGATGAACAGGTCCCGGGCCGTCTCGGGTTCGAGCGGTCCGAGCGCCACCCGGCGCCCGACGACGAGCGGGACGCCGTAGAGCGTGACGCGTTCGAGCGCGACGGCGGACGCCCGCTTGCGCTCCCAGTGCGGCTCCGCGTGCGAACGCTTGACGAGATGCGCGCCGGCTTTCTCGACCCACAGCGGGTCGACGACGGCGTTGGTGCGCGCCCACATCCGGGTGGTCTCCACGAGTTCGCCCGCCATGACCCAGTCGGGCTGGCGGCGGAAGAGCGTCGATCCGGGCTGGATGGCGAAGCGCGCGTTGCGGGCACCGAGGTACTCACGCTTCTCCCGATCACGCACACCAACGTGACTGAGCAGTCCCGTGAGCAGCGCTTCGTGGATGGCGTTCTCGCTCGCGGCGTTGTCACTCATGAACAGCTTCGCCTGCTTGCAGGCCGCCTTGAGCTGCGCGTGCAGGTCCTGCCACTCCCGAAGGCGCAGATAGTGCAGGTACTCGCGCTTGGCGAGGCGGCGGAAGGCGCTCGAGGAGAGCTCCCGCTGCTGCTCACGCACGTAGTTCCACAGGTTGAGGTAGCCGAGGAAGTCGCTCGATTCGTGCTTGAACCGGGCGTGCTGCTGGTCGGCCTGGGCCTGCGCGTCGGCCGGTCGCTCCCGCGGATCCTGGATCGACATGGCAGCAACGATGATGAGCACCTCGCGCAGCGACCCGTTGGCCGCGGCGGCGACGAGCATCCGCCCCATGCGCGGGTCGACGGGCAGGCGCGCGAGGGTGCGGCCCGTCGGTGTGAGCTTCTTGCGCTGCCCGCTCGCCTTCGTGTCGAGCGCGTGCAGCTCCTCGAGGAGCGCCAGGCCGTCCTTGATCTGACGGGCGTCGGGCGCATCGACGAAGGGGAAGCGCGCGATGTCGCCAAGGCCGAGCGACGTCATCTGCAGGATGACGCTCGCGAGGTTGGTGCGCAGGATCTCCGGGTCGGTGAACTCCGGACGCGACTCGAAGTCCTCCTGCGAGTAGAGGCGGATGCAGATGCCGTCGGCCACACGTCCGCAGCGTCCGGCGCGCTGCCGGGCCGACGCCTGCGAGATCGGCTCGATGGGCAACCGCTGGACCTTCGTGCGTTGGCTGTAGCGCGAGATGCGAGCCGTGCCGGTGTCGATGACGTAGCGGATGCCCGGCACCGTCAGCGATGTCTCGGCGACGTTCGTCGCGAGGACGATGCGTCGGCCGTTGTGCGGCGCGAACACCTTGTGCTGCTCGGCCGCGGAGAGTCGGGCGTAGAGCGGAACGATCTCGACGTCGTGCCGGGCGCGACCCCAGTCGGCGCCGCGCAAGGCGTCGGCTGCGTCGCGGATCTCGCGTTCACCGGAGCAGAAGACGAGGATGTCCTGGCTCGAACCGTCGCCACTGCCGGAACGCCAGAGCTCCTGGGCGGCCTCGACGATGCCGGTGACCTGGTCGATGTCCTCGACCTTGGGCTCGTCCTTGGGTGACGAGGGCGCGATCTCGCGCACGAGCGGGCGGTAGCGCATCTCCACCGGAAACGTCCGCCCGGAGACCTCGATGATGGGCGCCGGGCCCTTGTCGCTCGCGAAGTGCTCCGCGAAGCGCTCCGGGTCGATCGTCGCCGACGTGATGATGACCTTGAGGTCGGGCCGGCGGGGAAGCAGCTGCTTGAGGTAGCCCAGGATGAAGTCGATGTTGAGGCTGCGCTCGTGCGCCTCGTCGATGATGAGGGTGTCGTACTGACGCAGGTCGCGGTCGCGCTGCATCTGCGACAGGAGGATGCCGTCGGTCATGACGCGCACACGCGTCTTCTTCGACGACTCGTCGACGAAGCGCACCTGGTACCCGACGACGTCACCGAGCTCGACCGCGAGTTCCTCGGCGAGACGTTCCGCCACCGAACGGGCAGCGATGCGTCGTGGCTGCGTGTGCCCGATGGCGCCGCCGAGGCCGCGGCCGAGTTCCAGGCAGAACTTCGGCAACTGGGTTGTCTTGCCCGATCCGGTCTCACCCGCGACGACGACGACCTGGTGGTCTCGGATCGCCTCGATGATCTCCTCACGAGCCTCGGCGACGGGCAGGTGCGCCGGGTAGTTGAGGACGAACGGGGCGCTCTCCTGCGTGTCAGGTGCGGGAGCCTCGGATACGGCGGACGGGGACGGATTCACTGAACTGGTCACAGTCCTTCCAGTCTCTCACGGCTCGGCAAGGCGATTTCGGTGGTCAACCCTGCGGGAGAACCGTCAGAGCACCGCTCAGTGCGCCGGTACCTCGAGGAACTTGGGGCGTCCCTTGCGCGGGTCGGCCAGGAGGTCGGCGAACGACTCGGTGTTGCGCGAGAGCGTGACGAGGAGGTCTCCACTCGGCGTCGCGAGTTCCGGATGCGCGAGCGGCTGGTAGGCGACGACGCCGTCACCTTGGGAGTACGGCTCGGCCACGGCCCGTTCGCCCCGCCAGGGACCCGACGGTATGGGCGCGCTCCACACCCCGATGTTCTGCCCGAACTCACCGCCCTGCTTCGACACGAGCACGAAGCGCTCGCCTCGGCGCACGACGGAGAAGGTCTGTGAGACACCCTCGTGCGCGAGAAGGAACGGACGGGCAGCCCCCGCGTCGGTGACGAACGTGCGGCCGTTCCAGAACTGCCACTCCGGGCCGTCGGACAGCTGCGCGAGTCGGGTTCGCGCCACGTACGCGCCCTTTCCGGTGCTGCCCTTGGGCTGCTGGCTGCCGTAGACGTAGACCCAGCCCTCGTCGCCGACGAGCGCCGAACCCCAGTTGATCTGCTCGGCATCGGCGTTGTCGGGCGTCACGTCGAAACGGGTGACGGGCTGCGGCGCGCCGCCACGCTCGACGGCGTAGGCGGCCATCGTCATGCCGCGGTAGGAGAAGTCGAAGAGGCCCTCCTTTCCCGGTTCGATCCGGGAGCACCCGACGAGGACGATGTCGGCACCGCGCATCGGCACCGTCATGGCGCTGTTGGGCCAGCACACACGGCGTCCCTCGAATCCGCCGATGACCGGGCCGTTTCCCGGAGCGCGCACCTCGTCGAAGCACCGCCCCGTCCCGACGAGCATGCTGTTGGCGACCACACGTGGGTTCGTGCCCTTCGCCCGTGTGGTGTCGCCGAAGATCCAGAGCACCCGTCCATCGCTGAGCGGGGTCGTCACTCCGACGTCGCCGCTGCGCCAGGTCGCGAGCGACAACGAGGCCATGTCGCTTCCCCGCTCGGCGGCCGACGCCCGCGTGACTGCACGTTTCTCGGCGCTGCACTCGCTGCGCACGAGCGCGTTCGGTGCGGCCGCGAGCGCCTTGTCGGCCCTGTCGAGAAAGGGTCGCGACCCGATGCGATCGGTGGAATCGGGGACGCTGAGCGTACAGCCACCGAAGGCGAGCGTGAGGCCGGTGGCCCCCACGAGTGCGACACGGCGACGTCGCACTCGTGTTGGCCTGCTCCGGCGCGGCGTCATCGTCAGGGAAGCAGCTGCGAGACGGCGTGGATGAAGAGGCCGACGAGGCCACCGACGACGGTGCCGTTGATGCGGATGAACTGCAGGTCGCGCCCGACGAACGTCTCGATGCGATCCGACGCGTCCTGGGCGTCCCAGCGCTCGACCGTCGAGGAGATGAGGGTCGTGATCTCGTGGCCGTAACTCGTGACGAAGCTGGCCGCGCCCGACTCGAGGCGTCGCTCCACGGTGGCGCGCAATGCCTCGTCGTGCTGGAGCCGGACGCCGAGGGCGCGCAGGTGTTCGACCATCCGCTCGCGCAGGGCACCCTGCTCGTCGAGGAGCGCGTCAGTGAGCATGCGGCGTACCGACCCCCACAGGGCGATCGCCGAGTCGGCGACGCTCGGGTGGTCGAGGAAACGCTCCTTGAGGTTCTCCGCCTGCTCCTGCGTGCGCTCGTCGTGCTGCAGGTCGTGGGCGGCGCGGGCGAGGAAGGCGTCGATGGCCTTGCGCATGTTGTGGTTCGGGGTGTCGCGCACCTCGGCGAGCCACTTGACGATCTCGAGGTGGATGCGATCGACGACGGCGTCGTCGAGCCACTGCGGTGACCACCAGGGGGCCTTGGCGCCGACGATGCGGGAGACGGCTTCCTTGTTCTGGCTCACCCACACGTGCATCTCGGTGACACACACGTCGACGAAACCGTGGTGGGTGCCGTCGGCGACGATGCCCTCGAGCAGGTGGCCGGCGAGTTCACCGATGGGTTCGCGGCGCAGTCGCGGCAGGAGGACGGTGTCGAGGAAGTGACGCACCTCGTCGTCGTCGAGGGTCTCGACGGCGCGGCACAGGGCCGGGGCTGCGTCGGCGACGACGCGCTCGGCGTTGCCGGGACGCTCGATCCACTCCCCGAGCCGGCGCGGGATCTCGGCCTGGCCGATACGTTCCGTTACGAGCTCGGGCGTGAGGAAGTTCGAGCCGACGAACTCCTCGAGGCTCTTGCCGAGCTGGTCCTTGCGCGTCGGGATGATGGCGGTGTGCGGCACCTTGAGGCCGAGCGGGTGACGGAACAGCGCCGTCACGGCGAACCAGTCGGCGACGGCACCCACCATCGCGGCCTCGGAGGCGGCGTTGACATAGCCCCATACGCCGTCTCGACCGTGCGTCAGGACGAAGACGAGCGCCGCGAACGCCAGCAGGCCCGTGGCCACGAAGCGCATGCGGCGCAGGGCGGCTCGGCGCTGTTCGTCGGATTCGGGAAGGGCGAGGCTCGTCGACACCCCGACAGAATAGCGAGCGTGCGTCAGGCGGCGAGACGCCTCACGGTATCGGCAAGGGAATCTAGCAGTTGCTGGATCTCGGGCCAGGTCTGTTCGAGGTCGATGTGGCGCGCGTGGACGTCGGTTCCGGTGCCGGGCATCCGGATGCGTGAGGCCGGACGGCGCGCCGCGTGGGCGTAGACGACGAGGGCGTTCGCGAGACCGAGGGACGAGGCCTGGACAACGACGGGGAAGAACGTGGCGGCGTCGTTCGCGATGGCCGTCATCGCCGAAGCGGCCGCTCCGCGGGATCGGGTGCCGGTCGTGGCGCCGAACGATGGCGGCATTGCGCTGCGTTGCAGGGCGCGGGCCGTCACGTCGGAGGTGACGGCGTCCGGCGTGCCGAGGTGGTAGCAGGTGCCCAACACGAGCACCGGACCGCGCGGGCCACTGACGAGAACGTCGGCGTTGGCCTGCACCCCACTCGACTCCCCCGGGTCGAGCTGTTCGGTCTGTTCGACACGCAGCCCGGGCCACAGACGCGAGCGCAGCTCACCGGCCACGAAGCGCAGGAAGACGTACTCGACGTCGAGCAGGAACGCGTGCGCCTGCTGTACGCCCTCCTCGTGCCGGATGGCGAAACCGTCGAGCGCGAGACGCGCGAGGTCGAGCGCCTGTTCGTAGTGCTCGTTGAGTCGCGTGATGACGATGTCGGTTGCGCGTTCGGCGGCGGACGGCGAGCCGACGCCCTCGAAGCGGGCGAGCAGTTCGACGGCCCGACGCCGAGTGGACGGCGACAAGCCGTGACCCGTGAGGATGACGCGCACCGCGGCGGCGAGGACGCGGTTCTCCTCGACGTCGGCCGTGAAGTCGTCGTAGCGGCACTCGGGCTGCGCAGCGGTCCACGGACGTCGGGCGATCTCCTCGACGAGCAGGCGCCCACGGATCGTGGCGAGTGGTTCCTGACGCGACTGGTAACCGTGCAGAAGGCCGCGACGGGTGGCCGCTTCGATGGCCCGCAGGACCGCGAGCGCTGACCCGTCGAGCAGTTCGTCACTCGCGAAACCGCTCGTGCCCTGCCCCCAGACGACCTCGTCGCCGAGGCCGGCCAGCATCGCGAAGAGCGAGTGCATCGGCGCGGCCGGAGTAATACGGATCTGCAGGCCCGGCACGCTGATCGATCCGACCCATGACGTCGTCTCGAGGACGACGGTCTGCGGGTCGGCGGTGGCGAGCACCTTGACCTTGTCATCGGCGACGGCGAAGAGGGCGCTGCGCCCTTCGGCGCTCAGGCGGACCGGTGCGGAGCGGGCATGCTCACCGACGACGACCGTCTGCACCTGTTCGCCGGCCACCGCCTCGGTCATCCGCCGTCGCGCGCCGTGGCGCTGTCGGAAGCGGCCTCCGCACGAGCGGCTTCGCCGTGGCGCGCCTCGACGGCGTCCCACGTGAACGTGGCGAGCACGTCCTCGCGGCCGTAGAGCTGGTCCTCGATGAACGGGTAGATGCCGTACTGCCACACCCGGCGCAGCTTCTCGTCGTCGAGATCGGTCGACATGAAATGGCTGTGACCGATCTGCAGGTGCGGGCCGCGCAGGATCTGACGCAGTTCGTCGTTCACGCGGTCGACGAGACCGGCCACCCACACGGGGCCGTCGTTCTTGACGAGCCAGCGCGCGAGCAGTCCCTCCATCGGACCCTCGTGCGGCATGAACGGCAGGAAGTGGAAGCGACGACGCAGGGCCGCGTCGACGAGCGCGATGGACCGGTCGGCCGTGTTCATCGTGCCGATGAAGTACAGGTTCGCCGGCAGCTGGAAGCCTTCGTCGGGGCGGTAGCTCGTCATGACCGAGTGGGAGCGGTACTCGAGCAGGAAGAGCAGTTCACCGAAGACGCGCGGCAGGTTGGCGCGGTTGATCTCGTCGATGATCATGACGTGCGGCGTCGTCGGGTCGGCCTCGGCCGCCTCGGCGAGCAGCGCCAGCGGGCCCTTGCGCAGTTCGTAGACCATCGCGCCGCCGGCGTCGAGGCGCGGGCGATAGCCCTCGAAGAAGTCCTCGTAGGAGGTCGAGGGGTGGAACTGGACGATGGCGCGCTTGGCGGGGTCCGGCTGGAGCGCGGCGGCGAAGCGCTGCGCCATGAACGTCTTGCCGGTACCGGGCGGACCGTAGAAGATGACCTGCTTCTTGTCCTTGAGAAGTCCGTCGATCTCGCGGACGAACTCCTCGTCGACGAGCAGGTCGGCGGCGGCCTCGGCGAGCAGGTCGCGCTCGGGGTCGATGCTCGATTCACCAGTGCGCAGCAGCCAGTGGGCGAACTGGGCCTGACCCCACGGATCGGCGGGCAGGAGGGGCTCAAGCTTGGCACGCAGACGATCGCCCGCGAGGACGTGCAGGCGTCCGCGCGAGAGCTCACGGCGGCGCGGCAGCGACACGTCGAGGGCCTGCGCCATAGCCACCTTGCCGTCGCGTCCGGCCATCGCGTAGACGGGCAGGTAGCGGTGCGGGTGCGCGATGGCGAGCAGCTTCATGACGACGGACTCGTCGAGTGCCACGTCGTCGGAGTTCGTGGGCGCGAGGGCCGCATCGATGCGGTCGGCGTCGTCACCTTCGCCCCACAGCAGGTGCGTCAGGGTGCGCGAGAGGTTCTCCAGGCCCTGCGCGTCCAGCGCGGCGAGGCGGGCGTCGAGGACCGAGTGCGTGCCGGTGGAGCCGTACGCTCCCCCGGCGATGATGCGCCGGAACGTCGCGAGGTCGAACGCCGCGAGCGCCTCGGGCTCCAACGACGCGGCGAACTCACGGCGTCGTTCGATGTGCCACTGGTCGCGCTCGGCCGGGTACGGACGCTCGGCGAGGAACGTGCCCAGGGCGACGGCGAGTTCCTCGTCGACGCCGGCGCCGCGTGTGTCGGCGCCACGCATGATGTCGACGAGCGGCATGAGACGGCGAACCGTCTCCTCGATCTCGTCGCCGAAGTCGATGCGTCCCACTCCTTCGGGATGCGGGAACCAGCGCCCCACGAAGACGTCGCCGCCCTCGTAGGTGTCGCCCGTCGGACGCAGACGGTCCGACGACGAGGTGGGCGCCACATGAATGAACTCGAGGCCTTGGGGTAGGGCACCGTCGAGGCGCGTGCCGAGCGCTTCGTGACGCGCGGAGCTCGAGGCGCCCTCCCACCCGGAGACCAGACCGACGGCGATGCCGGAGCGCGTGAGCCAGACCCGGATGCCGGGTGCGCCACCGCTGCTCGCAGGCAGCAGCCACGTCGTGTGCGAGTCACATCGGTACGCGGCGCGTGCCGTCGTGTCGGTACGAGTCTGCAGGCTCGTCTCCGCGAGGTCGACGCCGGTGACACGCTCGAGCGCCTTGTGCAGGGTGCGCGCAACGAGAGCGGCGTGACCACGCAGCTGCAGCGCAAGGGATGCAGCGCGTGCCTCGTCCTCGGCGGCGGCGTAGCCGACACCGGGGGTGTACGTGGCGTGCAGGCGAGCGGCTTCCTCCGTGAGGGCGGGCAGTGCCTCGCCGAAGCCGACGAACGAGGGGTCGTCACCGAGGTGGCTGACGACACGCTGGGCGATGTGCGACTGCCCGGGCGCGAAGGCACGTGCGAGGTCGACGAACGCGACGTAGCGCTCCGCGTGGGTGAGATGACGCCCCATCCATCCCAGGGTCTGGAACGTGTCCGATCCACCCGGCCACAGGATCGGCCAGTCGGCCTCCGTGTCCGTGGCCCACATGAGCGACAGCACCGACGGAATGCGTGAAAGGTCCGGGCCTGCTCCCCCCACGGTCTCCTCGACGAGACGGATCGCGGCCGTGGCTTCGTCGTAGGACGTGGGCGTGTGCAGCGCCCAGGCAAGTGCCGCCTCGAGTTCACTGCGTCGGCCCTCACAGTGGGCAACGACGCGCGGCAGCCAGTGCCGTGCCAGCGACACGGCAGCCGAGTACGGGCCGGGACGAGCGGCCCACTCCTCCAGACGGGACGTGAAGAGGTCGACGTTCGGCGAGCGCATCATGTCGGCGATGAACTCACGCGCCTCGCCGCACCGCACGGGAGCGAGGGCGTCGAGCTGGTGCCAGGACCCGACGAACACCGGATCCGCTTCGGCCCGAGCTCGCATGAGGTCGAACGTGCTCGCCCACCGGGCGAGGTCGAGCCGACGCTGAGCGGCTTCCGCTTCGTCAGGCTGCGGCGCGTGCACGTCCATCGGCTACCTGTCGTCCGTTCGTCGTGAAGGCTTCGTACGCGGCCTCGAGGTGAGGTCTCGTCACCGAGGCAGCGGAATCCATCCTACGTCGCAGCACGACATGGAACGCCCGTCCGACTCCTCCGGTCCTCGGGCGTTCCCCGGGCGCTTCGCCGCACGGCGGAAGGCCCGGGGCGCCTCGTCAGGCTCCTCAGTTGACGACGCGCAGACGGATCGTCTCCGGCATCGACCGCAGCTGGTCGAGCAGCGCCTCGGGCAGCTGGGAAACGACGTCGGTGACGACGTAGCCGCTCTCGGCCGAGGTGTCGAGCATCTGGCCCTCGATGTTGACGCCGTGCTCGGCGAGGATGCCGTTCATCCGGGCCAGGACGCCGGGGAGGTTCTGGTGGAAGTGGATGAGGCGGTGCTGGCCGGGACGCTCGGGCAGGTTGAGCGAGGGCAGGTTGACGTTGAGCGTCGTCGAACCGCGCTGGATGTAGTCGCGCAGCTTCGCGGCGACGAAGCGACCGATGTCCTCCTGCGCCTCCTCGGTCGAGCCGCCGATGTGCGGTGTGAGGACGACGTTCGCGAGGCCCTGCAGGGGCGAGCTGAACGGTTCGCCCTTCGACTTGGGCTCCTCGGGGAAGACGTCAACGGCCGCACCGGCGATGTGACCGGACTCGAGGTGCGTCTTGAGCGCGTCGTAGTCGACGACGAAGCCGCGCGAGAGGTTGAGGAACAGCGCCCGCGGACGCATGGCTGCGAACTGCTCGGCGCCGAAGAAGCCGGCGTTGCCGGAGCGACCGTCGACGTGGAGCGTGACGACCTCGGCGACCGACAGCAGCTCCTCGAGGGAGCTGCACCGCGTGGCGTTTCCGAGCGCGAGCTTGTCGTCGGTGTCGTAGAAGTAGACCTTGAAACCGAGCATCTCGGCGACGACGGACAGCTGGGAACCGATGTTGCCGTACCCGACGATGCCGAGGCGGCGACCGCGCACCTCGTGGCTGCCCTTGGCGTCCTTGAACCAGACTCCGTCGTGCAGCGCGCGGTCCTTCTCGGTGAGACGGCGGGCCATGATGATGATTTCGGCGATGGCGAGCTCGACGACCGAGCGCGTGTTGGAGAACGGCGCGTTGAACACGACGACGCCCTTCTGCGCTGCCACGGCGAGGTCGATCTGGTTCGTGCCGATGCAGAAGGCTCCGATGGCCTCGAGGCTCGGCGCGTTCTCGAGGACGCGGGCCGTCACCTCGGTCTTGGAGCGGATGCCGAGCAGCTGAACCCCCTCGAGCGCCTCGATGAGCTCGTCCTCGTCGAGAGCCCCGACGCGGGTCTCGACCTCGAAACCGGCATCACGGAGCAAGGACTCTCCGAGGGGGTGGACGTTCTCGAGCAGCAGTGCCTTCACAGGGAGAGTTCCTTTCCGGTGTGGCGGTTGCGCCCGCCAATGAGATCGCGGGCTGCTCACATCATGAGACAGCACCGGGCGCCGCGGACGCCGACGCATCTCACGAAATAAGACGAGCGCGGGGCGCCGCCCCGAAGGACGACGCCCCGCACTCGATCAGGGCTGAGCGATCAGCTGCAGCCGGAGGTGCTTCCGCAGCCCTCGCAGACGTAGCAGGAGCCGGCGGGACGCATCTTCGTGCCGCAGGTCATGCACATCGGGGCGTCGGCTGCCTTGCCCTGGAACTTCTCCATGAGCTCGGCCGAACTGTGGATCTCGGAGCCGACCTCACGGGCGGAGGCCGCACCGGAACCGGACTTCACCTCGTCGGCGTGCTCCTCCGTGGAGGTGGCAGCTACCGGACGCTCACCGCGTGCCGCCGCCGGGGCGACGGACTGCGAGTTGGACTCGGCGTCGAACGGCTCGTCGTCGCTCTCGATCGGCGTGTAGGAGCCGGTCTCGAGCTGGCGAGCGCGCTCCTCGGCCGTGTGGATGCCCATGAACGAACGCGTGTCGAAGTCGAGGTAGTCGAGCGCCAGGCGGCGGAAGACGTAGTCCATGATCGACTGCGCCATACGCACGTCCGGGTCGTCCGTCATACCGGCCGGCTCGAAGCGCAGGTTCGTGAACTTCTCGACGAACGTCTCGAGCGGCACGCCGTACTGCAGGCCGATCGACACGGCGATGGAGAACGCGTCCATGACACCGGCGAGCGTCGAACCCTGCTTACCGAACTTGAGGAAAAGCTCACCGAGATCGCCGTTCTCGTACGTGCCGGCGGTGAGGTAACCCTCCGCGCCACCCACGGCGAACGACGTCGTCTGCGACGAGCGACGCTTCGGCAGGCGCTTGCGCACGGGGCGGTACTCGACGATCTTCTCGACCGGCGTCTCGGCGACGGTCTCCGTGGCCGTCGCGGGCTCGGAGCTCTTCTCGTTCTTGCCCGACGAGAGCGGCTGGCCGACCTTGCAGTTGTCACGGTAGACGGCGATGGCCTTGAGACCGAGCTTCCAACCCTCGAGGTGCACCTCGGCGATGTCCTCGACCGAGGCCGACTCCGGCAGGTTGACCGTCTTGGAGATAGCACCCGACAGGAACGGCTGGCAGGCGGCCATCATGCGGACGTGGCCCATCGGGGAGATGGCGCGCGCACCCATGGCGCAGTCGAAGACCTCGTAGTGCTCCGGCTTGAGGCCGGGAGCGTCGATGACGTGGCCCTTGTCGGCGATGTGCTCGACGATCGCCTCGATCTGCTCTTCCTGGTAGCCGAGCTTCTTCAGCGCGCGCGGAATCGTCTGGTTGACGATCTGCATCGAACCGCCGCCGACGAGCTTCTTGAACTTCACGAGCGAGAAGTCCGGCTCGATACCGGTGGTGTCGCAGTCCATCATGAAGCCGATGGTGCCGGTGGGCGCGAGGACGGAGGCCTGCGCGTTGCGGAAGCCGCCCTTCTCACCGTTCTCGACGACGTCGGCCCAGGCCTTCGTCGCGAGCGCGTGGATGTCGCTGGCCATGGCGCCCATGTCCTTGTGCGAGGCGAGCTCGTCGTTCGCGGCACGGTGCTTGCGCATGACGCGGTTGTGAGCGTCGGCGTTGCGGGCGTAACCGGCGTACGGGCCGACCACGGAAGCCATCTCGGCGGAGCGCTTGTAGGCGGCGCCCGTGAGCAGCGACGTGATGGAACCGGCCAGCGCACGGCCGCCGTCCGAGTCGTAGCCGTGGCCGGTGGCCATGAGGAGCGCACCGAGGTTGGCGTAACCGATGCCGAGCTGACGGTAGTCGACCGTCGTCTTGCCGATGGACTCCGTCGGGAAGTCGGCGAAGCAGATGGAGATGTCCATCGCCGTGATGACGAGCTCGACGACCTTCTGGAAGGTGACGGCGTCGAACGTGTCGTCGTCCTTGAGGAACTTCAGGAGGTTGAGCGAGGCCAGGTTGCAGCTGGAGTTGTCGAGCGACATGTACTCCGAGCACGGGTTGGACGCCGTGATGCGGCCCGTCTCCGGGTTCGTGTGCCACGCGTTGATCGTGTCGTCGTACTGCACACCCGGGTCGGCGCACTCCCACGCGGCCTTGTTGATCTTGTCGAACAGCTCGCGGGCGTCGACCGACTCGATGACCTCACCCGTGTCACGGGCACGCAGGCCGAAGGTTGTGCCGTCCACGACGGCCTTCATGAACTCGTCGCTGACACGAACGGAGTTGTTCGCGTTCTGGTACTGCACGGAGACGATGTCGCGGCCACCGAGGTCCATATCGAAACCGGCGTCACGCAGCGCACGGATCTTGTCCTCCTCGCGCGCCTTCGTCTCGATGAACTCCTCGATGTCCGGGTGGTCGACGTCGAGGACGACCATCTTGGCCGCACGACGCGTGGCGCCGCCGGACTTGATGGTGCCTGCCGAGGCGTCGGCGCCGCGCATGAACGAGACCGGGCCGGAGGCGGTGCCACCGGAGGACAGCAGCTCCTTCGAGGAACGGATACGCGAGAGGTTGAGGCCGGCACCGGAGCCGCCCTTGAAGATGAAGCCCTCTTCCTTGTACCAGTTGAGGATCGAGTCCATCGAGTCGTCGACGGACAGGATGAAGCACGCGCTGACCTGCTGCGGGCTCGCCGTACCCACGTTGAACCACACCGGCGAGTTGAACGAGAAGACCTGGTGCAGCAAGGCGTACGTGAGCTCGTGCTCGAAGATCTCGGCGTCGGCGTCGGACGCGAAGTAGCCGTTGTCCTTGCCGGCCTTCGTGTACGTGAGCACGACGCGGTCGATGAGCTGCTTGAGCGACTTCTCGCGAGCGTCCGAACCCAGCGCGCCACGGAAGTACTTCGTCGTGACGATGGTGGAGGCGTTGAGCGACCAGAAGTCGGGGAACTCGACACCACGCTGCTCGAAGATCGTCTCGCCGGTCTTCCAGTTCTGCTGGACGACGTCACGCAGCTCCCAGGTCACCGCGTCGTAGGGGTGGACGCCCGGGGTGGTGAAGATCCGCTCGATCGTGACGCCGTTGTTCCGGCGACCCGACTTGGCTCGAGCCTTCGTGGTCTCGGTCATGACCGCATGCCTCCTGGCACTTCTCGTGGGTTTGGTGTGGTGTGTCGTGAAGTAGTGGGTGAGCCGGTGGAGCTCAGCCGGTGGAGCTCAGCCGGCGTCGCGCAGAGCGTGCCTGCGCAGGTCGGCGACGGCGTCCTCGAAGTCAGTCAGTGACTCGAAGGCCTGGTAGACGGACGCGAACCGCAGGTACGCGACGTGGTCGAGTTCGCGCAGCGGGCCGAGGATCTCGATGCCGACATCGTGGGCGTCGATCTCCGCAGCCCCCTTGGAGCGGATCGACTCCTCCACCTGCTGAGCGAGGACGGCGAGCTGATCGTCGGAAACCGGGCGGCCCTGGCAGGCCTTGCGCACGCCCGACATGACCTTGTCGCGAGAGAAGGGTTCGCTCACACCGGAGCGCTTGACGACCGTGAGGCTCGCGGTCTCGACGGTGGAGAAACGCTTGCCGCAGTCGGGGCACTGGCGGCGACGCTTGATGCAGGTGCCGTCCTCGGTCGAACGGGAGTCGACCACACGGGAGTCGGCGTTGCGGCAGAAGGGACAGTGCACGTGCCACGCCTCTCGATCGCAGGATTCCACCGCCTCGTGACGGTATGAACCCCAACACCGGCATCGCGGGAACTCTTCCGCAAACAACCACATGTTGGGGGCATTAGGGCGCCTGTGCCCTACATCTAGGAATCCTAGGTTGCGTTGGCGACCGCTCGCAACCGTGTCGGCAAACCCGGCGCACCAACCCCAGCAATGACGCGGAAAAGATGTGCGGCTCGCCCCAGCGACACGCCGAGGGGGCCGCTCAGCCTGCCGGAACGAGAATTCGCTGGCCGGCCTGAACGTGCATCGAGCTCATGTTGTTGGCCTCCTGGATGGCCACCACACCACGGTCGTTACGCAAGGACGGCAGCTCACGAGCGGCGATCTGAGAAAGGGTCTCCCCGTCCTTCACCGTGACCGACGTCGCGCCACCGGCAGGGTTAGCTTCGGCCACGGCCTTGGCCGCAAGGAGGCCACCGCCGACGAGAACCAGAAGCGCCAGAAGGGCAGCGAAGCGACGGCGAGCGAGAACGGCACGACGCGTCAACGGGGCGCGCCGCGTGCTACGACCACCCTCGAGGGAATCGACGACCGCAGGCCCCGACGGAACGAGGTGCAGGTGACGACGGGGGCTCGGCGCGACCGCCGGGACGTCCAGACTGGGCACAGCACTCATGTTCATTCCTCCTGACTCGGCGCGGATGCATCGAACATCCGTGCGATAGAACAACTGTACGACACAAACGTTCGAAAGCAAGGCCGTCGGCGGCGTGTTTCTCGTACATGTTTGCGAAAACTGTGTACGGTGGTGCCTACGTTGATCCCGAACGCTCACACCGAATCAGCGGCCACCGACAACCCCGGAATTCCGGGGAGAATCAGGGCTCCGCACCGAGGTCCGCGTCCGCGAGATCACTGTTTTCGTCGATGTGAGGAGACGCCATGGGTGAGGTCCACTCCATGAACAACCGCGCGAAGGGCAAACTGACCCCGCGCCAGCAGAAAGTGCTCACCGTCATCCGGCGCTCGGTCGACGAGCGCGGCTACCCGCCGAGCCTGCGCGAGATCGGTGAGGCCGTCGGGCTGACGAGCCCGAGCTCCGTCGCACACCAGCTCGCCACGCTCGAGCGCAAGGGTTACCTGCGTCGCGACCCCAACCGCCCTCGCGCCATGGAGGTCGTCTCCCCCGACGACGGCGCCGACACCCGCGGTTACCGCGGAGGCACCTCGGTGCGTGCAGCGTCCGAGAGCACGTACGACGAGACCGACTCGGGCAACGAGCGTCCGCAGGCCTCCTTCGTCCCCGTCGTCGGACGCATCGCCGCCGGCGGGCCGATCCTGGCCGAGCAGGCCGTCGAGGACGTGTTCCCCCTCCCCCGTCAGATCGTCGGTGACGGCGAACTGTTCCTGCTCAAGGTTGTCGGCGACTCGATGATCGAAGCCGCCATCTGCGACGGCGACTGGGTCGTCGTGCGCCAGCAGCCGGAGGCGTCCAACGGTGAGATCGTGGCGGCGCTGCTCGACGGCGAGGCCACCGTGAAGACGTTCAAGCGCACGAACGGCAAGACGTGGCTCCTGCCCGCGAACGAGAACTACGAGCCGATCGACGGCGACGAAGCCAGCATCATGGGCAAGGTCACGGCGGTGCTGCGCAGCGTCTGACTCTCGCCCACCCTCACGTCGTCGCGTTCGCCTCGGTCTGCACCTGCAGGCCGAGGCGTTCGCATGTCGCGGTGAGTGTGGCACCAAGCGGTTCGTGTAGCACGAGATCGGCGCGCTCCGAACCGCGCATGCTTCCCAGACCGACCAGGGCCACGGGCTTGCCCGCCTTGAGCGCCGCCGAGACGAACCGGAAGCCCGACATCACCTTGAGCGAACTTCCGAGAACGAGAACCGCCCGTGACAGTTCGAGCTGCGCGTAGCAGTGCTCAACCGTCGCGGTGGGCACGCTCTCGCCGAACATCACGACGTCGGGCTTGACGACGAGCGAACCACAGTGCGGACAGGCCACGAGAACGAACGCATCCTCTGCACTCCGGGCAACCTCGGCGTCTCCGTCGGCCAACAGGGCCACGTCGCGCGGGAGGTTCGGGTTGGCGTCGCGGATGCGCCCCTGGAACTCGGCTCGATCCGAGCGGCTGCCGCACTCGACGCACTGCACCGAGGAGAGCGAACCGTGCAGTTCGAGGGCGTCCGCTCCGGAGGCCGCATGAAGACCGTCGACGTTCTGCGTCACGAGGTGTTGCACGAGACCTGCGCGCTGCAAGGCTGCAACAGCGTGGTGGCCGCCGTTGGGCCGAGCCGCGGCGAAACGTTCCCACCCGACGGCGCTGCGAACCCAGTAGCGTCGGCGCGCGTCGTCCCCGCTGAGGAACTGCTGGAACGTCATGGGAACCGTTCGGCGGGTGCCGTCAGGCTTGCGGTAGTCGGGAATGCCCGACTCGGTCGAGAGACCCGCCCCGGTGAGCACGAACAGGTCGCCCTGCGCGACGAACTCCGCCAACTCTGCAGTCACAGGTGGCCCCTCTCATTCGACAATCGATAGAAACTACAACATCCGATAACGCCGGGTTATTCTCTACGGATGATCGACGCCGCCGGCCTTCGGGTCATGAAAGCCATTGCCCAGGAGGGTAGCTTCACCGCTGCCGCTGCTTCCCTGGGCTACTCCCAGCCTGCCGTGTCCCAGATGGTGCGCCGCTTGGAGGACAAGACGGGAACGGCTCTCGTCGAGCGCCTCGGACGTTCGGTGCGTCTGACCGAGGCGGGCCACGTGCTCGCCCGCACAGCCACTCCGGTGCTCGCCGCTCTCGAGGCGGCGGAGGGCGAAGTGGCCTCGATCGCCGGCCTGAGGGCGGGACGAGTGCGCCTCATGGCCTTCCCCTCGGCCTCGTCGACCGTCGTCCCACGAGCGCTGTCGCTCGTCAAGCAGCGCTACCCCGACGTTCAGGTCACCTTCGCGGAAGCGGAGCCGCCGGAGTCACTCGCGGCGCTTCGGGCGGGAGATTGCGATGTTGCAATCGCGTTCTCCTACGACGGCGACGAGATCGCGGCACACGCGGAGGATCTCGAGGGGCTCACCACGCTCGACCTGCTCGAGGACGAGGTGCGCCTCGCCGTGCCGGCCGATCACCCGTTTGCCGGAAGGGGCTCCGTGTCGATGGAGGAGCTCGAGTCCGCGTCGTGGATCGCCGGATGCCCGCGCTGCCGGGGCCACCTGCTCTCGCTCGCCACCTCGGCGGGTTACACCCCTGACGTCGCGTTCGAGACCGAGGACTACGTCACCGTGCTCGGACTCGTGGCCGAGGGGTTGGGCGTGGCCCTCATCCCGGAGCTCATCCTGCGTTCGACTCAGCACCCCCGCGTGGCCACCATCGCCATCGAGCCGGCGAGCCGTCGTTCGGTTCAGGCTGTCACCACGCCCGACCTCCAGCGTGTGCCGGCGGTCAAGGCCACCCTCGACGCGCTGCGGGAAGCAACCGACGCTCTGCCGAACCTGTCGCCGGTTCCCTCCGGCTCGCGACTGGAATCTCCTACGACTCTCAACGGTGTCATCTCTGCGGTTCGACCGTGAGCGATCTACCGACGGGTACGACGTCGAGGTCTCCTGAAAGGTCCGTTCGGTAGACGGCTGTTCCGCTCTGGGCGAGTAACGACAGGAGCGATTCCTTCGGGTGTCCGTAATCGTTGCCCTCCCCCACCCCGATGAGGCCGACCCGCGCCGAAGCCGCCCGATAGAGCCCGGCACTCTGGTTCGCGCTGCCGTGGTGAGCAACCTTGACGAGGTCGTAGGGACGCGACGCTGCTCGGCGCGTCACCTCCCCGATGCACGCGGCCTGCGCCTCCCGTTCGACGTCGCCGAGCATGAGCGCATGCACGCTCGGCGTCGCCACATCGAGCACGAGGGAAGCATTGTTGACCGGCGAACCCGCCGCCAACGCTCGGCGCGGCCAGAGGACGTCGAGCACGGCGTCACCGACACGGACCTGCTGACCCGGTGCGAGGCGTTGCGCAACCTTCCCGTAACGGCGCAACACCTGCCTCGTCTGGGCATCGGCATCCCTCTCCCCTCGGCCACCACGAGGGCTCGAGCTGTGGCTCGTCAGCCACGTCACGAAGACCTCGACCGACGGCTGCCGCTCGAGTACGGCCCCGAGACCATCGACGTGGTCGGCATGCAGGTGCGTGAGCACGACGGCGTCCACACGCGTCACGCCGTGACGATCGAGGCACCCGGTGACGTCGCCTTCCTCGGGTCCGGTGTCGACGAGGATCGCCGCCTGCTCACCGGTGCGTACCAACGCGGCATCTCCCTGCCCGACGTCGCACTGGGCATACAGCCACCCCGGATCTGCGCGTCCCTCTCCGGGGATCGGAAGCCACAGGGCCGCAGGGACGAGCGCCACCAACGTGACGGATGCCCACCCTCGAAGGCCGAGCCACGGGACGATTCGCCACCCGAACAGGAGCGCCGCGAGGAGGACGACGGCCAGCACGATGCCGGGCGCCCCGCTCGGCCACGGCAACGAGCCCCCTGGCACGGATGCGGCGACGTGGGCAATCGTGGAAATGACCCAGGCGGGAAGACCCGCCGCCCACACGAGCAGATCGGCCAGAGCCGGGACGAGTGGTGCCACGAGCAGAACGACCATCCCCGCGAGCGTGGCCGGTGCGACAAAGGGCTCCGCGAGAACGTTCGCCGGCAGGGAAACGAGCGACACGGCACCACTCAGCGCCACGAGGATGGGCAAGCACAGCGCCTGGGCGGCGACGGGAATGAGACACAGTTCGATCGCGTGGGTCAGCTTCGACGACGGCGTTTGCGGCAACCGTTCCGTCAGGGCGTTCGCCCATCGCTTCGCGAAGAGCACGAGGCCGAGCGTGGCGAGCGCCGAGAGCGCGAACCCCGCACTCACGGCGAGCCACGGATCCCACATGAGGAGCAGCGTGATGGCCGCCCCGAGCGCCGGGCAGGCAGCTTTCGGTCTGCCCCACGACGTGCCGAGCAACCCGACGATGCCCATCGCTCCGGCACGGACAACGCTCGGATCCGGATGGCACACGAGCACGTAGAGGAGGACGACAAGAAGAGCCGCCACTGTGCGGGCGCGCCGACGCAGACCAGACCAGGACAGACACCACGACGCCGCGACGAGCACAATGGTGACGTTCGACCCGCTCACCGCGTTGAGGTGCGACATGCCCGTGACGCTCATGTCGTCGTTCAACTCGGCCGGGATCGCGGCGACGTCACCGACGACGAGAGCCGGCACGAGGCCGCGCGGGTCGTCCGGGAGGTTTCGAGCCGCGTGCGACAGACCCCGGCGCAAGACTTCGAGTTGTGCGATGACCGGTGGCGACCCGTCAAGGACATGAGGTCCACCGCGCGCCACGAGCAGCGCCTGGGCAGACCCGAGCCGTTCCGAGGGCGCGAGTCTGCCCTTCACATCGAGCCGAGCTCTCCACGGCACGGTCCGCCACCGTCCGTCACCGATCAGGACGACCGGCGTCGCCACGTCGACCCGCGTTCCGCGGGCCTGGACTCGGTGCACGGTGAGGGGAACGAGATACCGGTCCGCAGCGCCCGGCCCCTTAGGTTCAAGGGCGCGGGGTTGCCCCGTGACGACGGCCTCGAACGTTCCGCTGGCTCGTTCGGCCGCCAACTCGGCGAGCGGCCCCTGACGTTGGTGAGCGAGTTGTCCTCCGGCCGCCGTGGCGATCAGCGCCGTGACGACCGCACAGAAGGCAACGCCCACGACGAGCGCGCGCCGAACCCGCGACAGGAACAGCGCTCCCCCCAGCGCTGCGGCGGCGAGCGCCACCACGACGACCTCGGTGGCCGAGGCTCGTAGTGCGAGCAACACGGCGAGCACGCCCCAGCCACAACATGCCGCGCCGAGCAGCCGGAGGTCGTGCTCGCTCCTCACACCGTGACCTTGGAGCGCAGCCGCTCCAGGGCCTTGTCACCGATGCCGCTGACCTCACCCAACTCCTCGACGCTCGAGAATCGGCCGTGTTCCGTGCGCCAGTCGAGGATTCTCTGCGCGAGGACCGGCCCCACTCCGGGCAGGGTGTCGAGCGCGGCCGCGTCGGCCGTGTTGAGATTGACCAGGGCGGACGCCCCTGCAGAGGCCCCCGGGGTTCCCGGTGTGATGGCCGCTGCACCCGATGACGGTTGAACACGCGCCGGAGCCGCGGGCGGGCTGGGAACCGGCGGGGACTCCCCCGGCCTCGGCACGATGACCTGCTCTCCGTCGGCGAGTGGCCGCGCGAGATTGATGCCGGAAGCATCGGCTCCCTTCAGCCCACCGGCTGCCCTGACGGCGTCCTCGACCCTGGCGCCCGGTGTGACCGTGACGACGCCGGGAGTGCGCACCGCCCCGACGACGTGGATGTTGAGCACCGAGGGCGACGCCGCAGCGGCGGGGGTGGCCGCTGTCGAGGCAGCGTTCGTGGGCGCCGCGGCAGCGCCCGATGGGGCGCTCGACACCGTGGCACGACCCGCGACCTGCAGCGGTTTGGCTGAAGAGCCTGTTGCGGCGCTCGATGTGTCCGGCGTGAGCATGACACGCACACCGAAGACGAGAGCAGCGAGCAGTGCACACAGTGCAACCACGACAACGGCCGTGCGTGACGGCGCCCAGCGAGCCTCGTCGAGCGGAGCAGGAGGGCGGATGAGCCGTCGGGGCGTGCGCTCCGGCTCAGGGGTCCACGCGGGTTCGCGACGTGCCCGTTCGATCTCCGCGAGCACTTCGTCGAGCCGGTCGTCGCTGTCGTGTCGAGTCGTCATGGCGTGACGCTACGAAGGCCTCCGGAGTGAACACCATCCTGCGCCGCTTGAGCCTGTGGAAGCGCCTGCTGCGACAGTTCGGGGTCATGCGCAGGCATCACGCCTGTGGAGGAAGCTCGGACACGGCGCACCGGGCCCACGACGGAATCAGACCGTCACGCGGCGTCGGTTTCCCCGTTCGGGTCGGCCCCCGACGAATCCTCCGGCATCCGCGCCACGGCCACGCCGATCGCCCCGCTGCCGATGTGCGCCGTGACGGCGGCGGCCAGCGGTGCCTGCACGATGGGTTCTGCCCAGGTCACCGGCTCTGCTCCGTCAGTGTCCTTCTCCGCCGATTCCGTGAGGAGCCCCGTGAGTCGCTCGGCAAGGTCCTGTCGCGTCACGGAGTGCACGGCGCAGACGACCGGGCCCGGTCCGAGGGCCCGCGCCTCCGCGAGCGCCCACCGCCCCAGGCGTTCGATGGCCTTGCCCGTCGTTCGCACGCGTGCCAAGGGCTCGATCACCCCGTCCTCGAGGCGCAGCAGCGGCTTGATCGACAGCGCGGAGCCGAGAAGGGCACCGGCCCGACCGACGCGACCACCGCGGCGCAGCGGTTCCAGCGAGTCGACGTAGAGCGCCGTGCGCGACGTCGTCGCCACGGAACGGATGACCTCCTCGACCGCGGCGAAGCCTTCACCGCGCACGGCCGAACGAGCCCCGGCGAGCGCCGCAAAACCCATCGCCATGCCCATCGTCGTGGAGTCCACGACGGAGACGGGCACAGACGATTCGGCCGCCGCGAGGCGCGCCGAACTCACCGTGGACGACAGCTGGGCCGCCGCGTGAACGGAGACGATCTTGGTGCAGCCCTGACCCGCGAGGTACTCGTACGCCTCGACCATGCGCGCAGGCGCCGGCCGGGCCGTCGACAGTTCCCGCTCGTTCTGTTCGGCTTGGGCCACCGTCTCCCCGGTGACGCCCTCACCCTCGACGAGCGAGCGCCCGTCGATCGTCACGGTCAGCGGCACGACGGCGAGCGTCCCGCCGAGCGCCGCCACGAGCTCGTCCGGCAGGCACGCCGTCGAGTCCGTGACGACACCCACGCGAGGGGCGTCCCGTCGTCGCGCAGCCATCAGTTCGCGACGATGTTGACGAGCTTGGGAGCTCGGACGATGACCTTGCGAACCGTCTTGCCCTCGAGGAACGACTGCACGCGCTCGCTCGCCATGGCTGCGGCCTCGAGGTCGGCCTCGCTGATGTCGGCGGCGACGTCGAGGCGATCGCGCACCTTGCCGGCCACCTGGACGACGGCAACAACGGTGTCCTGCACGAGGAACGCCGGGTCGGCGACCGGGAACGGCTCGAACGCCAGCGTCGTGTCGTGACCCAGGCGCTTCCACAGCTCCTCACCGATGTGCGGGGCCAGCGGCGCCGTCATGAGCACGAGCGCCTCGGCCGCCTCGCGCGGCACGGCGTCGAGCTTCGTCAGCGTGTTGTTGAGCTCGATGAGGCGAGCGACCGCCGTGTTGAAACGCAGGTTCTCGAAGTCGGCGCTCACCGCGTCGATCGTCTGGTGGAGTGCGCGCTTCGTGGCGTCATCCATCGGCGCATCGGTGACGGTGACCTCGCCGCTGCCCTCGTCGACGACGTTGCGCCACAGACGCTGCAGGAAGCGCTGCGAGCCGACGGCGGCACGGGTCTCCCACGGACGCGACGCGTCGAGGGGGCCCATCGACATCTCGTAGACGCGGAAGGTGTCGGCGCCGAACGCGTCGCACATCTCGTCCGGCGTGACGACGTTCTTGAGCGACTTGCCCATCTTCCCGTACTCACGGGTGACGCGCTCGCCCTGCCACTCGAACACCGTCTCGCCGTCGACCTCGCGCTCGGTGACCTCGGCAGCCGGCACCGGCTGGCCGCGCCCGTCACGGAACGCGTAGGCCTGCACCATGCCCTGGTTGTAGAGCTTGCGGAACGGCTCCTCGCTCGAGATGAGGCCGAGGTCGAACAGCACCTTGTGCCAAAAACGCGCGTACAGCAGGTGCAGGACGGCGTGCTCGGCGCCGCCGACGTAGAGGTCGACGCCGCCCGGGTCGTTCGCGACGCCCTTGCCGAAGCCGCGGCCCTTGCCGAGCCAGTACTCCTCACAGCCCGCGTCGACGAATCGTTCGTCGTTTGCGGGGTCTGCGTAACGCAGTTCGTACCAGCACGAACCGGCCCAGTTGGGCATCGTGTTCGTCTCGCGCGTGTACGTCTTGCGACCGTCACCGAGGTCGAGCTCGACGCTCACCCACTCGCTCGCACGCGACAAGGGCGACTCCGGCATGGACTGGGCGTCCTCCGGGTCGTAGGTCTTCGGCGAGTAGTCCGCGACGTCGGGCAGTTCGACCGGCAGCATCGACTCCGGCAGGGCGTGCGCCTCGCCGTTCTCGTCGTAGACCACCGGGAAGGGCTCGCCCCAGTAGCGCTGGCGGCTGAACAGCCAGTCGCGCAGGCGGTAGGTCGTCGTGCCGCTTCCGCGCTCGTTCGCCTCGAGCCACTCGATGATCTTGACCTTGGCGTCCTCGATGCCGAGCCCGTCGAGGCTGAGGCCCGAGGTGGCCGAGTTGATGGCGACGCCCGCGCCGGTGAACGGCTTGTTCTCCGGGTGGCCCTCGGACGGCTGCACGGTGCGGATGACGTCGAGGTCGTACGCGGCCGCGAAGTCCCAGTCGCGCTCGTCCTGCGCGGGCACGGCCATGATGGCGCCGGTGCCGTAGCCCATGAGGACGTAGTCGGCGACGAAGACGGGCATGCGTCGACCTGTCACCGGGTTCGTGGCGAAGGCACCGGTGAAGACACCGGTCTTGCCCTTCTCGCCGGTCTGACGCTCGAGGTCGCTCTTGCGGGAGGCCTCACGACGATAGGTGTCGACGGCCTCGCGCGGGCTTGTCGCGCCCCCGCTCCACGCGTCCTTCGTGCCCTCGGGCCACGTGTCGGGCACGAGCGTGTCGACGAGCGGATGCTCCGGGGCGACCACCATGAACGTCGCGCCGAAGATCGTGTCGGGGCGCGTCGTGAAGACCTCGAGCTGAGCGCCCTCGTGGTTCTCGACGTCGAAGCGGATGCTCGCGCCGTTGCTGCGACCGATCCAGTTGCGCTGCTGCAGCTTGATCGACTCCGGCCAGTCGAGGCGCTCGAGGTCGTCGACGAGGCGGTCGGCGTAGGCGGTGATACGCATCATCCACTGCGGCAGATTGCGCTTGAAGACCGGGAAGTTGCCGCGCTCGGTGCGGCCGTCGGCCGTCACCTCCTCGTTTGCCACGACGGTGCCGAGGCCGGGCGACCAGTTGACCGGAGCGTCCGACTTGTACGCGAGGCGACGGGCGTTGACGGCAGCGGCGCGCTCGGTGGCGTCCAGTTCGGCCCATGCGCGGCCGTCCGGCGTGGCGACGCGACCACTTTCGAGGGCTTCGACGAGCGTGTCGATCGGACGGGCCTTACCCGCGTCCTCGTCGTACCAGGCGTTGAAGATCTGCAGGAAGATCCACTGCGTCCACTTGTAGTAGGACGGCTCGATCGTGGCGAAGGTGCGACGCATGTCGTGCGACAGCCCGAGCTGACGCAGCTGGCGACGCATGTTGACCATGTTGTCCTCGGTCGTCTTGCGCGGGTGCTGGCCGGTCTGGACGGCGTACTGCTCCGCCGGTAGGCCGAACGCGTCGTAACCGAGGGTGTAGAGGACGTTCTTGCCCTGGGTGCGCTGGTAGCGCGCGTAGACGTCGGTGGCGATGTAGCCGAGCGGGTGCCCGACGTGCAGTCCCGCACCGGAGGGGTAGGGGAACATGTCCTGGATCATGACCTTCTCGCGCTCGGCCACGCCCTGCGGGTCGGCCCACGGCCCCGTGGGGTTGGGGGCCTCGAAGGTTCCCTGCTCCTCCCACACGTCCTGCCACTGCTTCTCGATCTGCCCCGCCAGTTCGGCGGTGTAGCGGTGGCCGTGCTCGGTGTCGCTCAAGGAAGTACCTCACTCGCGTCGTACGGCGTCAGCGCGACGCCGGATTGTTCGCCCGTCATTATGTCAGCAGCCGCCGTCGCCGCCCGGGCACCGGGCTCTGGCGACCTTCGATGTTGCCTCGGAAACGCGGCACCTGTGCCGCGGTCCCCGCTCAACATCGAAGGGCCGTCACCGCGGACGGTGACGACCCTTCGTCGTGCTGAGTCCTCGTGAGGACTCATGGAAGAACTCAGAGGTTGTTGAGCTGCTTCGCCATGGCCGACTTCTTGTTGGCGGCCTGGTTCTTGTGGATGACTCCCTTGGAGACAGCCTTGTCCAGCTTCTTCGAAGCGGCAGCAAGGGCCGTGGTAGCGGCGTCCTTGTTACCGGCTTCGACCTCGGCGCGGAACTTGCGGATCCAGGTACGCAGCTCAGCCTTGTAGGACTTGTTGCGCTCCGTACGAACAGCGTTCGTCTTGATCCGCTTCATCTGCGACTTGATGTTTGCCACGAAAACTCACTTCTTCGGTCGAATGATTCTGTCGTGAGGGCGACAGTCGGCCTCTCGGATATGGCGTGGGGACACCTGGCGATGAGAGACCGCTGGTTACTGCTTGCGTGTGCGCACGACCTGAGCCCACACGCACTCGTCCAAACTTACCAGCCGGACCCCGCGGGCACGCAATCGGCCGAAGCGCTCGGCGTCCGACCAGCTTCAGCCTCGCTCGGGCGGCGCGTGACGCTGTTTGCAGATCTCGAGCACGGCGTGCTCGACGGCGTACTGCGGATCGCGCCCGCCGCCCTTGACGGCGAAGTCGGCCGCAGCCACGGTCTGAATCGCGCGGCCCAACCTGACGCCGTCCCAGCCGCGCGACGCGCCGCGGGCACGATCGATCTGCCACGGGGGCATACCGAGCTGCTTGGCGAGTTCAGCGCTGCGTCCTCCCCCGGCGGTGGCCA
The DNA here is from genome assembly GCF_019895135.1 of Dermacoccus sp. Tok2021. Classification (NCBI taxonomy): domain Bacteria; kingdom Bacillati; phylum Actinomycetota; class Actinomycetes; order Micrococcales; family Dermacoccaceae; genus Dermacoccus; species Dermacoccus sp. Tok2021. Next base: position 57,303 of record NZ_JAGTHU010000018.1, read on the forward strand.
CCTTGGCAACCTGCCGCAGCTGTGAGGCGAGGACCGCCACGACCGGAACCGGGTCGAGCCCGGAGGCGAACGCGTGACGCAGGAGTCGAAGCGCTTCGGGAGCATTGCCGGCGATGGCGGCGTCGGCAACCCGGAAGCCCGTGGCCTCGACCTTGCCCGAGTGATAGGTGGCGACGACGTTCTCGTCGACGACGCCCGTCGTGTCGTCGACGAGTTGCTTGCACGCCGCGGCCAGCTCCGACGTGTCCTTGCCCGCTGCCTCGAGCAACGCCCGCACGGCCTCGGGGGTGATCTTGCGGCGCGCGATCCGGAATTCGTTCGTGATGAAAGCCGACTTGTCGCGGTCCGACTTCATGGCCGGCGCCTCGATGACGTGCGCCTTCGCCTTCTTCATCGCGTCGAGGACACGCTTGGCGCGGTTACCACCCTTGTGGAGGACGACGAGGTGCGCGTCGTCGAGCGGGTGCTTGAGTACGTCGGAGAGTTCGTCGACGAGCGGATCGGTGGCCTCGTCGAGGTCGCGTACGACGACGACGCGGTGCCCGCCGAACAGGCTCGGCGACAGGTCCATCGTCAGCCGGCCCGGCTCGTACTCGAGCGCGTCGAGGCGGATGACCTCCGCGTCGGGGTGGCTCGAACCGAGGGCCTCGAGCACGTGCGAGAGCGCTCGTTGCGCGAGCACGCGCTCGGGGCCGGTGATGAGCACCAGCTGAGGCAGCGCCGACGATTCGTTCATGGCGTCAGCCTCTCATCGGCCACCGACAACCGGGGCGCCGACCGGATCAGCGACCGCTGCGTGTGCGCTGAGGCAAGCACACCTCGCGAGACGAACACCCCGATCGTCGTGCTGCTCACAGCGAACGTCACTCCCCCGCCGGGCGGATGCCGAGTTGCGCGCAACGGGCGAGCACCGACTCCGCCGAGAGTTCGAGGTGGTCGGCCAGCTCTTCGGCTGACAGGCCCATGCTGACGCCCTCGCGCAGTTCCTCGTCGGACTCCGCCGTCCACGCCTCGCCGCCGGTGACGGCGGTTCGGGCCGTGTCGTCGACCGGAGGCGGCGTCGACTTGGTCGGTGCCTTGATGGCGCTGGCCGTCCCCATTCCGCTGACACCGGCTGCCGCTGCGGCGGCGAGCGCCCGCTCCTTCGCGTCCGCCGAGGAACCTGCCGATAACCCCGACGACGCTGCCGAGGACGCCGACGAAGCGCCCGACGAGCGGACGGAACTCGACGAGGGGCTGGGAACCGACGGCTGCTTCGTCGAGCGCGTACCGGCCGCCGGCGGAGGGGTGACGTCCGGGGCGTTCTCGTCGAGACGAGCGAGCGCCTTGAGGATGAGCGCACGATCGGTGGTCGGCCAGAACGGCGGCAACGAGCGCTGGAGGAAACCGGCGTAGCGGGCCGTCATCATGCGCGAGTCGAGGAACGCGACGACGCCACGGTCGTCGGTGTGCCGGATGAGGCGCCCGGCGCCCTGCGCGAGGCGCAGCGCGGCGTGGGTGGCCGAGACGGCCATGAACCCGTTGCCGCCCATCTTCGCGATGGCCTGCGAGCGAGCCGAGGCGAGGGGGTCGTCCGGTCGCGGGAACGGGATGCGGTCGATGATGACGAGTTGGAGGCTGCTTCCGGGCACATCGACGCCCTGCCACAGCGTCAGCGTGCCGAAGAGGCACGTGCGGGCGTCGGCGGCGAAGGTGCGCACGAGGGTGCCCATCTGGTCCTCGCCCTGGCACAGCACGGGGATCTCGTCGCCGAAGCGCTCCCGCATCGCCTCGGCGGCGGCCTGGGCGGCGCGCATCGAGGAGAAGAGGCCGAGCGTGCGTCCACCGGCCGCGCGCACGAGCGTCTCGATCTCGTCGAGGGCCTGCGGTGAGAGTCCGTCACGCCCGGGCGGAGGAAGGTGCTGGGCGACGTAGGCGATGCCCTGCTTGGGGTAGTCGAACGGCGAGCCGACGTCGAGGCCCTTCCACTGCGGGCCGCCCGCTCCGCGCAGGCCGAGGGTTCCGGCCACGGCGTCGAACGAGCCACCGAGTTCGAGGGTGGCCGACGTCATGACGACCGATCGCTCACCGAAGATCTTGTCCCGCATGAGCATGGCCACGCTCATCGGCGCGACACGCAGCGCGGAGACGCCGGTGCGCTGGTTGTGGGAGACCCACAGGACGTCGAGCTCCCGCTCCTCGAGGATGCGTTCGCACGTCTCGAAGATCTCGTCGATCGCGGCTCGAGCCATCTGGCGAACGCCGTCGTTGTCCTGCGGGTTCTTCGGCTTCAGTTCCGAGGCGATGGAACGTGAGGCGTCGAGAATCGTGCGCAGGGCCGCCTCGAGAACGTCGGAGACTCCGAGCAGCCGCCCTTCCTGGTGTTGCCCGAGTGCCTCGCCCAGCACCTCGGCCCCGCGCTTGAGGTCGTCGGTCTCGGCGAGGCGGCCACAGCGCTTGGCGGCCGCGTTGATCGTTCCGGTCGTCAGTTCGTCGGTGATGGTCGCGGTGACGCGGTCGACGAGCTCGTGGGCCTCGTCGACGACGAGCAGGTCGTGCTCGGGCAGCATCTGGCGCCCCTCGAAGGCGTCGATCGCCATGAAGGAGTGGTTCGTCACGACGACGTCGACCTCCTTCGCGTCGGCGCGCGCCATTTCGACGAAGCAGTCCTCGACGACGGGGCACTTGCTGCCGAGGCACTCGTGGCTCGAGACGGAGACCTGGCGCCACGCCCTCTCGGACACGCCGGGCACGAGTTCGTCGCGGTCGCCGGATTCGGTCTCGTCGGCCCACTCCCGCAGGCGCACGACCTCGCGGCCGGTGCGTCCGGCGTGTTCGTCGACCTGGCCGACGCCCATGAGCGCGCCCTCGTCGTCGTCCGGGTAGCCACCGGTGAGCTTGTGCTGGCACACGTAGTTACGCCGCCCCTTGACGAGCGCGTACGTGGGCCGGCGCCCGAGCAGCGGTTCGAGCGCGTCGGCGAGGCGCGGCATGTCGCGATCGACGATCTGCGCCTGGAGGGCGAGCGTCGCCGTGGCCACGATGGCCGGCTTGTTCACCTCGAACGCGTGACGGATCGCGGGCACGAGGTAGGCCAGCGACTTTCCCGTGCCCGTACCCGCCTGCACGAGCAGGTGCTCGTCGCGCTCGATGGCCTCCTGGACGGCGTTCGCCATCGTCGACTGCCCCGGCCGCGGGACGCCGCCGACGCCGGAGACGGCCGCGGACATGAGTTCGTCGAGCGAGGGCAGTTCGGGCATGCGCCCACCCTATGGCAGCACCGGGACGCCCTCCGAGTCGCGACGCGGGCACAGCTGTGGAAACGCCTGTGCGGGCGTCGTCACTGTGGACGACGCCCGCACAGGCCACCGCATGCGGCTCACTCGCCGGGCAGAACCCCCGGCAGGTGCGGCGCGTGATCGGAGCAAATGTAGTGCGCCACGAGCGCCGTCCACCCCGTCTGGTGCGCGGCGCCGAGGCCGACGCCGGTGTCGCCGTGGAAGTACTCGCTGAACGTGACGTGCTCGTTCCACAGCGGCCCGTTCGGGTACTCACGCTGGTCGCCCGGGCGGCCGTTGGGTCCGAGACGGAAGAGATTGACGAGCCGGTCCTCGAGGTCGGAGACGATCTCGGACAGCTTGACCATCCGCCCCGATCCGGTCGGGTACTCGTACTCGACGTCGCCCTCCGCCGACGCGGCGTACAGACGCAGCGAGTCGACGACGAGGAAGTTGACCGGGAACCACACCGGCCCACGCCAGTTGGAGTTGCCGCCGAACAGGTCGATGTCGGACTCTCCGGGGGTGTAGCGGATCGACATCGAGCGTCCGCCGATCTCCGCCGTGTACTCCTCGCGGTAGGCCGCGGACAGCGAACGGATACCGAACTCGGAGAGGAACTCGTTCTCGTCGAAGAGTCGTTCGAGCAGCAGGCCGCGGCGTCGCTTGGAGATGAGCGTCATCGTCAGCTTCTCGCCGCCGGAGTCGGCCTCGGCCTGCGTGATGGCCTTCATCATGGCCGGCTCGCGCTCCATCATCCACTCGACCTCGCGCACGAAGTCGGGCAGTTCGTGCTGCACCCAACTCGGGGCGATGAGCACGGCCATGAGCGGCAGCAGGCCGACCATCGAGCGAACGCGCAACTGGATGATCTCGCCGTCCTCGCGCTGGAGGGCGTCGTAGAAGAAGCCGTCCTCCTCGTTCCACAGGCTCGACACCTTCTCCGGCGTCGTGCGGTCCATCGCGTGGGCAAGGTTGATGAAGTACTGCAGGAACGTCGTGGCCGTGTTGTCGTAGGCCCGCTCGTGGCGCGCGAGTTCGAGGGCCATGCGCAGCATCGACAGCGAGAAGAACGCCATCCAGCTCGTCGCGTCGGACTGTTCCAGCTTGTAGCCCGGGGGCACGGCGGTCGAGCGGTCGAACAGCGCGATGTTGTCCATGCCGAGGAAGCCGCCCTCGAAGAGGTAGGAGCCCTCGGCGTCCTTGCGGTTGACCCACCACGAGAAGTTGAGAAGCAGCTTGTTGAAGACCTGGATGAGGAAGGCCTGGTCCTGTCCGCCGTCGATGGCGTAGACCTGCCAGCAGGCCCACGCGTGGACGGGCGGGTTGACGTCCTCGAAGGCCCATTCGTACGCGGGCAGCTGACCGTTGGGGTGCTGGGCCCACTCCCGGCACATGAGCACGAGCTGGTGCTTGGCGAACTCGGGGTCGATGTGCGCGAGCGGCACGGTGTGGAACGCCAGATCCCACGCGGCGAACCAGGGGTACTCCCACTCGTCCGGCATCGAGATGACGTCGGCCAGGGCGAGGTGGCGCCAGCCGACGTTGCGTCCGTGTCGGCCCTCGACGCCGGTGACGCGCTCACGCGGCGGCGCCTTGACGGCCGGGTCGCCCTCGAGCCATTCCTCGACGTAGTAGCGGTAGAGCTGCTTGCCCCACAGCAGGCCAGCGAAAGCGCGACGGGCAATGTGACGGTCGTCGTCGCTCACCGTGGCCGGGATGACCGCGGCGTAGAACTCGTCGGCCTCCTCGGCGCGCACCCGACGGACGATGTCGAAGCCCTCACCGAAGGCCGGGTCGCCGGGCACCGGCTCCTGGTGGGCGGTTCCCTTGGGCTGGTGGGCGCTCGAGCGCCCGACGCCGCGCAGACGCAGCCGCACGGTGACGCTCTCACCCGGCGCGATGGCCTCGAAGTGGTACCAGAAGCCGACCTTCGTGCCGTGGTCGAGGCGGATGCCGTCGCTCTCCCCCGCCACGATGCGCTGGTTGATGCCGTCCTTCGTCAGCTCACGGGGGTTGGTCTCCGCGCCAGACACGGCGATCTCGTTCGTCTCGTTGTCGCAGAAGATGATGCGCGGCTCGCCGTCGGCGTGCAGTTCGTAGTCACCGAGCCAGCCGTGTTCGGCGCGCACGCAGTTCTCCGTGACGAGGGAGATCGAGGGTTCACGCTCGTCTCGTCCCCACGACCACGTGTTGCGGAACCACGCCTGCGGCACGAGGTCGAGCAGCGCGGCGTCGGGGCCGTGGTTGGTCGCGGTGTACTCGAGGCAGATGTCGGTCGGGTTCGCCTTGGCGTGCGTGACCTCGATGTCGAAGAAGCGGTTCTCGTCGAAGACTCCCGTGTCGATGAGCTCGTACTCGTCGTCGGTTCGCCCGCGCGAGGCGGCCTCGGCGCGCAGGTGGTTGTACGGGAACGCGGCCTGGGGGTAGCGATAGAGCCACGTGCCGTAGGAGTGGGTGGGGGTGGCGTCGGTGGGCCACCAGACCTCCTTGACGTCCTCGCCGTGGTTGCCTTCACCGTTCGTCAGGCCGAACAGACGTTCCTTGAGGCGGTCGTCCTCACCGTTCCACAACGCCAGCGAGACGTTGAAGAACCCGAAGCGGTCGCACAGACCCGCCAGTCCGTCCTCGCCCCAGCGGTAGGCGCGCTGGTGGGCGTGGTCGAACGGCAGGTAAGCCCACGCGTTGCCGTCGGCAGAGTAGTCCTCACGGACCGTGCCCCACTGGCGAGCGGCCATGTACGGCCCCCACAGACGCCACGGGTCGCTGTCCTTCGGTGCCTGGGCCAGACGGCGGTGTTCGGCGGTGGCCGTGGTGCGGGAAGACGAACTCACGAGCGCATCCTATTGAGGCCCGCTGGGGACGGACGAATCCGTGGCGCGAAGCTCAGGCGACGCTGGACGCCAGGTACGGCTCCAACTCGCTGGCCAGTTCCTTCGTCACCTTGGCGTGCACGTGGGTGCCTTCGGGGCGGTGCTCGACGCCGAGCACGTCACCGTCAGCGTGCACGCGGCTGAGGAGGTCACCTCGCTCGTACGGCAGCAGGAGTTCGACCCGCACGTCGGGGTGGGGCAGTTCGTCCGCGATGAGTTGCAGCAGTTCGGGCAACCCCTCGCCCGTACGAGCCGACACGGCGATGCAGTGCTTCTCGTGGCGCATCAGGCGGTCGATGACGTCGGGGGCGGCGATGTCGGCCTTGTTGATGACGATGACTTCCTTGACATCGCTCGCGTCGACGTCGGCGAGCACCTCGCGCACCGCGGATATCTGCGACTCCGGGTCGGGGTGGGAGCCGTCGACGACGTGCAGGAGCAGGTCGGCGTCGGCCACTTCCTCCAGTGTCGAGCGGAAGGCCTCGACGAGTTGGTGCGGCAGGTCGCGCACGAAGCCGACGGTGTCGGCCAGCGTGTAACCGCGCCCGTCCGGCGTCTCGGCGCGGCGGACCGTCGGGTCGAGCGTGGCGAACAGCTGGTTCTGCACGAGCACACCGGCGTTGGTGAGGCGGTTGAGGATCGAGCTCTTGCCGGCGTTCGTGTAGCCGGCGATGGCGACGCTCGGCACGTTGTTGTTGCGGCGCCCGCTGCGCTTGGTGTCGCGAGTCGTCTTCATCTCCGCGATCTCGCGGCGCAGTTTGGCCATGCGCGTATTGATGCGACGTCGGTCGAGTTCGATCTTCGTCTCACCGGGACCGCGCGACCCCATGCCCTGGCCACCCGCGGCCTGACCACCGGCCTGACGGGACATCGACTCACCCCAACCGCGAAGACGCGGCAGGAGGTACTGCATCTGAGCCAGCTCGACCTGGGCCTTGCCCTCCTTGCTCTTCGCGTGCTGGGCGAAGATGTCGAGGATGAGCGCGGTGCGGTCGATGACCTTCACCTTGACGACGTCCTCGAGAGCGCGGCGCTGGCTCGGGGCGAGCTCGCCGTTGGCGATGACGGTGTCGGCGCCTTCGGCGACGACGATCTCCTTGAGTTCCTCGGCCTTGCCCTTACCGAGCCAGGTGCCCGGGTCGGGGCGCAGGCGACGCTGGACGACGCCCGCGAGCACCTGGGAGCCAGCCGTCTCCGCGAGAGCGGCGAGCTCACGCAGGGAGTTCTCGGCGTCCTCGCTCGAACCCTCGGACCAGACGCCCGCCAGGACGACGCGCTCGAGGCGCAACTGGCGGTACTCGACCTCGGAGACGTCCTCGAGCTCCGTCGACAGGCCGTGCACACGGCGCAGAGCGGCGCGCTCTTCGCGCTCGATCTGGTCACCGTCGTAGGAGTCGACGACAAAGCCGCGGTCGTCGTAGACGACCGTTGCGTCGTCGCCGTCCGCAAGCGCCTGGGCTCGGCGGGAAAGGAAGTCGGCGGGGTTGCGCTCGTTCAGGGCTGATCCTCACGTTGTGCGTCGCTGCGGTCGAGGTGACGCGCAGAGTTCGATCGTTGCAGGGTTCAACGAGCGAGGCCAGCGATTTACTCCCGCGGTTGCGGCTCGCCCGGGCGGAGTTGTCCGGTATTGCGGCGGCTCCCGAGCCAATGCGGCGGTCGTAGGCTGTGCCGTGATGAGCGATCACTACTTCACTGCGGAGCCGGCGTCACCCGACGAACGGCGCACCCTCACCCTGCGCCTGGCCGGGCGCAGCGTCGCCATGCAGACCGCACCCGGTGTCTTCTGCCCCGACCGTCTCGACTCGGGCACTGCTGTTCTTCTCAACCACGCACCGGCGCCGCCCGAGGCAGGCACTTTCCTGGACATGGGGTGCGGCTGGGGGCCGATCGCGACGACGCTCGCGTTGGAGAGCCCGGATGCGCACGTGTGGGCGGTGGACGTCAACGAACGCGCCCTCGATCTGTGCGCGACGAACGTTGCAGCTCAGGGTTGTTCGAACGTGACGACCGCTCGCCCGTCGCAGGTTCCGGCCGACGTTCGGTTCGATCTCATCTGGTCCAACCCGCCGATCAGGGTGGGCAAGAAGGTGCTGCATTCGATGCTGCTCACTTGGCTACCCCGCCTCGTCGTCGGCGGGCGCGCCCACCTCGTCGTCCAGCGCAACCTCGGCTCGGACTCACTGGCGAAGTGGCTCGTGGAGCAGTTGGGCGACGCCTACGAGGTCACGCGCCTGACATCGGTCAAGGGGTTCCGCATTCTCGAAGTGGTGCGCACGTCCGACGGAGGACCCACGCCCTTGGAGGCTGCGGAGGACACTGGCGCACCGGCGCCAAACGCGGACGTCTAGGCCACTTGAGTATCGCTCAGGTTCACGTTCACTGACGACGTTTTTCGTTGGGACACACACCGTTTCGCCGACCACACGTCGAGCGTTGTCCGACCGGGCGACTCAGCGTTGCGGCAGGTCGACCTCACCGTCGGCGACGAGCTGAGCCGGCCCCGAGAGCGCAACCTCGTCGCCCTTGATGTGCACGCCGAGCGTGCCGCCGAGAACGTCGACCTTCCAGTCGAGCTGGCCCTCAGGCTTGCCGCCCCACCACCACGTCGCGATGGCCGCGGCCGCAGCGCCGGTGCCGCACGAGCGCGTCTCGCCGCTGCCGCGCTCGTGCACGCGCATGCTGATGTGGGCGTGCTCGATCGCATGGACGAACTCGACGTTGCTGCCGTGCTCCGGGTGGGGGTCGACGTGCGGTGCCTCGTGCAGCTCGAGGGAGCCCAGGTGCACCGACGGAGGTAGCGCGACGACGGTGTGCGGGTTGCCGAGGTCGAGGCTGAGCGCGGGCAAGGGGTCGGGCGAACCGTGGACCTGGACGACGGAGTCCATACCGCGGCGCTCGGCCTCCTCTTCCCGGGCGAGGCGCCACTGGCCGAGCTCGACGGCCCAGCCGTGCGGGACGGCCACCATCTCCTTGACGCCGGCGCGCGTCGCGATGGCGAACTGCTCGCTCGCGACGAGTCCGCGCGAGCGCAGGTATTCGGCGAAGACGCGCGTTCCGTTGCCGCACATCTCGGCGAGCGACCCGTCGGCGTTGCGGTAGTCCATGAACCACTCAGCCTCTCCGGCGAGCGCCGCGACCTCGGGCACCGCAGCCGTGCGCACGACGCGGATCATGCCGTCGCCGCCAATGCCAGCGCGGCGGTCACACAGGAAGGCGACGTCGTCGACGCTGAGGTCGAGGGTGCCGTCATGATCGGGCACGAGGACGAAGTCGTTCTGCGTTCCGTGGCCCTTGGTGAATGGAATGCGCGTCACGCGCTCATCGTGTCACACGGCGTCAGACGCAGCCGCGACCCTTCCGTGCCGCGCCTGGCTGTAGCCGTCGACTTCCGCCATTGCGCGATCTAGGAGATCGGGTGCGTCGTAGGGCAGCCACACCGGCCGCGGATCCGGGCGGAACCACGCGCGCTGACGACGGGCGAACTGGCGCGTTGCAATCGCCGTCGCTTCCTTGGCTGCCCGCTCGTCGAGAAGGCCGTCGAGGTGCTCGAGCGCCTGGGAGTAGCCGATGGCCCGGCTCGCCGTCCGCCCGTTGCGCAGGCCTCGGGCGTCGAGTTCACGCACCTCGTCGAGCAACCCGCGCTCCCACATGAGATCGACACGTCGCTCGATGCGGGTCACGAGTTCCGTCGGGTCGGCCTGGAGGCCGAGCACGATCGTCGGTTCGAGGAAGGTTTTCGTCGGCGCCGTGGCGCTGAAGGGGCGTCCGGTCAACGCGATCACCTCGAGCGCGCGCACGACCCTGCGCCCGTTGCTCGCAAGGATGTCGGCAGCCGCCGCGGGATCCTGCTCGGCCAACTCCCGGTGAAGGGCGCCGGAGCCCTCGTCCTCGAGGCGCTGCTCGAAGTGGGCTCGTACCTGCGGATCGGTCGGCGGGATCTCCAGGACGTCGAGCGCGGCCCGCAGGTAGAGGCCGGAGCCGCCCACGACGATCGGAACGTTGCCGCGAGCCAGCACCCCTTGAATGTCGGCCCGAGCCTCGCGCTGGAAGCGCGCGATCGTCGCCTCGTCGAGGATGTCGAGGGTGTCGATCTGGTGGTGCCGGATGCCGCGCCGCTCCCCCACAGGCAGCTTGGCCGTACCGATGTCCATACCGCGGTAGAACTGCGACGCATCCGCGTTGACGATCTCGCCGCCGAGTCGCTCGGCAAGGTCGAGCGAGAGATCGCTCTTGCCGGTTGCCGTCGGGCCGACGACGGCGATGACGCGCGGTCGCACGAGCGCTCGATCGGTACCGGGGGTGTTCACGCGCCTATTCTCCCAAAGCTCGGAGCACGCTTGCACCAGCCGCGCACGGCGGTGCTTACGCCGCGGCGGGAGTCGGCGCCTGGCCCGCGCGACGCCACAGGGTGAGGGCGAGACCGAGCGCCGCGAGGACGGCGGCAAGCACGAGGACGAGCGTCCCGCCCCATCCCAGCGTGGCGAAGGGCCACCCGGCCAGCGCACCGATGACGGACGAGCCCGTGTAGTAACCGAACAGATAGAGCGAGCTCGCCTCGGCGCGATGGTGCGTTGCGAGGGCCGTGACCCACCCGCTCGCGCTCGCGTGGGCCGCGAAGAATCCACCGGTGAACGCCAGCATGCCGACGAGCAGCGTCGCGAGGTTGTCGAACCAGGTGAGGAGCAGGCCGAGAGCCATCGTCAGGGTCGAGACGGCGAGTACCGGCCCGCGACCGTATCGGTCGGCCAGGCGTCCGGCCCAGGCGGACGTGAGCGTGCCCGACAGGTAGAGGCAGAACACGAGGCCGACCACGGCCTGCGGCAGAGCGAAGGGCTCGCGCAGGAGGCGGAACCCGAGCACGTTGTAGATCGAGACGAAGCCGCCCATGAGGAGGAAGGCAACAGCCACGAGTGCCATGATGCGCGGGTTGCGCAGGTGGCGGGCCAGATTGGCGCTCGACGCGCGAAGACCGATCCGCTTGGGTTCGAAGAATCGGCTCGCCGGAGCGAGCTTCACGAAGAGGGCGGTGAACACCAGCGCGACGACGGCAGCCGCTTCGAGTGCCCACCGCCACGTCGTGACGTCGAGCGCGAACGAGGCCACGATGCGTCCGGCCAGCCCACCGATCGTCGTCCCTGCGATGTAGCGGCCCATGGCCGTTCCGAGGGACGCGCCGTCCACCTCCTCGGCGAGGTAGGCCATGGCGACGGCGGGCACACCGGCGAGGGTCAGGCCCTGGAGGGCACGGCCGGCGAGGACGACCTCGAGCGAGGTCGCGAGAGGAATGAGCAGGCCGATGATCGCGGAGAGCAACGCCGAGGCGACCATGACGCGGCTGCGTCCGAAGCGTTCCGAGAGGATGCTGGCCGGAACGATGGCGAAGGCGAGCACACCGGTCGTCGCGCTGACGGCGAGGGCCGCCACGGCCGGGGACGCATCGAACTCACGCGCGAGGTCGGGCAGGACGGCCTGCGCCGAGTACATCGACACGAAGGTCGCCATACCGGCCGCGAAGAGCGCCGTCGTGATGCGGGTATAGCCGGCGTCGCCGCGGACATAGCCCCGCGGTGCATCGGCGTGCTGTGCCGCCCCGGGCTGCTCGGTCTCCGCTGTCGCTGTCATGTCCCTCACTCTGCGCCGGGCGACCCACATACGGAAATACGTTCTCAATGCCACACTGATGCACATGACGCATGAACAGGATGCGGAGGTTCTCTCAGGTCACAGCTGGATCGTGACCCTGGCCGAGGTGGAGAACGTCACCGATGCCGCGGCGATGCTCGGGACGACCCAGCCGACCCTCTCCCGGAGGCTTGCGACGCTCGAATCAGCGCTCGGAGCGTCGTTGTTCGATCGACCGGGGCGGCGGCTGCGCCTCAACGACGCCGGACGCATCTACGTCGACGCGGCCCGCCGCGCGGACTTCACGATGGCCGTCGCCCGCGCGCGCATCGCCGAGATGCACGGGGGCGACGACGAACTGCGCCTCGGCTTCCTCCACAGTTTCGGCCCCTGGCTCGTGCCCCACCTGCTGGGCCACGTGCGTCGCAGTCACCCGCACGCAAGCTTCCAACTCGTGCAGGATGCCGCCGAGACGATCTGTCGCCTCGTGCGCGAGGGCGACCTCGACGTCGGGATCGTCTCTCCGAAGCCGCGCGTGGAGGAAGGCCTCCAGTGGCGCTCGCTCATCCAGCAGCCCATCGCCCTGGCCGTTCCCGAAGACCACCCGTTGGCCTCACGCGGGGAAGTGACGCTACGCGACGCAGCCGAGGAAACCTTCGTCACCATGCCGGCTCACTACGGCATGCGACGCGTGCTCGACGAGGCCTGCGCCGAGGCCGGATTCCGCCCGCGTCTGGGGACCGAGTGCCAGGAGTTGGGTACGGTGCGCGGGCTCGTCGAAGCGGGGCTGGGCGTAGCCCTGCTCCCCCGCGAACAGCGTCGATCAGGCGCGGACGGTGTGCGCCTCGTGACTCTGTGCGACCCGGCACTCACGCGCGAGATCGGCATCGTGCGCGCCGCCGATCGGGTGCTCCCCGCCGTGGCACGTTCGCTCGCCGACGCGGAAGCGCCCCCACTACCTTTCGGGCAGTAGGGGCGCGTGGCGTGGGATGCGGAGCGGCGTCAGCCGATGCCGCAGGCGGGGGCGCTCGGCGCCGGGGTATCCGGCTTGCCGATCGACGGCATGCCGAGCGCGACGGCGGGCTTGGCCGCGCCGGCCGGCGTTCCCGCTGAGGCCGCGTCCTGCAGAGCCTGCCAGGCGTCGCCGCCGCGAGTGCGACGCACGTCGTACGTGCCCCCGTCGAGACCGGAGTCCGCGACGAGGTGGTGCGGCGCACCGTAGGTGACCTCGACCGTCACCATGTCGCCCGGGCGAGGGCGCTCGGCTCCCTCGGGAACGGCGAAGTGGACGAGACGGTTGTCGCGGGCACGGCCCGACATGCGGTTGGTCTCGGCGTCCTTGCGGCCCTCGGCCGGGGCGACGAGCACCTCGACCGTGCGACCCTCCTGCTCACGGTTGCCCGCCCAGGAGACGCGCTCCTGGAGCTCGATGAGGCGCTCGAAGCGCTCCTGCACGACTTCCTTGGGGATCTGGCCGTCCATCGTGGCCGCCGGGGTGCCGGGGCGAATGGAGTACTGGAACGTGAACGCGGAGCTGAAGCGCGACTTCTCGACGACGTCGAGCGTGCCCTGGAAGTCCTCCTCCGTCTCGCCGGGGAAGCCGACGATGATGTCGGTGGTGATGGCAGCGTCGGGCATGCGCTCGCGCACCTTGTCGATGATGCCGAGGAACTTCTTGCTGCGGTAGCTGCGACGCATGTCCTTGAGCACCTTGTCACTGCCCGACTGCAGGGGCATGTGCAGGCTCGGCATGACGTTCGGCGTCTCGGCCATGGCCTCAATGACGTCGTCGGTGAAGGCGGCCGGGTGCGGACTCGTGAACCGGACCCGCTCGAGGCCTTCGATCTCACCGCAGGCGCGCAGCAGCTTGCTGAAGGCCTGGCGGTCGCCGAACTCCACGCCGTAGGTGTTGACGTTCTGGCCGAGCAGGGTGATCTCGACGACGCCCTGGTCGACGAGTGCCTTGACCTCGTTGAGGATCTCGCCGGGTCGGCGGTCCTTCTCCTTGCCGCGCAACGCGGGCACGATGCAGAACGTGCAGGTGTTGTTGCAGCCCACCGAGATGGAGACCCAGCCCGAGTAGGCAGAGTCACGGCGCGTTGGCAGCGTCGAGGGGAAGACCTCGAGGGATTCGAGGATCTCGACCTGCGCCTCGGCGTTGTGGCGCGCGCGCTCGAGCAGCACCGGCAGGGAGCCGACGTTGTGCGTTCCGAAGACGACGTCGACCCAGGGGGCGCGGCTGACGATGTCGGAGCGGTCCTTCTGCGCGAGGCAGCCACCGACGGCGATCTGCATGCCCGGCGTCTTGTCCTTGACCGGGCGCAGGTGGCCGAGGTTGCCGTACAGCTTGTTCGAGGCGTTCTCACGCACCGCGCACGTGTTGAACACGACGAGGTCGGGGTTCTCCGAGCGCTCGGTGTCGGGCACCGCAGCGAAGTCGGTGTACCCGGCCTGCTCGAGCAGCCCCGAGATGCGCTCGGAGTCGTGGACATTCATCTGGCACCCGTGGGTGCGCACCTCATACGTCTTAGCCATGGCCCATCGATTCTAGTGCGCCTCGTCGGGTGCGGCCGAACCCTGGATTTCCTTGATGACCGACCACACGAGCGAAGGCGGATATCCCTTGCGGGCGAGGAGCCCGGCGAGACGCCTCGTCTGCGTCTGTTCGTCGAGGCGCGACATCGTTGTCATCTTCTTGCGCGCGAGTTGGAGGGCGACGACGCGCTCGGCGTCGTCGTCGACCTGTTCGAGGGCGCCCTCGGCCACCTCGGGGGTGATGCCCTTGCGCTTGAGCTCCTGCGCGAGCGCCTTGCGCGCCAGTCCGCGGGAGGCGACCTGTGAACGCACGAGCATGCCCGCGTAGGCCTCGTCGTCGACGAGCTTCACGTCCTCCATGCGGTCGAGCACGGCTTCCGCCACGTCGTCGTCGACCTCCTTCTCGCGCAGTTTGTCCGCGAGCTGCGCTCGACTCTTCGGGGCGGCCGTGAGCTGACGCAGAACGATCTCGCGAGCAAACCCCAGCGGATCCTTCTCGCGCTCGGCCGCCTCCTCCTCGCGGCGCTTCTGCGCCCGCTTCTCCCGGCGCTCGGCCTTCTCGGCCCACGTGAGCTGCTTCTTCTTACGCCCCTTGCCCTTGGCGCCACGGCCCGACGACCGTGCGCCCTCGCCGAAGGACGAACCCGAGGAGCCTCGCCGACCGGCCGAAGACGACGGTTCGTCATCGCGAGGCTCGAAACCACCCGATGTCGGGCTTGAGCGCTGCTCACCCCAGGTGGTCGATGCGTCGAAGCTGGCCTCGACGACGTCGGAGGGGTCGATGAAGTCGGGGGGGCCCCCCGGGGGGGCCCCCGCGGGCGGGGGGGGGGGGTTTGGGG
>NZ_JAGTHU010000019.1:0-63321 GCF_019895135.1 Dermacoccus sp. Tok2021
CCGCGCCCGCCCCGGCCCCCCCCCCCCCCCCCCCCCCCCCCCCCCCCCCCCCCCCCCCCCCCCCCCCCCCCCCACGGCGTTGCTCGAGTCTCGAGGCCGATCAGACGTCGTGACGCGGCGGCTGCCCCTTCGGGCGAACACGCGGACGTCGGGGCGTCTCACCGGGCACACGCGTGGCATCGCTGTCACCCGTGGCGACCTCGGTGGCGAGCGTCGAAACCCTCTCGGCGTGCTCGGACGGCACGGCGACGAGGCTGATGTCGTCACCGCCGTGCGTCTTGACGCCGCTGATGACGGCCTTCTCGATGAGGTCGCGTCCCTTCTGGGCGCGCAGCATCATCGGGTCGGAGTGCAGCTCCCGCACGAGCGCGACGCACATGAGCACCATGACGATGACGAACGGCAGCGAGCTGACGATCGTGATGTTCTGCAGGCTCGTGAGAGCGGCCGACGAATCTCCTTCGGCCAGGCCGGCGAGAAGCATGACGGCGGCCACGGCGCCGGTGGCGGCACCCCAGAAGATGACGACCCAGCGGCTCGGCTCGATGCGGCCACGCTCGCTCAGCGTGCCCATGACGATCGAGGCCGCGTCGGCGCCCGAGACGAAGAACACGGCGACGAGCACCATGACGACGACCGTGGTCACACCCGCGAGCGGGAAGTGGTCGAGGACGTCGAACAGGGCCGCGTTCGAGTCGACGGTGAAGACACCCTCGACCTTCTTCGCGATGTCGTGGGTCTCACGCTGCACGTCGATGGCCGTGCCACCGAAGATGGCGAACCACACGAGCGAGACGAGCGACGGCACGAGGAGAACGCCGGTGATGAACTGGCGGATCGTACGGCCACGCGAGATGCGCGCGATGAACATGCCGACGAACGGGGTCCAGCTGATCCACCAGGCCCAGTAGAAGACTGTCCAGCTCGCGAGCCAGTCGTGCATCGGCTGCAGGCCGGTGGCCTGGCTGCGCGACGCCATGAAGGGCAGCTGGTCCATGTAGTCGCCGAGGCCGGTCGGCAGCAGGTTGAGGATGAAGGCCGTCGGGCCGACGACGAACAGGAACACGGCGAGCACGAGGGCGAGCACCATGTTGAAGTTCGACAGGTACTGGATTCCCTTCTCGACGCCGGAGACGGCCGAGAAGATGAAGCAGATCGTCAGGATGACGATGATCGACACGAGTGCCGTGCCGCCGACCTTGTTGACCCAGCCGTTCTTCTCGAGGCCGGCGGCGATCTGCAGGGCACCGAGGCCCAGCGATGCGGCCGAACCGAACAAGGTCGCGAAGATCGCGAGACCGTCGATGACCTTGCCGACGGGTCCTTCGGCGCGGCGTCGTCCGATGAGCGGAACGAACGTCGAGCTGATGAGCTGGCTGCGCCCCTTGCGGAACGTTCCGTACGCGATGGCGACACCGACGACGGCGTAGATCGCCCACGGGTGAAGCGCCCAGTGGAACATCGTCGTCGCCATGGCGACCTGGAGTGCCTCGGGGCTCTCCGCGCCGGCACCGCTACGCGGCGGCGGGGTGACGAAGTGCGTGAGCGGCTCGGCGACGCCGTAGAACATGAGGCCGATGCCCATGCCGGCGCTGAACATCATCGCGATCCACGAGGTCGTCTTGAACTCGGGCTTCTCGTTGTCGTGACCGAGCGGAATGTTGCCGTAACGGCTCGCCGCCAGCCAGATGGCGAAGATGACGAAGCACGTGGCGAACAGGATGAACGCCCAGCCCATCGAGTCCATGACCCACCCGAGGGCGGTCGAGGAGCCCGACGACATCGTCTTGGGCGAGAGAAGACCCCACGCGACGAACGCGATGGCGAAGGTAGCCGTCACGCCGAAGATGATCTTGTCGAGAGTGCCCTTGTGGACGGCCTCGTGCTGGGGAATGGGCTCGTCGACGCCGACGAGCATTTCGTGGGACGAGTGCGCGGTCGACGAATCCGACGACGTGCCCTCGTCCGAGGCTGTGTGCTGCTGCGAAACGCTGTCAGGTTCCGCTGGTGGTGTCGTGTCGGACACGCGGAACCTCCCGTATCGGCCCCTTGCGGGTGCCTACTTTGCGTACTCGGACAACCGCTTTCCCCCGAAGGGAGGGAGACCGGTAACCATGTGAGCCTACCGGGGCCCGTGACGCATAGCGAATGAAATCAGTTAAGCCGCCCCGTCAGACGGGTCACGTCCGAGCACGAAACGCCCCCGCCGTCGGAAGCGAGACCGAGGACGGGGGCGTGACTGACATGCGTTCAGCGCCGGAAGCGGCGGCGCAGTCCGCCGACGACGGACCGGGCGCGGTCGGCGGGTGCGGAGCCGTGCGCAATGACCTGCGACAGCGTGCTCTTCTCCCCGTCGTCCGCAGCTATCGCGGCACGTGATTCGGCGCCGATGCTGGTCTCCTCACCCCGCGCCTTCCGGTCGGCGAGGCGCCGAAGACGCTCCGTGCGCAGGGCCGCGGTGCGCCCCCGGTCGGTGCGGTACTCGAGATCGTCGGCGCTGATCGTGCCCGCCCGCAGGTCGATCTGCTCGCCCACATAGCGGAAGAGCACGGCGATCGTGGCGACGACCGGAACGGCGAGGAAGCCACCGACGACGCCGTGGCCCTCGGAGCCCGCCGCGATACCGAGCAGGACGAGCACGGGGTGCAGCGACATCGAGCGGCTCTGCAGCATCGGCTGGAGCACGTGGCCCTCGATCTGCTGCACGGCCACGATGATGCCGAGCACGATGAGCGCCGTCGTCGGACCCTGCGTCACGAGGGCGACGAGCACCGCGAGAGCACCCGCGACGAACGCACCCACGATCGGGATGAAGCCACCGAGGAAGGTGATGACACACAGGGGCAGGGCCAGGGGCACGTCGAGGATGACGAGACCGATTCCGATGAAGATCGAGTCGATGAGGGACACGATCGCCTGGGTGCGGATGAAGCCCGAGAGCGTGTGCCACGCGCGGGTGAAGACCTCGGTGAGGTGCGCGCCGGTGCGCTCACCCGTGACCAGACGCACCCACGGCAGGAATCGGTCACCGTCCTTGATGAAGAAGAAGGACAGGATGAGGCTCAGCACGAGCGTCACAAGGACACTGCCGACCGTCGTCACACCGGAGAACACTCCGGACGCGATGACGTCACCGGACTTGGTGATCTTGTCGTTGATCGTGCCGACTGCGTTGTCGATCTGCTGTTGCGGAACGTTGAACGGCGGGCCCTGGACCCACTCCTGAACCTGTGAGACACCCTGGGTCGAGCGGGTCGCGAGTTCCGGAGCCTGGTTCGCGACCGAGGGCACGATGGCGGAGATGACACCGCCGAGGATGCCGAGGGCGCCAAGGATCGAGATGACAGCCGCCAACGCCGGAGCGCAGCCGCGTCGACGAAGCCACGCCGTCGGCGGCCACAGGACCGTGGCGATGATGAGGCCGAGGATGAGCGGCAGGATGATGACCCAGAACGGCGCGAGCGCGCGTCCGAGCAGGTAGAGCGTGATGATGACGACGCTGATACGTAGTGCCCAACGCGACATCGAGGCAAAGCCCGACGCGAGGATCTGCGAGCGATCGGCCATGGGGCCGTTCTCCGGCTCGTTCTCGTCCTGACTCTCACGGCGCGCATCGAGGTTGCGCTCGTCGAAGTTCTGGTCGCCGGTGTTGCGGCGGTCGTCCTGCTGGGGCGGAACGTCGGCGTCGGCGTCGAGTGGCCTGGAATCGTCCGGGTTTGTCGCCGGCATCTCGTCGTCCTGGCGCTTGGCTGGCGTCATGGGTGGGCGACCTTTCGTGGCAGTGTCTTCGGGCCCACAGTAATGGGCGTGCGGTGCCGCCCGCGAGGTGGCGGAGCGGGGTGTCGCACGATGCAAAACAGGGTGCACCCCAAAGGATGCACCCTGTTTCGACCGATCAGTTCTGGTCGGCCGGCGGCGTGTTCGCGCCGCCCGAACCACCGCGCGTGCGGCGACGACGTCGGCGCGGCTGGCCGTCGCCGGAACCCTTGGAGGAGTCGGCTCCGTTGCTCTCACGGCTCTGACGGTCACCGCCACGTGGGCGATCGCCGTTCGAGCGGGGGCCGCCTCGGCCACCTTGGCCGCGGCCACCGGAACGGTTGTCGCGACCGCCACGACCACCGGAACGCTCGCTCGAGCGCTCACCGCCGGAGCGGCCCGTCTCGCCGAGGTCCTCGACGCGCTCTGCGCCGAGTCCTTCGCGGGTGCGAGCCGACTTCGGGAGCTTTCCCGTGGCGTTCGTCGGGATGTCGAGATCCGTGAAGAGGTGCTCGGAGCTCGAGTACGTCTCCTGCGGGTCCGGGATGCCGAGGTCGAGCGCCTTGTTGATGAGCGTCCACCGGTGCAGGTCATCCCAGTCGACGAGCGTGATGGCGATACCGGTGTTGCCCGCGCGGCCCGTGCGGCCGATGCGGTGGACGTAGGTCTTCTCGTCCTCGGGGCACTGGTAGTTGACGACGTGCGTGACGTTTTCGACGTCGATGCCGCGCGCGGCGACGTCGGTGGCGACGAGGACGTCGACCTTGCCCGCCCGGAAGGCGCGCAGGGCCTGCTCGCGAGCGCCCTGGCCGAGGTCACCGTGCAGCGGTGCTGCCGCGAAGCCGCGCGCGTTCAGCTCGTCGGAGACCTTGGCGGCGGTGCGCTTCGTGCGGCTGAAGATGATAGTGAGGCCACGGTCCTTGGCCTGCAGGACGCGGGCGAGGAGTTCGACCTTGTCCATGGCGTGTGCGCGGTAAACGATCTGCTCGATGGCGGCCACCGTCTCGGCCTCGCTCGCGTCGTCCTGCATGGCGCGGATGTGCGTGGGCTGCGTCATGTAGCGGCGCGCCAGCGCGACCACGGCGCCGGGCATCGTCGCGGAGAACAGCATGGTCTGGCGGGCGGCCGGCGTCATCGCGAGGATCTTCTCGACGTCCGGCAGGAAGCCGAGGTCGAGCATCTCGTCGGCCTCGTCGAGTACGAGCCCGCCGACGTACGACAGGTCGAGGTGTCCGCGGGAGGCGAGGTCGATAAGACGACCGGGCGTACCGACGACGACCTCGACGCCACGCTCGAGTGCCTCGATCTGCGGCTCGAAGGCGCGGCCACCGTAGATCTGGACGATGCGGATACCGCGGCGCTTGGCGGCTGCCTCGAGGTCGGAGGCGACCTGGACGGCGAGCTCACGCGTCGGCACGACGACCATGGCCTGTGGCTTGCCCTCGGGTGCCGGGACGGGGGAGTTCGACGTTTCGCCCTTCACGGTGACGCGGGCGAGGAGCGGGACGCCGAAACCGAGCGTCTTTCCGGTGCCGGTACGGGCCTGGCCGATGATGTCGTGGCCCGAAAGGGCCACGGGCAGCGTCATCGCCTGGATGGGGAAGGGGTGGACGATGCCCTTGTCGGCCAGGGCCGCCACGATGTCGGGGTGGACCCCGAAGTCGTCGAACGTCTGGGTGGCGATGGGCTCGGCGGGGGCCTCGGCCTCGATGGAGGTGATGCCGGCCGAATCGAGTTCGGCCGCGCTCGGCTGGGTCTGGGTCACGATCGTGCTTCCTGTCGGGCCCCGGGGCATGGTTGCCACGCCGGAGCGAAGGAGGGCCGATCGGAGGTCTTCTCGTTCACTGCGCTCACGCGGGGAACGACCTTGGGTGGACCTTGGGGGCGGCGGAGGGCCGACCTCGGTCGCGGCATCGTGGCCGACCGGGCACCTGCTGTCCGTTTCAGTGTACTCGCCGCGCGACGAAGCAGTGGCTGCGGGCGATAGCATCGCCTTCATGAGCGACTCCGTGACGCCCGCGCCCGCCACTGCCGTCCTGCGCACCCTCGACGACCCGGACTACCGGGCCGGGGTCGTGGATCTTCTGAGCGTCATCGCCTACGGCGAACTCTCCGGAGCCTTCGCCACCGTCGACGACGCCTCGCGTGCGCCGCGCCTCGACCACAAGCTGGCTCTCGCCCGCATGGCCCGGATGGACTTCGACCACTACGAGGAGCTCGCTGCTCGGCTGCGCGAGATCGGCGCCGAGCCCGAATCCTCGATGGAGCCTTTCACGGCCGCCATCGACGAGTGGCACCGCCGCACTCCGCCGGCCGACTGGTACGAGGGCCTCATGAAGGCCTATGCAGGCAGCGCTATCGCGAACGACTTCTACGCGGAGATCGCTCGCTACGTCGACCCCGAGACCCGCGCACTCGTCGAGCGCGCGGTCGGCGCTGACGAGCAGGATGCCTTCGTCAAGCAGGTGCTCGCCGAGGCGATCGCCCAGGATCCGCGCCTCGGCTCGCGTCTTGCGCTCTGGGGGCGCCGACTCGTCGGCGAGGCGCTCAGCCAGGCCCAGCGTGTGGCGGCGTCCCACGACGCCCTCACGGCCCTGCTCGTCGACGACGGCTCGGGCGTCGGCGCCGACCTCGCCGAACTGACGCGCATGTTCGAGCGGCTCACGACGAACCACTCCGAGCGGATGCAGGCGCTCGGCCTCACGGCCTGACGCCTCCGCCCGAGACGCAAAATCCCCCGCAACGAATCGGTTGCGGGGGATTTTTCGTGCGCGAGGATCAGACGCGCGTGGTGTTCTTGCGACCCGTGATCGACAGGTAGACCGTGATGAGGATCGCGGCGATGATGACGCCGAGGATGAGGGCGATCCAGTCGATGCCCTTCGTGTCGCTCTTGCCGGAGATCGCGGTGTAGATCGAGGAACCCGCGACCGAACCGATGATGCCGAGCACGATCGTCATGAGGATCGAGATGTTCTGCTTGCCCGGCATGACGAGACGCGCGAGCGCGCCGATGATGAGGCCGGCGATAATGGCGCCGATGATCGTACCGATCATGATGAACTCCTAACAGTGATGGGCGGGGCGGGTGTGCCCCAACGCTTCTGCTCTCACCTAAGCGAATTTTCAGGTCACTTTCAACTATCCACCCATGTGGGTGTGTTATTGGCGCCTTCGGGTCGAGGCCGAATCTCCGGGGTGAACGGGGCCTTCGCGCTGATGGGAGAGAGCTTGTAAAGACCGGGGCGCTCAGCCGCCGAAGCCGACGCGACCCTTCTGCTCGGCCGCGATGTCGACATAGGCGAGCGCCGACGTCGGAACGGTGACCGACTGGCCCTTCTCGTCCATGAGCGTGAGCGGCGTGCCGCTGCTCAGGGCCTCGCCGACGGCCGCGCGCACGGCCTCGGGCGACTCGTTCGATTCGATGACGATCTCTCGGGCGACGTTCTGAACGCCGATACGGACCTCCATGGCCCCTCCTCTTGTCTCGGTGAAGTCTTGGTCAATGGTGACGGGTGCGGTTGCCTCTGCCCACATCTACGGGCACCGGTCACCGTGGGCCTGTTGAGGTCAACGCCTCAGCCTGCGATTTCATCCCCGCCGGTCTTCGGGAATCCGGTCAGTCCCCTCCAACCGAGGACGCCGACGATGCGTGCGGCCTCCTCGCGGGGAATCGGCGCACCCTGGGCCACCCAGTAGCGCGCGACGACCTGCGACATGCCGACCAGTGCGACGGCGACGAGCCGGGCCTGCTCCTCGGGCAGGCCGGTGTCCTCACGCACGACCTGCGACACGATGTCGGCGGTGTCGTCGAGGCTGCGCTCGACGCGCTCGGCGACAGCGGGCTCGTTCGTCAGGTCGGACTCGAAGACGAGGCGGAAGCCTGCGTCCTCACGCTCGACGAACTCGAAGAAGGCCCCGACGGCGGCGGCGACACGTTCGTTGTTGTCGGTGGTCGACCCGACGGCCTTGCGCACCAGTTCGGGGAACTCGCGGGTGTGCTGGTCGAGCAGCGCGAGGTAGAGGTCGAGCTTGCCGGGAAAGTGCTGGTAGAGCACGGGCTTGCTGACGTGCGCCCGCTCCGCGATCTCGTCCATCGCGGCGCTGTGGAACCCCGACTCGACGAACACCGACTGCGCGGCCTCCATCAACTGGGCTCGCCGGGCCGAGCGGGGCAGACGTCCGCGCTTGGTGGGGTCGTCCGTGCCGGTCATCGGGTGAACTCCTTCGTCGGCGGTCATAGGCTGGGTGTGACTTTAGCGCCCCGCCCCGCCAGAGCGGGCGGCAGCTACCGGGAAGGAACATCTGTGGCATCGTCGCGACCACTTGACCCGGGCGAGCGCCTGCGTTACGCGCGCCACCTGACGCTGCCCGGTGTGGGCGAGGCGGGTCAGCGCGCGCTGCGTGACGCACGGGTCCTCGTCGTCGGCGCCGGAGGTCTGGGGGCGCCCGTCGTCTCGTACCTCAGCGCGGCCGGGGTCGGGGTCATCGGTGTCGTCGACGACGACGTGGTGGAGTGTTCGAACCTGCAGCGGCAGGTCATCCACACCGAAGCCGGGGTGGGCGAGGCCAAGGTTTCCTCCGCGGCGCGGTTCGCGTCGCAGCTCAACAGCGGAGTGACGATCGTGGAGCACCGGGTCCGCCTCGACGCCCGGACTGCGCTCGAGATTCTTCCCGAGTACGACGTCGTCGTCGACGGGAGCGACAACTTCTCGACGCGTTACGTCCTCAACGACGCGTGTGTCGCGTTGCGCCTTCCCTTGGTGTGGGCGTCGATCTCGCAGTTCTCGGGCCAGTTCGGGGTGGTCGTTCCGGGCCTCGGCCCGTGTTATCGCTGTTTGTTCCCGCGCCCGCTCGCGGACGGCGAGGTGCCGGACTGCGCCGTCGGCGGCGTGCTCGGCGTGTTGCCGGGTGTCGTCGGCACGATGGAAGCGGTCGAGGTGATCAAGCTCGTCACCGGCGTCGGGGAGGTGGCCCGCGACGGGGTCTGGCTCTACGACGCGCTCTCGACGACCCTGACGCGGTTGCCGCTCGCTCGTGATGTGGAGTGTGTCGTCTGCGGTGACGGTGACCAGCGTCTGTTCGACGGTCTCGACGGGACCGGCCGGGGAAGTGACGTCACCGAGGCGGGTGAGGTGCCGCAGGTCGACGCCGCGCAGCTGGCTGAGCTCGATGACCCGCTCGTCGTCGACGTTCGGGAGCACACGGAGGTGGCTGCACGGCCCGTTCCTGCGGGGTGGGGTGAGGTGGTCGTGCGGCCGTTGAGTACGTGGGAGCCGTCGACGGCTCCGGAACTGCTCACGGCGGCACAGGGTCGTGCGGTCGTCACGGTCTGCGCGGCAGGATCGCGTTCGGCCCGGGCCGCGCGGGTGCTGCTCGATGAGAGTCGCGAGCAGACGGGACCGCGGATCATGTCGCTCGCCGGTGGCCTGGCCGCATGGAAGGAACAGGCGGAGCCGAGGGCTCGTGAGCTCGATTGAGCGCAGCAGGCGGGACATCTCGATCAGAACCTCGTCTGCACGAGGCGGCCCGTGAGGAACTGCGCGAGCGCGTCGTCGAGGTCGTCCACGACGTGCCCGAAGGCGCCGTGACGACCTACGGCGACATCGCCGCGGTCGTCGGAACCGGAGCCCGGCAGGTCGGCCGCATCATGAGCGAGGGCGATGCGGCCTGGCCGTGGTGGCGCGTCACGAACGCCGCGGGTCGCCTTCCGGAGCACCTGCAGGCGGAGGCGCTCGCGGCCTATCGCGAGGAAGGAACACCGATCCGCGATGATCACGCCGATCTGCGGCGCGCGCGATGGCGCCCCGGGTTCGACGAATGACGCATCGTTGCGCGGTTGTCGGTGGCAGGTGATGGGATGACGCACATGCCGACGCCACCGCTCCAGCTCCGCTCGATGCTGCGCGCCACACCCGGCGGCGACCCCGCGGCCGCGATGCTGTTCGATGCGACACAGCAGGCGGTGCTCGACGCGGACGACCGAGTGCTGCACGTCGTGGGTGCGCCGGGTACGGGCAAGTCGACGCTCGCGGTGGAACTCGTGGCTCAGGCGGTCCGCGACGGCCTGGCCCCGGACGCCTGCGTTCTGCTCTCGCCCACGCGCACGCTCGCCGGTGAGCTGCGGGCCAGGGTGACCACGCGCGTCGGAGGCACATCGAGCGAACCGATCGCCCGAACGCCGCAGGCGCTCGCCTTCGGCATCCTGCGCGCCCGCGCCGCTCTTGAGGGGCTTCCCGCGCCGCGGCTGCTCGCCGGGCCGGAGCAGGACGTGGTGATCAAGGAGTTGCTCGCGGGACACCGCGCCGGGCTGGGCCGTGTGCCGAACTGGCCCGCCGATCTGAGCGAGGCACTGCCCACCCGCGGCCTGCGCAACGAACTGCGTGACCTGCTCATGCGTGCCGTGGAGTGGGGCCTTTCGTCGGACGAGCTGGTGGCACTGGGCCACGAGCACGGCCGACCCGAGTGGTGTGCCGCGGCGAGCGTCCTCGACGAGTACGACGACGTCACGGCGCTGTCGCGCCCCGGGGCGTTCGACCCGGCGTGGATCCTCGGCGCGGCCGCCGAGGCGCTCCGCTCGAACGACGACCTGCTCGCCCAGTACCGCTCGCAGTTCTCCCTCGTCGTCGTCGACGATGCGCAGGAGCTCACCCGCGCAGGCGTCGTCTTCCTCCGAACGCTCGTCGGGCCAACGCAACGACTCGTGCTCATCGGAGACCCGGACGTCACGGTGCAGGGCTTCCGGGGAGCCGACCCGCGCTACATGGCCGAGGTCGCCGAGGATCACGGCGCCACGCGGCGTCTCACGCTCGGCGTGGGGCATCGCGCGCCGCGTGCCCTGGCGGCCGTCCGCGAACGCGTCAGCGCCCGTATCGGTGCGGTCGACGGTGCGGCGCACCGCAGCGTCACCACGCGACCGGGCGGTCAGGTCGACGTCGCATTGCTGCGTAGTGCCTCGCAGGAGGCAGCGCACATCGCCGGTACGTTGCGCCGCTCCCACCTCGTCGACGGGGTGGCCTGGCGCGACATGGCGGTCATCGTGCGCGGCTCCGGCATGACCACGGCGCTGCGTCGGGCGCTCAATGCCGCCAAGGTTCCCGTCGCCATCCCGCCCGCCTCACTCGCGCTGCGGGACGAACCGGCGGTACGTCCTTTCCTGGCCGCCCTCGACCTCGTCACTGCGGGGGAAGAGACGGTGCCCGGTGACCTCGCGCTCGATCTGCTCACCTCCCCGCTCGGCGGGGCGGATCCGGTCGTCCTGCGGCGGCTGCGGCGTGCGCTGCGGCGCGAGGAACTGGCACTCGGCGGTGCTCGTACGTCCGACGAACTTCTCGGGGCTGCGCTGTTCGAGCCCGTCCTGCTCGCGTCGCTCGGCCCGGAGGGCACGCCGGCTCGTCGGGTGGCGCGTGTCCTCGACGCTGGACGAGCCGCGTTCGCCCAATCCGGTGAGTCCGGCGACGCGGAGCACGTGCTGTGGGCCATGTGGCAGGCCAGTGGCCTCGCCGAGCCGTGGGAGGCGAACGCCCTCAGCGGTGGCGTCGCAGGTACCCGGGCCGACCGTGACCTCGACGCCGTCGTCGCGCTCTTCGGGGCAGCGGCCACGTACGCCGACCGGTTGCCCGGCGCCGCGGTACGCGACTTCCTCGACCACGTGCGCGGCCAGGACGTTCCCGGTGACCGCCTCGTCGCGGCGGCGCCGGACGACGACGCCGTCGCGCTGCTCACGCCGGCCGGCGCGGCCGGACGCGAGTGGCACACCGTCGTCGTCGCCGGGGTTCAGGAGGGCGTCTGGCCGGACCTTCGGCTGCGTGGTTCGGTCCTCGGCTCGGAGGAACTCGTCGACATCCTCGCGGGCCGTGGCCGTTCGCTGGCCGCGCGTCAGGCCGCTGTGCGGTACGACGAGACACGGCAGTTCGCCATGGCGGTCAGCCGCGCGCGCGAGAACCTCCTCGTCACAGCGGTTCGTGACGACGACGAACAGCCGAGCGTCTACCTCGACATCGTCGACCCGCTCACCACGTCGGCCGGAGCGGACGCCTTGCGCGAGTTCACCTCGGTGGCACGCCCCATGACGTTGGCGGGTGTCGTGGCGGAGGCGCGCCGGATGCTCGCCTCCACCGACGAGATCGAACGAGACGAAGCCTCCCGGCGCCTCGCCCGCCTCGCCGCAGCCGGTGTTCCGGGCGCTGACCCGAGCAGTTGGTGGGCCCTCGTCGCCCAGTCCGACGACCGACCGGTGCGCGCCCCTGAGAGCGTCGTGCGGGTGAGCCCGTCCAAGGTGGAGAGCTTCCACCGCTGTTCGCTCAACTGGCTGCTCACGACGAACGGTGCCTTCGGCCCTTCGATCGGAGCAAGCACCATCGGCACCCTCGTCCACGAGATCGCGCAGGAGTTCGCCGACACCGATCCCACCGCGATGCAGGCCGCGCTCGACGAACGCTGGCCACGTCTCGGGCTCGGCCAAACCTGGCTGGCGAGGGTCGCCAAGGAACGAACGAGTGGCATGATCGGCCGGCTCGAGGGCTATCTCGCCGACGCGAAGGCAGACGGTTGGTCCGGCGCCGGAGTCGAGCGGCCCTTCAGTGCCGTCATCGGCCGGGCCAAGATCTCCGGCATGGTCGACCGGCTGGAGAGCCACGACGGCCGCGGCCTGCGCATCATCGACTACAAGACGGGCGGGTCCAAGCCCAACGATGCCGAGGTGGCGGCGCACCCGCAGCTGGCCGCCTACCAGGCCGCGCTCGAAGCGGGAGCCTTCGGTCCGGGCGTGACGAGCGGCGGCGCCGCACTCGTTCAGCTCGGCAAAGCCGCGGGCGACAGCAGCCGAAGTCCCGCCAAGCTCCAGGTGCAACCGCCCCTCGTGGCCGACGAATCCCGCCAGGATCCGGCCGGGGACGAGGCTTCGACCGAAGCCTCCGTCGGAACGAGCGCCTGGGCGCGCGACCTCATGGAACGCACCGCCGACGGGATGGGCGCGGCTACGTTCCGCGCCGCCATCAACCCGGGATGCACGATCTGCCCGGTCAAGAGTTCCTGCCCTCTCCAGCCGGAAGGACGCACGCTGTGAGCGACATCCCCACCGAGCCCGCCACGGCTACGTCGAACGGTCGGCGGTACGTCAGCGCGGACGAGATCGCGGACGCCTTGGGGCGCTACCGGCACACGCCCGAGCAGAAGGCCGTCATCGAGGCTCCGCTCGAGCCCCTGCTCGTCGTGGCAGGTGCGGGCTCGGGCAAGACCGACACGATGGCCTCACGCGTCGTGTGGCTCGTGGCGAACGACATCGTGCGTCCTGCGCAGATTCTCGGGCTCACCTTCACGCGTAAGGCAGCGGGTGAGCTCGCCGAGCGCATCGGGCAGCGCCTGCGCCTGCTCGAGGCGAGCGGGCTGTGGAAGCCACAGGCCGACGAGGACGGCACCGAAGGCCTCGGCGAGGCGCCCACCGTTTCCACCTACAACGCCTACGCCGGGCGCATCGTGAGCGAACACGGGCTGCGCCTCGGCATCGAACCCGACTCCCGGATGCTCTCCGAGTCGGCATCCTGGCAGTTCGCCCACGAGGTCGTGGCCTCGTGGGACGGCGACATGTCCGACATCACGGTGGGTGAAGCGAGCGTCAGCGCGGGGGTTCTCGCCACGAGCGGCGAACTCAAGGAACACCAGCGCGACGTCGACGATCTGCGCGCCTACTACGAGGGCCTGCTCGCAGGCCTCGAAACGATCCCGTACGCACCCCGCAAGCGCAGCCTGGGAGACGCTGGAAAGGCGCTGCGGATCAAGGCCAAGGGGCATCTTCAACTGCTTCCGCTCGTCGAGGGTTATACGCGGCTGAAGGCCGAACGCTCGGCCCTCGACTTCTCCGACCAGATCGCCTTCGCGGCGCGATTGGCGGAGCGCTTCGAGCAGATCGGGGAGGGGGAGCGTCTGCGTTACCGCGCGGTGCTGCTCGACGAGTTCCAAGACACGAGTGCCGCGCAGATCAGTTTCCTCGCCTCGGTCTTCGCGCGCGGTGAGCAGCGTCCCGGCGTCATCGCCGTCGGTGACCCGCACCAGTCGATCTTCGGTTGGCGTGGCGCGAGTGCCACGACGCTCGCCTCGTTCCGTCAGGAGTTCGCTCTGCCGGGTGAGGACGTGACGCCGGTGGCGTCGCTGTCGACGTCGTGGCGCAACGACCAGGCCGTCCTCGATGTGGCCAACGTCGTGGCGGCGCCCCTCACCCAGGCTTCCCGTGTTCCGGTCGAGCCGCTGCGTGCGCGTCCTGACGCCGGGCCGGGCACCGTGCAGGCGGCCCGCCTCGAGACGGATGTCGAGGAGGCGCGCTACGTCGCGCGGTGGATCGCGGAACGACGTGCCGTCGTCAGTGCCGACGGGCACGAGCGAACAGCAGCCGTCCTGTGCCGCAAGCGCTCTCAGTTCGTCCCGGTTCTCGAAGCCCTCGACGCCGAGGGCATCCCGGCCGAAGCCGTCGGCCTGGGTGGCTTGTTGCAGACCCCCGAGGTCGTCGATCTCGTCTCGATGCTCTGGGTCGTCGACGATCCGGGTCGAGGTGATCACCTCATGCGGCTGCTCACCGGTCCGGCCATGCGCCTGGGCCCGGCCGACCTCGACGCCCTCGGCACGTGGGCCCGTGAACTGCACGAGCGTCAGCGCGAGGAGGCCGCTGCAGCGCTCGCGCGTGCCGCCGAATCCGCCGGCAGCGCAGGGGAGGGCCAGTCCCCGGGCCGTTCGGAGGGCGAGGCGTCACCGGGTCTGATCGCGCCGGTGGCGCGCCGGGAGGCAGATCTCGCCGAAGGCACCCGCGACGACATCAGCCTCGTCGAAGCCATCGGTGAACTGCCAGACGAATCGTGGCGTGGGCGGGACGACGAGCGCTTCTCGCCGGAGGCGTTGGCTCGGCTGGCGGGCTTTCATACCTCCTTGAACCGACTTCGTCTGCTCACCGGTTTGCCGCTGGCCGACTTCGTGGGAGAGGCCGAGCGAGTGCTCGGACTCGACATCGAGGTGCTCGCGCGGCCGGGGCACGATCCGTCGACGGCGCGTGCTCACCTCGACGCGTTCGCCGACGTCGCCGGTACCTTCTCGGCGCAGGCGGAGCGTCCCACGCTCGGAGGGTTCCTCGACTGGCTCGATGCTGCACGTGAGGAGGAACGTGGCCTAGAAATGCCGGCCATCGAGGTGAACCCCCGGGCCGTTCAGGTGCTCACCGTGCACGCCGCCAAGGGCCTCGAGTGGGATGTCGTCGCCGTGCCCGGCCTCGTCGAGGGGTCCTTCCCCGGGCTCGACGGGCGAACGCAGGCGGCCGGCGACGAGTGGGCCTTCTCGCAGCACAAGGTCAAGGGTTGGCTCTCGGGCCTCGCGAGCATCCCGTACGACCTGCGCGGCGACCGAGTGGGCCTTCCCGCGTTCGACTGGCGAGCCGCCGCTGACTCGGACGACCTCAACGACCGTTACGGCGTCTACCGGGAGGCGGGCCAGGCTCACGAGCGTGTCGAGGAACGGCGCCTGGCGTACGTCGCGTTCACCCGCGCTCGCTCGGAGATGCTCCTCACCACTGCGCCGTGGACGAGCGGGAGCAAGTCGCCGCGGTTGGCGTCGAGCTTCCTCGAGGAGGTGATCGCCGCCGACCTCGCCGAGGTGCTGCAGTGGTCGCCGATGCCGCCCACGCTCGTCGACGGAAAACCTCCGACGAACCCCCTCGAGGAGAACGCGCACGAGGTCATCTGGCCCGTCGACGCGATGGCCGAGCACCGCGCAGCCATGACGCCTGGTGCCCGCCTCGTCGAGCAGGCGCGCGAACGTCTCTCCGAGGGCGAGGACCTCGAAGCACCGGGTCAGGCCGGCCTGCCGCTCGAAGGCACCCCGGAGGACCGCGACCTCGAGGTCGAACTCCTTCTCGCAGAGCGCGCTCGTGAGCGTCGGCGTGAGGATCGTTCGGTCGTGCTTCCCTCCCACCTGTCGGCCTCGGCCGTCGTCGCGCTCGCGAGCGATCCGGCCACGTTCGCGCGGCGCCTGCGTCGGCCCATGCCGAGCGAGCCGGCGGTCGCCGCGCGCCGCGGTACGGCGTTCCACGCCTGGGTCGAGCAGCACTACGGCTCGGCTGCGCTCGTCGATGTCGACGAGCTGCCCGGATTCTTCGACGAGGAACCGGCCACCGATGACGCCCTGCCGCGCCTGAAGGAGAACTTCCTCGCGAGCGAGTGGGCCGCGCGCACCCCGCTCGATCTCGAGGTCTCCGTCGAAACGGTCGTGGCGGGCTACGCCATTCGCGGTCGCATCGACGCCGTCTTCGCGCGCGCCGACGGTGGCGTCACCGTCGTCGACTGGAAGACAGGCGCCCGCCCGGACGCCGCGACGTTGCGCCATCGCAGCCTTCAGCTCGCCACGTACGCCCTCGCGTACGCGCGCCTCAAGGGGCTCGACCCGGCCATGGTCGACGGGGCGTTCTTCTACGCCGCGAGCGGAGAGACGTACCGCCCGCCGATGCAGACCCAGCGTGAGATCGAGGAGTTGCTCGTCACCGCCACCGAGGGGTGACGGAAGCCGAGCGAGCTCAGCTTTCGCGTTGTGGCAGGCGGGTCTTCGGGGTGTCGGCGTCCACGCGGGTGGCACCCGTGGAGGTGGCTCCGTCCTCGGCCGGGGCGTGGCCCTCGGCGCGGGCCACCCGCACCGGAATCTCCACGGTGAGATCGTCATCCGGGGCGAGGTCGCCCTCGCCGACCGACTCGATGTCGGCGGGGTCGAGAGGAGCTTCGAGGTCGATCGGCTCGATGCCTGCACGGCGCGGCGGCGGAACGAGGCTCGTGTCGTCCTCCACGTCGAAAGCGAGCTCTTCGAGAGCTTCCGCGTGGTACTCGACCAGTTCCTCTTCGCCCATCGTGCGGCTCGCGAGCAGTGCGTAGGCGAGCTCCATCTCGCCCATGAGGCGGATGCGTCGTTCGAGGTAGCTGTCGGGGCGGTCGGAGCGCTCGGCGGCGTACGCCTCGAAGGCGGTGTCGAACGCCTGTTGCGGGGCGTGTGTCCACAGGAGGGAGAAGTCTCGGGCCGGGTCCGCCACGCCGGCGTGCTCCCACCCGGTGATCGCGCTGACCTCACCCTCGTCGACGAGAACGTCCTCACCGCGCAGCGGGCCGTGCGTCACGCACGTGGAGAAACGCCAGAGCTCGGGCGCCTCGAGAGCCTCTTCCCAGCGGGAAAGCAGCGCAGACGGTACGCGCTTGGTGTCAGCCGCGCGATCGAGATCGGCCAGCAGACGCTGGCGGTAGGTCTCGGCGTCGTAGCTCGGAAGCCCGGCTTCCTCGACAACACGCGGATCGACGTCGTGAAGCTTCGCGAGGGCGACACCCACGGCGCGCGCCGCCGCGGTGCGTCCCTGCAGGTCGTTCCACTCCAGGGCGTTACCGCGTGGCTGGGCGTAGACGGCGACCGCGGGCCCTTCCTTGGGGCGGGCCGAGCCCTCGACCCGCGGAAGGTCGAACGCAAGGCGGCGGTCGAGGAGCTGGACGAGCGCGTCCGAGGCAGCGAGTTCGGCACCCGCGGCACCCGTCAGGGCCGAGCGCACCACCCAGACACGGCCGTCCTGGCCGGTGACGTGGGCGCTCTGGTAGACCGCGCCGGCAGGCACGGCGAGACCTTCGACCTTGACGGGGCGGATGCCGGGCACGGCAGCGTCGGCGAGGGCAGCGAGAAGGACGGGGGAGCGCAACACCCCTTCACCGTATGTCGGACCCGCGGCCTACGCTGGGAGGCATGCCCGACGCCACGCCTTCTTTGCCGAATCTCCTGCTTGCGTCGTCGGAGATCGACCGTGACGCAGCGGCCCGCGCCGGGCACGGTTTCGTCCGGGGGCTGCTGCAGGACGCCTCGACGAAGGTGCTCGAGGTCTTCGGTGACCGCACGGCGCTGGACGGGCGTGCGCTCGGGTGGCGGGCGCCCTCCGCAGCCGACCTCGACTGGTACGAGAACGAGGGTGTCGTGCTCTACCTGGGGCGCGCGGATGAGTCTGCTCGCCTCGCGCTTCTGCGCCCGGCCGACGACTCCCGCGAGGATCTGCTCACGCTCCGTCATGTGGCCCTCGACCTCGACCACGACGACCTGGCGGCCCTGACGACGGCCGTTGCGCTCTCGCACTGGCACGCCACGCACGGGCACTGCCCGCGTTGCGGTGGCGCCACGTTGCCGCGTCAGGCGGGATGGGTGCGTTATTGCCCGAACGACGAGTCGTTGCACTTCCCGCGCACGGACCCCGCCGTCATCATGGCCGTCGTCCACCCCGGTGAGGGCCGGGACGACGAGCGCATCCTGCTCGCCCGGGGGCCGCGCTGGAAGGGCCCGCACCGATCGGTGCTCGCGGGCTTCGTCGAACCCGGCGAATCGTTCGAGGCCGCCGTCGCACGGGAGACCTTCGAGGAATCCGGGGTCGTCGTCGACGACGTGCGCTACCTCGGTAACCAGCCGTGGCCGTTCCCGGCCTCACTCATGATCGGTTTCGTCGCCACGGCTCGCACGACAGCGCTGACACCGGAGGACGGCGAGATCGAGGAGATCGGCTGGTACTCGCGCGCCGACATCGAGCGCGGCCTCGCCGAGGGCACGCTGCGGTTGCCGGGGCGCATCTCGATCGCTCGCTCCCTCATCGAGCACTGGTACGGCGCCGAGTTGCCCGACGGCGTCGAAGGGGGCGCCGCGTGAGCTCCGTCTCCCCAGGGGCGATGAATGCCGACGCGGTACTCGAAGGGCTCGACCCGGGGCAGCGCGAGGTGGCCGCGAACCCGCTCGGCCCCATGGTCGTGCTCGCGGGTGCCGGCACCGGCAAGACCCGCGCCATCACGCACCGCATCGCCTACGGCGTCCACTCCGGTGCGCTCGTCGGCCAGCGCACCCTGGCGGTCACGTTCACGGCCCGGGCGGCCGGTGAGATGCGCACGCGACTGCGCGACCTCGGCGTCCCACAGGTCGTGGCCCGCACCTTTCACTCGGCGGCCCTCAAGCAGTTGCAGTACTTCTGGCCCCAGGCCATCGGTGGAGGCGCCCCCGAGGTGATCAAGACGAAGGGCAGCATCGTCGGCGAGGCCGCCGGGCGCCTGCGCCTGCAGATGGACCGCACTGCCCTGCGTGACGTGGCCTCCGAGATCGAGTGGGCCAAGGTCTCGATGCTCACTCCGGAGACCTACCCCGTCGCCGCTCGACGAGCCGGACGTCAGCCGGCCGACCTCGACCTGACGGCCATGGCGCGGCTGCTCGACGCGTACGAGGACGTGAAGTCCGCGCGCAACGTCATCGACTTCGAGGACGTGCTGCTGCTCATGACCGGCATCCTCGCCGAGCGCGAGGACATCGCCCGCACCGTGCGCGATCAGTATCGCCACTTCATCGTCGACGAGTACCAGGACGTCAACGCCGTCCAACAGCACCTGCTGTCGCTGTGGCTCGGCGAGCGCAAGGACCTGTGCGTCGTGGGCGACCCGGCCCAGACGATCTACTCGTTCACCGGCGCATCGCCCAGTCATCTGCGCACGTTCGCGTCGAAGTTCGAGGGCGCGAAGCGCGTCGAACTCGTGCGCAACTATCGCTCGACGCCGCAGATCGTCACGCTCGCCAACGAGGTGATGAAGAAGGCCGACCGCGCGTTCGGCAGCGTGACGCTCCAGGCCCAGCGCGGGTCCGGCACGACGCCGCACCTCGTCACCTACCCCGACGATGCGGCCGAGGCGCGCGGCGTCGTGGAGGACATCCGCGCCCTCCTCAAGGCAGGGGAGAAGCCGAGCACCATCGCCATCCTCTTCCGCACCAACGCCCAGTCCGAGGCCTTCGAGACGGCACTCGCGGATGCCGGCGTGCCGTACCAGATCCGCGGGGGCGAGCGGTACTTCAACCGTGAGGAGGTCCGTCGGGGCATCCTCCTGCTGCGCGGTGCAGCGCGTAGCGACGACGGCTCCAAGCCCCTGCCCGACACCGTCGCCGACGTCCTCATGGGCGCCGGGTGGTCGCCACATCCGCCGGCTGCCGGGGCCACCCGCGAGCGGTGGGAATCGCTGCAGTCGCTCGTGGAACTGAGCAAGGACGTCGCACGCACCGTGCCCGGGGCCCAGGTGCGTCAGTTCGTCGCCGAACTCGACCGTCGGGCCGCGGAACAACACGCGCCGAAGGTCGAGGGCATCACGCTCGCCTCCCTGCACTCGGCCAAGGGGCTGGAGTGGGATTCGGTCTTCTTAGCCGGTGCGAGCGACGGGCTGCTGCCGATCATGATGGCCACGACGCCCGAGGCGATCGAGGAGGAACGACGCCTCATGTACGTCGGCATCACGCGAGCGCGCAAGAACCTCTCCCTGAGCTTCGCGCTGGCCCGTCACGAGGGCGGACGGGCCACCCGTTCGCCGTCCCGTTTCCTCGACGGCACCGGTTCGGTACTGGAAGGAGCGGCCGCTGCGCGCCGTCCGGGCGCTCGCAGCACCCGGACGAGCAAGCCGCTCAAGGCGGCGAAGTGCCGCACCTGTGGCCGCGATCTCGACACGGCCGCCGAGCGCAAGATCGGGCGCTGCTCCGAATGCCCGGCCACCTACGACGAGGGGCAGTTCGAGGCGCTCAAGACGTGGCGACGTGGCGCCGCGCAGCGCGACAAGGTGCCAGCCTTCGTCATCTTCACCGATGCGACGCTCGTCGCCATCGCCGAGACGCGTCCGACGACGCCGGCGGGGCTGCGTGCCATCTCCGGTGTGGGCACCTCGAAGGTGACGAAATACGGCGCGTCCGTGCTCGCAGTCCTCGCCGGCGCCGACCCGGAGGCAGAGGTCGAATCGCCGAGCGCGTTCGGGGAGTTCGACCCGGCCTGACGCGGATTTCGGGGCCGCGAGAAATCTCCCCGTTAATTCGGTTGCCCGCTTCTCGACGGCCCGACTACTGTGTTCTCACATCACGGCGGATGCCTCGCATTCGCGTGAGTAGAACCGAGAAAGCTCCGCTCGCCGAGCGGACCGACCAGGGAGGTGCCTCATGGACATCATCACCACGATGACGTCGTCCGCCTCCCTGCGCGCTGCCCGCGAGGCCTGCGGTACGGGTTTCACCTTCGATCTTTCGGGGTACCCGTCTGCCCTGGGCCACGCCGGCGCTGAGCGCACCGGCGTCGTCGCCGCACAGAAGCCGAACATCGCTTCCGCCGGTGCGCGCGGCTTCGGCAAGCGTCGTCCCCACCTTTCTCGGTTCTCCCCGCATCCGCTCGGGGGTCTGGTGTAGTCACACATCAGCCTTCGAAGCGAAGCCGCGAGATCCGAAACCCGGGTCCGCGGCTTCTTTCGTGTCGATGAGATGTCGACACGTCGAGCCGGTGGACCCGCCCGAGACACATCGCCCGATGAGCGGGCGTCATCCGTGAAGCGAGGAACACCATGACCGCATTGTTCGAAGACCTCATACCCGTGGCGGTGACCCAGGTAGAGACTCCCTGCGCCACCGCCGACCCGGAACTGTGGTTCGCGCAGCAGCCTGCCGACGTCGAGTTCGCCAAGGCTCTGTGCAGCACCTGCCCCGTCGTGCGGGCGTGCCTGGCCGGTGCCAAGGAGCGCGAGGAACCGTGGGGCGTCTGGGGCGGTGAGCTGTTCGAGCGCGGCGTCGTCGTGCCGCGCAAGCGTCCGCGCGGCCGCCCCCGCAAGAACGCGGCGTGATGCCGTCACCGGTGACCGCGGCGGTCTGTGTCCGAGCGGGCTCAGGCCGCCCGGCGGCACGAGGCGGTGCACGACCAGAGGCGGTGCTCCACCTGGGGCGCCGCGATGTCGAAGGTCAGGCTCATCGAAAGGGCGTTGACGTTCGACGCCGTGAACGAGCGGACGAACAGGCCGGCGGCCCCGGCAGCGAAGGCGTGCAGCGCCGGAGCGACCGGAGTCTCCGGTCTGACCGTTGCCGCGGCGAAGGCGGGGTGGACGCAGTCGGGACACGGCCCACCGGCGCCCGCGACGGGGCCGACCGTGACGGTGCGTGAGGTGAAGGCCAGAGGAAGGACGGCCGGTCGAGGCCCGATCAACGGCCCCGGCAGATCGGGCACGTCCCCGATCGCTTCGTAGCGCCACGGCAGAGCGCCGATGAGCAGGTCGGGGGCGGGCACGGGACGCCGTCCGTCCCACTCGCCGACGGCGTCGACGAGGCCGGCTACGACGGAGACGACGGGGCGCACGAGAGCATCGGGGCCGGTGACGAGAACGCGGCACGGTCGCCGGACGGGAGCGGCGAGTGATTCGGCAAACTCGTGCCACGCGCGGACGGCCGCGTCCGGTGCGCGCCTCGAGCGCTCGGGGTCCTCGGGCACGAGGTGGCGCAGAGCTCGCCGTTCGGCGACGTGCGGGGTGGGGGTCGTGCCGCTGGGCTGGGACATGCTCGCTCCTCGTGCCTGGCCACCGTCTCCTGGGCGTGGCTTGGTCGACTCAGCGTGCCTCGCGTGTCGGGAAGCGAGTCCGCCGTTGTCCACAGCCGTCGCGGTTGTGGACAGGAGCCGGAGCGTTGTCAGCACTCTCCACTAGCGTTCACGTCATGACCAGCTCGAGCGATCGGCGCCCCACCCACCTCACGATCGACGACCAGCCCGTGGAGATTCGCCGTAGCAGCCGCCGTAAGCGCACCATTCAGGCGCGCTTCGAGGACGGTGTCGTCGTCGTGTTGGCGCCTGCTTCGATGTCGGCGCGGGAGGAGCGGCGCGCCGTCGAGGATCTCGTCCGGCGAGTGACGCGCAAGAGCCGCTCGGCGCGCAACGACGACGCCCTCATGGAGCGTGCGACACAGCTCAGCCGCACGTACGTTCCCGGCGCGCCGGTCCCCTCGTCGGTGCGGTGGGTCTCGAACATGACGAGCCGCTGGGCCTCCTGCTCACCCGCCGACGGTTCGATTCGCCTGTCCGACGCCATCGTGGGTATGCCCGCCTACGTCGTCGACGCCGTGCTCCTGCACGAGGTGGCGCACCTCGTGGAACGCGGTCACGGCGTGGCGTTCCAGACCATCGTTCGCGCCGACCCGAAACACGATGTGGCGCAGGCGTATCTCGCGGGGGCGTCGTTCGGAGCACGCCGCACCGCCGATGCGCTGCCTCAGCACGGCCTTGACGACGACAACAGTGAGCGAGCCGCGACCGATGCCCACGCGACGTCGTCGCCCGGTGACGACGCGCCCTCGGTCGTGCGCTGACCACTTCCTCCCGGGGCTCAGAGCTCGCCCGGGGCATCTCGGGTCGTGGGCAGCGTCGACCAAACCGTCCGGCTTCACCCTCGTGGGTCGCGGCTTTCGGGCACGCTGGGGGGCACGTACCCGACGAGAGGAATTGCTAGGCATGCGTACACGGTTCACCGAGCTTCTGGGCATCGAGCACCCGGTGGTTCAGGGCGGCATGATGTTCGTCGGACGGGCGCCCCTCGCAGCTGCGGTCTCCGAGGCCGGTGGCCTCGGCATCATCACCGCCCTCACCCAGCCGACGCCGGCCGAGCTCGTCCGGGAGATCGAGGCCGCGCGTGAACTCACGGACAGGCCGTTCGGCGTCAACCTCACGATCCTGCCGAGCATCAACCCGCCGCCGTACGAGGAGTACCTCGACGCGATCATCGAATCCGGCGTGACGATCCTCGAGACGGCCGGCGCCAACCCCGAGCCGTTCATGCCCAAGCTGAAGGACGCCGGCATCCGCGTCGTGCACAAGTGCACGAGCGTGCGGCACGCGCTCAAGGCGGAGCGCATCGGTGTCGACGCGGTGAGCATCGACGGCTTCGAGTGTGCGGGCCACCCCGGCGAGGACGACGTGACGGGGCTCGTGCTCGTACCCGCCACCGCCGACGCGCTCAGCATTCCGTTCATCGCCTCGGGCGGTTTCGCCGACGGACGCGGGCTCGCGGCGGCGCTCTCCCTCGGCGCGCACGGCGTCAACATGGGCACCCGGTTCATGTGCACGACCGAGTCGCCCATCGCCGACGGCGTGAAGAAGGCGATCGTCGACGCCACGGAGCGCGACACCGAACTCATCTTCCGCCCGCTGCGCAACACGGCCCGTGTGGCGAGCAACAGCATCAGTCGCGAGGTCGTCCAGATCCTTGAGGACGGAGGCGAATTCGCCGACGTTCGCGATCTCGTTGCCGGGTCGCGCGGCAAGAGGGTCTACGAGGACGGCGACCTCGAGGCCGGTATCTGGACGGCGGGCATGGTGCAGGGCCTCATCCACGACATCGTCCCCGCCGGCGAGATCGTGACGCGTACGGTCGCCGAGGCGGAGAACATCCTGCGCCGGCTCACGGCGACCTTCTCTCTCGATGCCGAGGCGCACAGCTGACGCCCCGAACGCATCAGCCCGCCACCTCCGCGTGAGGTGGCGGGCTGAGCTTCGTGTCGGCGAATCAGGTTCGGGCGGAGAGGTTCTCGCGTGCCAGGTGGATGGCTTCGACGAGGGATTCTTCCGTACCCTCGGGCAACGCGTCGACCGGCCACCACCGCACGTCGTCCGACTCGTCACTCATGACGAGGTCGCCGCTCCGGGCGATCGCGGCGTAGCGCAGGTCGAGGTGTTCACGGCACCAGTCGAAGACGGGCGGCAACGCGTGCGCGTCGACCTGGACGAGGTCGCTACTCACGAGGAGATCCCCGAGACCTGACTCCTCACGCCCCTCGCGGGCCGCCGCGTCGCGGACGCTCGCGTCGCCTGCTTCGAGGTGCCCGCCGAACTGGAACCACCGCTTCGCCTTGCCGTGCAGCGTCAACGCCACGTGTTCGAGCGACGCGTCGAGTACGACGAGTGACGCCGTGAAGTGCGTTCGCACGCCGTGGCGCCACATGCACTGCGGCTCGGCCTCGAGGACGTCGAGCATCCGCGCTCGCGTCGCCTCCAAGGCGTCAGTCGGCGCCTGCCACGCCGTGAGCGCAGCGCGGGCGTCGTCGCGCAGGAGCACGAACCCCTCCGGCATGGGCCCTGCCTGGTGGGCGGGGCTCACTTCTCGGAGTCGGACGGACCCGAAGGCGCGTCGTCTCCGTCGTCGTCCTTGTCTTCGTCACCCTCGGAGCGGTTCTCTGCCGCACCGTGACGCGGGTCCGAGGCGTCGCCGCTCGGCCGCGCGTCGGGGCCGCCGGCCTTCGTGTCGCTGGAGTCCGGCGTTTCGGAGGTCGCGCCGGCGGTGGACGCGCCAGGAGCGTCATCGGCGCGGTCGGCGTCCCACTCGGCGCGCCCCTGCGTGAGCAGCGCTTCGAGTTCGTCGTCCATGGCGTCACGCTCGGGCTCGGCCACCTCGGCGCCGGTGCGCTTGGCGATGTAGTTCTCCGGGTCGGCGATGTCGTCCGCGGTCGGGATGAAGTCGGGGTGACCCCACGCCTCGTCACGCGTGGCCGCGTCGGACGCCTCGGCGAGCTTGCGCCACAGGTCGGCGGCCTCGCGCATCTGGCGCGGACGCAGTTCGAGCCCGACGAGTGAGCTGAACGTCTTCTCGGCCGGGCCGGCCGACGCGCGACGGCGGCGCACGGCCTCGGAGAGGGCCGCGGCGTTGGGCAGGTGGCCGCGCACGGCCTCGTCGGTGACGACGTCGACCCAGCCCTCGACGAGCGCGAGCAGCGTCTCGAGGTGGGCGAGGGCGCGCTTCTGCTCCGGCGACGGCTCGGGGGAGAACAGGTTGCCGGCGAGGGCCTCCTGCATCGCCTCGGCGTCGGAGGGGTCGATGTCGCGCACTTTCTCCTCGATGGCCTCGGTGTCGATGCGGATGTCGCCGGCGTAGCTCTGCACGGCTGCGATGAGGGCGGCGCCCAACCACGGCACACGCTCGTAGAGGCGGACGCGGGCTGCTTCGCGCACGGCGAGGTAGAGGTGCACCTCTCCGGCGTCGACCCCGAGGCCGTCGGCGAACGACGCGACGTTGCCGGGCAGGATCGTCACGGCGTTCGGCGTGACGAGCGGCAGGCCAACCTCGGTGCCGGTGACTGTTTCTCCGGCCAGAGCGCCGATGGCCTGGCCGACCTGCATGCCGAACATCGAACTGCTCATCTGCTTGAGCATCGGCGTCATCTGCGACGACAGGCTCGAGATGTCGAAGCCCGCGGGCAGCATGCCCTCGGGGATGCCGAGCTGGGAGAGGTCGCCGGCGTCCATCTGACCGAGCTGTTTCATCATCGCGTCGGAGACGGCGTTGCCGACGCCGGTGGCCACCGGCTCGACGACCTTGCGCCACGTGGGCATCGTCGCTTCGATCCACTCGCTTCGTGACAGAGCGCGGGGGCGGGCGCTCGGCGCGGCGAAGTCTGTGACGGCGTCGAGCCACAGGTTGGCGACCTGCGCCACCTGGGCGACATCGCTCTGCGTCGAGGCGGGGACGCTCGGGTCACCTTCAGCGGCGACGACGCGGCGGGCCACGTCACCGGCCATGCGCTCGTTGAAAGCAGAACCGGTGTCGCCGCTCATCATGGCCTGGAACTGGGCCTGCATCATGCCGAGCTGAGCAGGGTCGATGTTGCCCAGACCCATCTGGCGCAGGGCGTCGACCATGCCAGCGTCGGGGGTGCCGCCCATGAGATTGCGCAGCATGTCCTCGAGACCGTCACCGTTGTTCCGGTTCTCGTCGCGGTCGTCGTCGCGGCCCCCGTAGGGGTTCATCGGGTTGGGAACGTCGGGCATGGAAACCTCCGCACTGGGCGTCGTCGCTTTGCGACCGACACTACCGCTCGCACCAACTCGAACTCCTCGGCGTTCTTGCAGCCGCGGGTGAGAGGATGAGCGGCGGTCGGCACCTCGCCCCGTACAACATCGAAAGGTCGCTATGAGTTCCCGCGCCTCCTTCGTCACGATCAGCCGGGCCCACTCGTGATGGCCCTGCAGCGTCGAACGAAGATCGTCCTCGGCGTCTTCCTGCTGCTCCTGGCTGCCCTCATCGCCTCCGTCGCGATCAAGGTGCCGTACGTCATCCTGCGTCCCGGGCCGGCTCCGGACACGCTCGGTTCGCTCGACGGCAAGCGCATCCTCCAGGTCAGCGGCACGAAGACCTATCCGACGACGGGTTCGCTGCGCTTCACGACGGTCTCGATGTACGGAGGGCCGGGCAACCGTCCGAGCGCACTCGAGTACGCCTTTGCGCTCACCGACTCGCACGCGGAGATCTACAAGGAGTCCGATCTCTTCGCTCCGGAGACGACGAGGGAGCAGGTCGAGCAGCAGAACGCCGCGGAGATGACGGGTTCGC
Organism: Dermacoccus sp. Tok2021; assembly: GCF_019895135.1. Taxonomy (NCBI): domain Bacteria; kingdom Bacillati; phylum Actinomycetota; class Actinomycetes; order Micrococcales; family Dermacoccaceae; genus Dermacoccus; species Dermacoccus sp. Tok2021. The sequence continues at coordinate 26,934 of NZ_JAGTHU010000019.1, forward strand.
AGAGTGCCGCCGAGGTGGTCGCGGCCCGCAAGGCCGGATTCACCGTGCCGGAGACGATCGAGATCGCCGCCGTCTCCGAGAAGGCCGCCGCGAAGAAGCTCCTGCGTACCAAGGACGTCATCACGAGCGTCAACGGTGTTGCGGTGAAGGATTCGCCGACCCTGCAGCGGGAGATGAAGAAGGTGAAGCCGGGGGAGAAGGTGAAGCTCGGCATCACTCGCGCCGGCAAGCCGATGACGCTCGAGGTGCCAACACAGGAGGTCGACGGGCGTGCCGTCATGGGAGTGGCCCTCAACCCGAAGGCCTCCCTGCCCTTCACGGTGAAGCTCACCGTCGGCGACGTGGGCGGCCCCAGCGCGGGCCTCATGTTCACGCTCGCGATCTACGACACGGTGACGCCGGGCCCGCTCACCGGCGGCAAGCACATCGCCGGCACGGGCACGATGAATTCCGTCGGCGAGGTCGGGCCGATCGGCGGGGTCAAGGAGAAGGTCGTCGGCGCTCGTGAAGAGGGTGCTACGGCGTTCCTCGCACCGGCCGACAACTGCGCCGAACTCAAGGGCAATGTGCCGGACGGGCTGAGCGTCTACCGCGTGGCGACGATCGACGAGGCCGTCAAGGCCGTCGAAGGCATCGCGAAGAACGACACTAAGGGCCTCGCCCGCTGCGGTTGAGGCACCGAGAGGTCGTCAGCCTGCGAGAGTGGCCTTCAGCGCATCGACGAGACCGGGGGCGATGTTCGTTCCGATGGCAACCTTGTCGTCGCTGTCCTCGGCCTTGCGTCGTACGAGGGTGATGATCTCGCCGCCACGCAGGGCAGCGACGAGGAGGCGGACGTCCTCGCGCTCCGCGTGAGAGGCCAGACGCTCCGTCGTGGAGCCTCGTGTGCCGAAGGTGTCGGTCTGCGCGCTCGGCGGCACGATGATGCGCTCCACCGCGAGTGCCACGCCTTCGACGTCATCGGGCCACGCCGTGTGGCCGAGGGCCTTCTCGAGGTCGTCGCCGACGATGGCGTCCTCCTGCTCGATGGCGGAGTACTCGTCGGGATCAATGTCCCCGAGCACGGCTGCGAGCGCGGGCTGGGCGCGCAACAGTTCGCCGTTGCGGGCGAGTGCGAAGAGCCGGGGCGCCTGGCCCCACCCTTCGGAGGCGACATGCGCCTCGGTCTCGAGCGCACAGCGGGTCAGGGGTGACAGGACGGGCTTGACGGCACTCATGGATCCCATCGTAGGCGGCCCGGGGACCCCGCGCGCACGCGTGAGGTGGGCCACGGGTTAGGTTGGGGCAGAACGCTGGAACGAGTCTGCGCGCTGAGCGCGAACGAACGCGCGCTGCGCGGGTGAAGGGGTGGGGCCGGTGCCTGCAGATCGGGTGCCCGAAGGCGGCGAGCAGCAGGTTGCTCTCGACCCCCGTTCGGTCAAGCGTGCGAGGCGCCTCGGGCTCGTCGTCGGTGGGCTCATCGTAGCGATCTTCCTCGTTCGGCTCGTCGCCGGCGCGTGGACGCAGTGGGCCTGGTTCGACTCCGTCGGCTTCGTCGGCGTGCTGCGAACCCAGTGGATCACCCAGGGCGTGCTGTTCGTCATCGGGGCGCTCCTCACCGGCGGCGCGGTCTGGACGTCCCTCGCCGTGGCGCACCGGGCACGGCCCGTCATCGTGCCGGAATCCGACGATGAGCTCGTCATGGAGCGCTACCGCGGCGCCTTCGAGCCGATCCGTCGCCGAGTGTGGATGGCCGTCCCGGCGCTCGTCGGCTTCTTCGGCGGGGCGACAGCGGCCTCCCAGTGGAAGCTCGCCCTGCTGTGGTTGAACCGTGTTCCGTTCGGCACGAAGGACGCCCACTTCAACAAGGACATCGGCTTCTTCGTCTTCACCGTGCCGTGGCTGAGCTTTCTCGTCGGCTTCCTCACGATGGTGCTCATGCTCGCCCTCCTGGCGGCGCTGCTCGCGCACTACCTCTACGGCGGCCTCAACTTCCGCGGTGCCGGGGGAGGCGCTCATTCCCGCAGCCCCCGTACGTCGGCCGCGGCTCGCGTGCACCTGTGCGTCCTCGCGGCTGCGCTCCTGCTCGTGCGCGCCGGTTCCTTCTGGCTGTCTCGCTACGAGAGCACGACGGCCGCGGGGTCGCGCATCACCGGCGTCACGTACACGGTCGATCACGCGATCATTCCGACGCGCGGCGTCCTCGCCCTCGCGGCGCTGTGCTGCGCGGCCATGTTCATCGCGACGATCGTGACGGGCACCTGGCGCGTACCGCTCGTCGGCGTCGCCATGATGACGGCGGTGGCGGTGCTCGTCGGTCAGGTGTATCCGGCGTTCGTCCAGCGCTTCCAGGTCAAGCCCTCGGAGGCGAGCAAGGAGACCCCGTACATCAAGGACGCGATGGCGGCCACGATGAAGGCCTACGGGCTCGGCGACATCGATCGGCGCAGCTACAGCGCGACGACCGACGCATCCGGTGGGCAGCTGCGTGGTGACACCGCGACGATGCGCGGTATCCGCCTGCTCGACCCCACCGTCGTCGGCGCCACGTTCCAGCAGCTGCAGGGGCGCGTGAACTACTACCGCTTCCCGGCCAGCCTCGACGTCGACCGCTACACGACGAACGGCGAGAAGCGCGACACCGTCGTTGCGGTGCGCGGCCTCAACCTCGCGGGTGTGCCCGCCTCGCAGCGCAACTGGGTCAACGACTACACCGTGTACACGCACGGCTACGGCGTCGTCGCGGCCGACGGCGGCAAGCTCACCTCCGAGGGCGCGCCCGTCTTCGTCGAGAAGGACATGCCGACGAACGGGGTACTCGGCAAGTACGAACCGCGCATCTACTTCGGCGAGGACATGCCCGGCTTCTCCATCGTCGGTGGCCAGGGCGCTCGCGAACTCGACCACCCCGACGCCTCGGGTGAACAGAAGCGCACGCGCTACGCCGGCAAGGGTGGTGTCGCCCTGTCGAACCCGATGAGCCGCCTCGCGTACGCCGTGACCTACGGCGACAAGAACATCCTGCTGTCCGACGCGGTGGGTGACGGCAGCCGCATCATCGACAACCGCGACCCCTCCGAGCGCGTCAAGGCCGTGGCGCCGTGGCTCACCACGGACGGCGACGTCTACCCGAGCGTCGTCGACGGGCGGGTGCAGTGGATCGTCGACGGCTACACGACGAGTGACAACTACCCGGGCGCGGCGAAGTCGAACCTCTCCGGTGCCACGTCCGACTCGACGACGGCGACCTCGCGCAACGTCCGTGCCCTGCGTGACGGCCAGGTCAACTACATCCGCAACTCGGTCAAGGCCACGGTCGACGCCTACAGCGGCGAGGTGAAGCTCTACGCGTGGGAGCCGAACGACCCGATGCTCAAGGCCTGGACGAAGGCGTTCGGCGGTTCGGTGAAGCCGATGTCGCAGATGAGCGCCGATCTCGTCTCCCACGTTCGTTACCCATCGGACCTGTTCAAGGTGCAGCGAACGGTGCTCGAGACCTACCACCAGAACGATGCGGGTGAGTTCTTCAACGCGAGTGACCAGTGGCAGGTGCCGGACGACCCGACGGCCGGTGAGAACGCCAAGGGCCAGCCCCAGCCGCCGTACTACCTCACGCTCGCGATGCCGGGGCAGAAGGCGCCGAGTTACTCGCTCACGTCCACGTACATTCCGGTCGGTTCGCGACAGAACCTCACCGGCTACCTGTCGGTCGACTCCGACGCGGGCTCCGAGGCGGGCAAGAAGGCCTCGACCTACGGGCGGGTGCGTCTGCTCGAGATGCCCGGTTCGACCTCGGTCACGGGCCCGGCGCAGTTCCAGAACGATCTCGACTCGACGACGCGCACCTCGGCCGACGGCAGCGTGCCCCTCACGCAGTTCCTCAGCCAGGCGCGACAGTCCGGTTCGACGGTGGCGCGCGGCAACCTGCTCACGCTGCCCGTCGGGGGAGGCTTCCTCTACGTCGAGCCCATCTACGTCCAGGCCCGGGGTGCAACGTCCTACCCGCTGCAGCGCGCGGTCGTCGTCGGGTTCGGCAACAAGCTCGCATGGGCGCCGACCCTCGAGGCGGCGCTCGACGATCTGTTCGCAGGAGACTCCGGAGCGGACGGGGCGCCGCAGCCGTCCCAGGACGACGCGAATTCGGGCAAGGACTCGGAGAAGGACTCCGGGAAGGATTCGACGACGAAGCCGTCGACCTCGTCCAACGCAACGCTCGACAAGGCCCTGAAGGATCTGCAGAAGGCGTACGACGACGGGCAGGCCGCCATGAAGAAGGGTGACTGGAAGGCCTACGGCGAGGCGCAGCAGCGTCTGCAGAAGGCTCTCGACTCGGCCACGTCGGCCGCGCCGTCGGGCTCGGTCACGGCGAAGTGAGGCGCGTCGGTGGTGGCGTGAGGCACCTCACGCCGCCACCGATTTGCGTATTCCGTTCACCTGCTCTTAAGGTTGAGGCATACCGACGCGGGGTGGAGCAGCTCGGTAGCTCGCCGGGCTCATAACCCGGAGGTCGCAGGTTCAAATCCTGTCCCCGCTACTGCGGTCCCACGTCGGACCACGGAAGGCCCGGAATCTCGTACGAGGTTCCGGGCCTTTTGCGTGCTCACGCAACAAGTTGGTCACAAGGTCAGCCGGGTGTCCTCTCCGGGCCGAGCGCGTGGGACGATTCGTCTTGCGACGTCGTCGCGCCTTCTTCTGCGCTTTCCCCGGAGTCTTCGTGCCCTCTTCCCTCCTGCGTACGCGTCTGCGTCGCACCGCCGTCACGTCGGCGTTCTTCCCCGCACTCGTTCTCGGCGGGCTCGCCATCGCCCCCAGTGCAGCGGCCGCCGATGTCACGCCCCCGGTCGTGCTGACGACCGACGACGCGGCGAAGGTGGCTCCGGCAACGACGGGCCAGCAGGAGGCTGCGGAGGAGACCGACGCGGCGAAGCCGACGCGAACCCCCCAGACTGTGCCTGCAGCGACCGTCCCGTCCGCGGGCCCGGCCACGACCACAACGCTCGAAGGGCCGGCGTCGGTGACACCTGCGCCGAAGCCCGCAGCCACGATGCCGGTCAAGACGCCAGCGGGAGAGCCCACGTCTAAGCCCTCCGGCGCCGTGCCGGAGAAGGTCTTCGGTATGAAGGCGCCGAAGAACCCCGAGGACGCGACGAACGACGACGAGATCCTCGCCTGGACGATCAAGAACGCCTCGGTGGCCGAGCGTCACCAGATCGCGGAGGAAATGGGTATCCGCTATCCCGCGGCGGTCGAGATTCTCGGCTCTGTGTGCGACAAGGGCCGGGGCTACATCGGCGTCTGGGCGATCAACCTTGCGGCGACCGAAGCGCGTTGGAACGTCACCCTCGACGGTCGCGGGTACGCCGGCGCCCGGGTGCTGCCGCAGAGCCACGACTACGGAGCCATCGGTGTGCCGAACGGCCGCCACGCGGTCGCCTTCGTCAACCCGGCCACGGGTGCCGTCGGCGCCCGCACCTCGACGTCGCTGCGCTGCGGCGTCGTGGCCCCGAAGCCCGCCACCAAGCCCGTCTCGAAGCCGATGGCGCCGAAGGCCCCGGTCGCGACGCCGCGTGCAGTCGCCCCGCGCCCCGCGTCGCCTGTGGTGGCCCGTCCTGCTGCCGTGCCGGCAGCAGCGCCGCACGCTCAGGCCCCTGCGGCCGTCGGACCGACTGTGCAGACCGACTACGAGGCGCCGGCGCACACGGCGGCGAGTTCTCGCGTGAGCCTGACGGGCCTGGCCGTTGCGGGGGTGCTCGCCGCCGGTGCGGTTCTCCTACGCCGGCGGTTCATGCACTGATCGCTCAGCCCTTCGACGTCCGTTCCTCGCTCCGGCGAGGAGCGGACGTCGTCTTTTCGTCTCCTCGAGGCTCCAGGCGCGTTCTCGGAGCGAACATGCAGTCGGGCCGCAGCCTGCCTGCCTAGGCTGAGCGGGTGAGCACTCCTGTAAAGCGCGGCAGCGTCCGCGTCGACGTGTGGCTGTGGTCCGTGCGCGTCTACAAGACACGCTCGGCCGCGACGAGCGGCTGCAAGGCCGGTCACGTGAGAATCAACGGTGTGAGCGCGAAACCCGCCACGAACGTCTCCGTCGGTGACGAGGTGCGCGTTCGTCTGCACGGCTTCGATCGGATCCTCGGGGTCGTGGACCTCATCAGCAAGCGCGTCGGCGCCCCCGTCGCGGCACGCTGCTACGACGACCGCACCCCGGAGCGCCCCCGCGAGGTCATCCCGCAGGTGCCCGTACGCGACCGCGGTGCAGGGCGTCCGACGAAGAAGGACCGTCGGGAGATGGACCGACTACGACAGGTCTTGCGCGGATGAGCGAGCCCGGCCCCGCTGATTTCACGGCGTCGGCTCAGCGGCACGGCGTCGGTCCGAGCGGTCGTGGAGTTCCGCCGTTGCGGCGTACCGCAGGCCGGTTCGTGGCGGCCGCGTCGCTCGGGGTGGCGTTCCTCGCTTCCCTCATGTGGGTTGATGTGCTCGCCGGGAACGTCGTGCCGGTCCTTCAGGCCCTCACGCCGGTGTGGATCATCGCCGCGTTCGGTTGCCTCGCCCTCACGCTCGTTGTGCGAACACGAGCGAGCTTCGTCGCGCTGGTGCCGCTCGTGGTGAGCACACTCGCTGCCGCCGTCGCCCTGAGCAGTCACCCGGAGGTGCCACGCGAGGTCGCAACCAGGGCCGGCGATCACCATCTTCGTGTGCTCTCCCTCAACAGCGAACTGGGAGAAGCGGAAACGGCCTCCGTCATGGAGGCGGTTCGCGAGACGAATCCGGACGTCGTCGTCTTCGTCGAGATGACGACGGCGCGTCTGCGCTCCCTCGACGACGCAGGCCTCGCCCAGCGCTTTCCGCACCGCTCACGCGGCATGATCGACGACGGCTCACGCGGGACCGTGATCCTGTCGAGGTTCCCGACCGAGACGCTGGACGCCGACACCGAGCTCGGCCCGTGGGATCTCCAGTCGCCTGTCGTACGCGTGCACGCACCGGGCGCACAGATCGTCGTCAAGGGCGTTCACACCTACCCGCCGCTTCGCGACGGTGTCGCGCAGTGGCGTCCCCAGCTACGGGCGGAGGGGGAGTGGCAGCGTGAGCGGACAGCCGAGCACGTCGTCATGGCGGGGGACTTCAACGCCTCGAGAGCCCACCCCGCGTTCCGGCAGTTGTCCCGCGGGATGGTGGACGCCTATCCGCACGTCCACGGTGCTTGGCGCCCCACGTGGCCGATGGGCGGCTCGATCCCGGCCTTCAGCCAGATCGACCACATCCTGACCCGCGGCTTCGTGCCGGAGCAGGCGGGTATCGTCACCGTGGAGGGCACGGACCACGCGGGCGTCTGGAGCGACCTGCGCTACTGAGGCGCCCGCGCAGCCGTCACATGCTCTTGCGGCGGCGCGTGCTCACGAGGGCCACGAGGAAGGCCACGACGAACTGCACGATGAGGATGGCAGCGCCGAGAGCCCACTTGCTGCTCTCGCGCAGCCAGAACGGATCCCACTCACGCTCGCGCCCGGGGATGGTGAGGCTCTGGTGCACGTCGGCGGTCTGTGCGCCGAGCGCGAGACCCCAGCGGCTCGGGAAGATACTGCCCATGGCGCGCATGGCCGCCGAGTTGAGGTCGAACAGTCCGCCGGAGAACACCAGGGCGCCCATGATGACGATGACGAGCATCGGCATGACCTGCTCGTTCGTCTTCGCGAAGCTCGAGAGCGCGAGGCCGATACCGACAGCCGCGAGACCGGTGAGGAACGCGATGAGGTAGGTCTCGAGAATCGGGCTGCCGAGGGTGACTGCTGCGTCCGGCGCACCCTTGCCGAGGATGACGAGGGCCACCATGACGCCGCACTGCACGGCGATGAGCAGACCGTACGTGACGGCCTTGCTCCCGATGTAGGCGAACGGGGAGAGGCCGACAGCCTTCTCCCGAAGGAAGATCGGTCGCTCGGCGACGAGTTCTCGGATCGTCGCGGCGAGGCCCATGAACACCGAACCCATGACGATGAGCGTCATGATCTGACTCGATTCGGGGGTCAGCGTGACCTTGCTCGGATCACCCCCTGCGGCCGCGACTTCCTTCTCGAAGAAGACGGTGTGCAGCCCGTGGCTGCCCGGCACGAGCATGGCGAGGCCCGCCAGCGCGATGGGCAGCAGGAGCATGAATCCGACAAAGCCCCGGTCGGCCGCAATGACGCGGAACTGACGGCGGATGAGCGTCGACAGCTGGCGTCCGATCGTCTGCTGGCGCGGAGCCTTGTCCTCGGTCGTCGATGCCGGTGAGCGAGGTGCACTGAGCGGAGCCGAGACGTGGCTGTCCATGAGCGCAGAGCGGCGGAACGTGTCCTGCGAGCGCTCCGGGTCGTCGGTGACGGTGTTGAACACGTCGGCGTGGTCGGACGCGGAGAAGAACGGCAGCATCTCCTCGGGCGGGCCGAAGAAGGCCACCTTGCCGCCCGGAGCGAGCATGAGCACGCGGTCACACACGCCGAGGCTCGCCACGTTGTGGGTGATGACGACGACGGTGCGGCCGCCGTCGGCGAGGCCGCGCAGGGTGAGCATGACACGCTTGTCGAGGCCCGGGTCGAGGCCCGAGGTCGGCTCGTCGAGGAAGAGCAGCGACGGGCGGGTGAGCAGCTCCAGAGCAACCGAGGTGCGCTTGCGCTGACCACCGGACAGGCGCGCCACCTGGGTGTCGGCGTGCGCCGTGAGGCCGAGTTCGTCGATGACCTCCTCGACGCGCTCCTCTCGCGGCTCCTTGTCGAGGTCGTCCGGGAACCGGAGCTCGGCGGCGTAGCGCAGGGCCTGGCGGACCGTCAGCTCCGGGTGGACGACGTCGTCCTGGGGCACGACACCGATGCGGTGGCGCAGATCCTCGTAGTTGTCGTAGAGGTCACGGCCGTCATAGTAGACCTCGCCCTCGGTGGCCTTCTGCGCACCGATGAGGGCCTTGAGCAGAGTCGACTTTCCGGCGCCGGAAGGGCCGATGACGGCGACGAGACTCGAACCTTCGAGGCCGAAGCTGACATCGTCGAGCAGCTTCTTGCCGTCGGGTAGGACGAACGAGAGGTGGTTGGCGACGAAGCTGACGTCACCTTCGTCCTCACTCGCGACGAGTCGGCCCTGCTTGAGCGTGAAGCGTGTGCGGCCGACGGCGAGCAGGTCGTCCTCGCGCAGGGTTCCGCGGTGAATGCGAGCACCGTTGATGTAGGTGCCGTTGCGGCTGCCGAGATCCTCGACGGCGAACGAGTCGCCCTGGGGGACGAGACGTACGTGCTGGCGGCTGGCGAGCAGATCCTTGATGACGATCTCGTTCTCGAGACCGCGGCCGATGGTGATGGTGCCGGTCGGCGCGTTCATGGCCTGTGGAGCCGCACCCTGGACGGTCATGCGGCCGGTCGGCTGCGGTTCGACCTGCCCACTCCAGCCCTGGAAGACGTCGCCCGTCGCGCGGCGCTGTTCGGGGGCCCGTGGCGGGCGGGGGAGACGGATGGGCCCGGTCGTCGTGACGCCGGAACCGTCCTGGTTGGCCGGAGCAGCGGCCCTGGGGAGCGGGCCGCTCGCCGCCGTGGGGCCACCCGTGTGCGTGGCCTGAGTGTCACCGGAGGAGGTCTTGGCGCGCGGCATGGGTGCGGAAACGGGACCGGTGCCGGCGTGTCCGGTGGCGCTCGTGTTCGAGCCCGTGCGTTCTGCGGGGGCCGCCGAGATTCCGACCCGGAACGGGACGCCGCGTTCACCGCCGAGGCGAACACTCTCGCCGCCACGGAGTGCGACATATCCGCGCACCCGGTGTCCGCCGACCCACGTGCCGTTCGAGCTGTCGAGGTCACGAAGCTGCCACGAGCCGTTCTCATGACGGATCTCTGCGTGACGGCGGGAGACGTCGGCGTTCGCGAGGGGCACGTCCGCGGCCCGATCACGCCCCAACGTCAACCTCTGACCTGGGGACAGCCGGATGCGGCGCCCCTCCACCTCGATGTGCAGCTCCTGCTGAGCGTCGTTCACGCTCGTCCTTCCCCTTTGGTACGTGCTCGAACGAAGCTGACCGCCGGCGTGCACGCCCGCCGGCGGTCGCGTGGCGATCAGACCGAGACGAGCCAGCCGTCGCGCACCTCGAACGTCGAGGCGCCGATGCCGATGCGGTCGCCCTCGTGCAGGTGCGTCTGTTCGACGCGGCGGCCGTTGACGAAGGTGCCGTTGCGCGAGCCGAGGTCGCGCAGGAGGAGGCCTTCCTCGTCGGCGGTGATGACGACGTGACGACGCGAGACGAGCATGTCGTCGAGGACGATGCTGTTACTGCGGCTGCGTCCGATCGTCAGGGAGTCGTCCGGCAGGTCGTCGTTCTGACCGATGACCTGCGGCGGGTTCGACTCGTACTCCTGCGGCGTGGCGGCCGAGCTGGCCGAGCTGTCGGCGCCGGTCTGGCCGAGGTTCGGCGCCGAGGCGTAGCTGGCGGGCGCCGCGCTCGCGGACGAGGGTCCCTCGTTCCGCTCGGGCCGGGAGCCGCCGGTGTCGCCACCGTCACGCGGCTGCTGGTGCGGTGCGCTCTCGTAGGAGCGAGCAGATTCGGCCTGGGGCGGTGCGCTCTCGTAGCGCGACTCGTTCCCGTACGCACCGTGTGAGGCGGAATCCGACGAGGGGTCGCTCGCGCGTGGCGCGTGGTCGCTGCGATCCGGGGCGTCGAAGCGCGATGCGCCTGATGCACCGGACCAGCCGTATCCGGCGTTGTCGGGGTGGGAGCTCGAGATCTCCTCGGCGGTGGAGCCGCTGCCCGCCGCACCGGCCCAGCCGGGAGCGGATGCGGACTGGGCATCGGACGGGAAGGAGCGCGAGGCTCCGGCGTCCGAACCCGCATTCGGCTCGAAGCCCCACGGGTTACCGAGGGGCGCCGATGCTTCTTCGCCGTGCCCGGCCTCGTCGCGGCGGGGCACGCGTGCGCCCTCCTGCCCACCCTGCTGGTTCGGGTGAGACGCCTCGGACGAATAACCCCAGTTGCCCTGGGCGCCGAGGCCGGGCGCCGCCTCGCTCTGCGGGGGCGTCGGTTCGGGGGCCTTCGCTGCGGGGGCGTCGGGGCTCGGGCCCTGCCACGCCGGTTCGGCGCCGCCGGGCTGCGGGGCGCTCCACTGGATGGCGTGGGGCTGCCTCTGGTTGTGCTCGCCGTTCATCGCACACTCCGTCGTCTCGTGTCGCGTGGCGCGACCGAATCGTCTGACTCGTCCTGGCCTCGTGCGCACGGGTCGAATCTCGTCCCGGCACACCTGTTTCAGGCCTACCCTACCGGCCGGTGCGCCCCACGACCCGCCCGCGCGGGTGAGTAAGCTTGGCGGCAGTGCGTGAGTGCGTGCTCGGGCCAGGCGAGACGCGCCGCGAGAGATGTGCGAGGAATTCATGGAGATTGAGAAGAAGTCCACGGGACGCCACCGCGTCGTCATCGTCGGCTCCGGCTTCGGCGGCCTCTTCGCCGCGACGAAGTTCAAGGACGAGGACGTCGACGTCGTGCTCGTCTCGTCGACGACGCACCACCTCTTCCAGCCGTTGCTCTACCAGGTCGCCACCGGCATCCTCAGCGAGGGTGTCATCGCCCCGAGCACGCGTGAGGTGCTCAAGAAGCAGAAGGACGTCGAGATCTTCATCGGCACAGTCACGGACATCGACGTCGATGCCAAGCGCGTCACGGCCGAACTGCTCGACTCCACTCAGGTCTACGACTACGACTCGCTCATCGTCGCCGCGGGCGCCGGCCAGTCGTACTTCGGCAACGACCACTTCGCCGAGTTCGCGCCGGGCATGAAGAGCATCGACGACGCACTCGAGCTTCGCGGACGCATCTTCGGCGCCTTCGAGACGGCCGAGCTCGCAGCGGCCTCCGGCCAGTGGGACGACGTGCGCTCGTTGCTGACGTTCGTCGTCGTCGGTGCCGGTCCGACGGGCGTCGAGATGGCAGGTCAGATCAGCGAACTCGCCAACCGCACGCTCGCCGACGATTTCCGTCACATCAACCCCAAGGACGCCCGCGTCGTCCTCGTCGATGCCGCACCGCAGGTGCTGCCGCCGTTCGGGGCGAACCTCGGCAAGAAGGCCCAGGGGCAGCTCGAGAGCATGGGCGTCGAGGTGCTCCTCGGCCAGATGGTGACGAACGTCGATGCCACGGGCATCGAGATGAAGACCGAGGACGGCACCGTCACGCGCATCGACTCGGTGTGCAAGGTGTGGGCCGCCGGCGTCGCGGCCAGCCCGCTGGGCAAGTTGCTCGGCGAGAAGACGGGTGCCGAGGTCGACCGCTCGGGTCGTATCGCAGTGCAGCCTGACCTGTCGCTGCCGGGCCACCCGGAGATCTACGTCGTCGGCGACATGATGAGCCTCAACAAGCTGCCCGGCGTGGCGCAGGTAGCCATCCAGGGCGGCCGTTACGCCGCGACGTCGATCCTCGCGCGTGTCAAGGGCCAGCCGTCCCCGGGCCCGTTCAAGTACTTCGACAAGGGTTCGATGGCCACCATCTCGCGCTTCTCTGCCGTGACGAAGGTCGGTCGTCTCGAGACCGAGGGCTTCATCGCCTGGCTCATGTGGCTCGGCGTGCACCTGTTCTACATCATCGGTTTCAAGTCGCGTCTGACGACGATGATCAGTTGGGCCTTGGCCTTCCTCGGCGACAACCGTGACGAGCGCACGGCCACCGAGCAGCAGGTTCACGCGCGCCTCGCAATCGACGAACTGGGCGACAAGTACCGCCCGAGCGTCGAGGTGCCGGGCCTGTTGGCCGAGTCCAAGACCAACCACGCCATCGAGGCCAAGGACGAGCCGGCGCAGATCGAGACGCCGAAGAACTGATCTGCGTCCCAGCGACACGACGAAGGCCCCCGCCGGAAACGGCTGGGGCCTTCGTCGTGTCGGAGGATGCTGTGTCACTCGCTCGGGATGAGGGAGGGCGCCGGGGAATTGTCCCCGAGGCGCGCGAGAACCTCGGCGTGGAGCAGGCCGTTCGTCGAGACGCCGTTGCCGCTCCAGCAGCCGTCGCGTCCGTCGAGACCGCTGAAGCGCCCGCCGGCTTCGGTGACGATGGGCACGAGTGCCGCCATGTCGTAGTCCTCGAGCTCCGGCTCGGGCGCGATGTCGACGCTTCCCTGCGCGACGAGCATGTGGGAGAAGAAGTCGCCGTACGCCCGTGAGCGCCATACCTCCTTGCTCAGGCGGAACAGGTCCATGTCCTTGCCCCGCTCGGCCCAGCCGTTGAAGGAGGAGTAGCTGAGGGACGCGTCGGCCAGCGAGTCGACCTTGGAGACATGGATCTGCGTCGCGCTCGTGAGGTTACGGCCGGTCCAGGCGCCGGCGTCCTTGGCCGCCCACCACCGTCGGTGCAGCGCGGGCGCCGCGACGAGGCCCACCACGGGTTCGTCGCCGTCGACGAGCGCGATGAGGGTGGCCCAGACCGGGACGCCGCGGACGTAGTTCTTCGTGCCGTCGATCGGGTCGATGATCCATCGACGCGGGCCCTTGCCCGTTTCGCCGAACTCCTCGCCCTTGACGGCGTCCCGCGGCCGCGCGCGCTTGAGGTTCTCCCGAATGACGCGCTCGGCCTCACGGTCGGCCTCCGTGACGGGGGTGAGGTCCGGCTTCGTCTCGATGCTCAGGTCGGGCGCGCCGAAGCGTCCCATCGTGATCTCCTCGACGGAGTCGGCGAGCACGTGGGCGAGCCGCAGATCGTCGTGGTACGGGCTGGCTTCTCGAAGAATGGGGGTCACCCCGTCACGCTACCCGGTCGGCGCGGGTGCCCCCTCTCGCCGCGTGCTCCGTCAGCCGGCGACAGGTGTGTCGCCGGCGTCGTCGAGGCGGCGGTGGCGGGTGCGCAGCAGGAGCCGTGCCGTGTTGACGACGATCACGAGTGCGCCCCACGCGACACCGAGGCACCAGCCGGCCATGACGTCGGTGAGCCAGTGGTGGCCGAGGAAGACGCGCGAGAGTCCCATGAGCAGGGCCCACAGCGAGCACAGCACGACGGCGACCGTGCGCACCCGTCGTGAGCGGGCGGTGAGGAACACGAGATAGGCGAAGAGCACCGCCGTCACGGTGGCGGTGACGGTGTGGCCGCTCGGGAACGATGGCGAGGACTCGTAGGGCGGCACCGCGAGGGCACGAGGCGGTCGAGAGCGCGCCGTGATGTCCTTGCCCGCCGCAGTGAAGGCCAGAGCCGAGCCGAGCCCGAGCGCCAGGACGAGGAAGGGGGACGCGGTGCGCCGCAGCCATGTGAACACCGCGAGGAGAACCACGAGGATGATCGGGAAATAGACCGGCCCGCCGAGATGCGTGAAGGCGGTGACGGCCGAGTCGAGCCCGCCGCTGCGGTGGCTCACGGCCCAGTCGAGGACGGGCTGGTCGAAGCGGGCGAGATCGCCGCGTTCACGCACGCCCTCGTAGACCTCGGCGCCACCGGCGAGGCCGACGAAGAGCACGACGGCGCACACGAGGAGCACGAGCAGCGGGACGATGTCCGCGCCGACGAGTCCGAGGCGGTGGGCCGCCGGCTGGAGTAGTCGGGCGAGAGCCTCGCCGAGCGTGCGCACGCCGCCGGCGACGCGACTTGCCTCCTCGGCAACTCGGGTGCGTCGTTGCTCCGTCGGCGGCGTCATCGCCGTTCCATGTGCTCGTCCTTGTCGGGGACGTCCCTGGAGCGCAGGAGACGCCGCAACGACTCCAACCGCTGTTGTCCGCTCTCACCGGCCCCACCTTCGGCCACGAAGACATCGAGGGCACAGTCCGGCTCATCGTGCGTGCAACCGCGTGGACAGTTCGCGGTGCCCGGCGCGAGATCGGGGAAGTGTTCGACGATCATCGTCGGGTCGACGTGCGCGAGGCCGAACGAGCGGATGCCCGGGGTGTCGATGACCCAGCCGCCGCTGGGCAACTCGAGGGCAACAGCGGACGTCGACGTGTGGCGACCGCGACCGGTGACGTCGTTGACGTGCCCGGTCGTGCGCGCCGCGTCGGGCACGAGCGCGTTGACGAGTGTCGACTTGCCGACGCCGGAGTGGCCGACGAGCACGCTGACGCGACCGGCGAGCCGTTCGCGCAGTTCGTCCAGCCCGTCGAGACGACGGGGCACTCGGCCACTGGAGGCGATGAGCTCCTCGCGCTGGTCGTCGCTCAGTTCCTGCGCCGACGTCACCGTGTACGGCACGTCGAGCGCGGCGTAGTTCGCGAGGAAGGCGGCCGGGTCGACGAGGTCGGCCTTCGTCAGCGCGAGCAGCGGGTCGAGCCCCGCGTCGTACGCGGCGACGAGGCACCGATCGATGAGGCCGGTGCGCGGTTCCGGGTTGGCGAGCGCCGTCACCATGACGAGCTGATCGGCGTTGGCGACGATGACGCGCTCGTACGGGTCGGTGTCGTCGGCCGTTCGCCGCAGGACACTCGTGCGTTCTTCGACGCGCACGATGCGCGCGAGCGTGCCGGCGTCGCCGCTCGTGTCTCCGACGAGGGCGACGCGGTCACCGACGACGACGGGCGTGCGGGACAGCTCGCGTGCCCGCATCGCCGTGATGCGCCGACCGTCGAGCAGCACCGACCAGCGGCCACGGTCGACACCGATGACCATGCCGACGACGGCGTCCTCGTGCTTCGGACGATCCTTCGTGCGCGGGCGCGAATTCCTGCGGCCCGGGCGTACCCGAACGTCGGCCTCGCTCCAGTTGCGACCTGCCACGTCAGTGGGCTTCGGCGCTCGCGGAGACGAGTGCGCTCCAGCGTCGGTCGAACTCCGGCAGGGTCTTGCCGGTCGTCGCGATGTTCTCGATGACGACGCCCGGAACCCGCAGGCCGACCACGGCGGCGGCCATGGCCATCCGGTGGTCGTCGTAGGTGCGGAACAAGCCTCCACGCAACTGGTCGGCAGGGCGCGGGCGGATGACGAGGCCGTCCTCGGTCTCGGACACGTTGACTCCGAGGGCGCCGAACTCGGCCGCGAGCGCGGCGAGGCGGTCGGTCTCGTGGCCGCGGATGTGGGCGACGCCGCGGATGCGCGACTCACCGTCGGCCAACGCGCACAGCGCGACGACGACGGGCGTCAGTTCCGAGGCCTCCGCGAGATCGACGTCGATGCCGCGCAGCTGCTGCGGGCCGGTGACCCGCAGGCCCTCACGGTCAAGGGTGCACGTGGCGCCCATGCGCTCGAGGACGTCACGGATCTGGTCGCCCGGTTGCGTGGTGTACGTGGGCCAGTCCGCCATGAACACCTCACCGCCGGTGACGGCAGCAGCCGCGAGGAAGGGCGCGGCGTTCGACAGGTCGGGCTCGACCATGACGTCGAGGGAACGGATGTCGCTCGGCTCGACGGTCCAGCTCCAGGCGCCGTCGTTCTCGTCGACCTCGATGACGACGCCCGCGTCGCGCAGCACCTCGACGGTCATGTCGATGTGCGGGATGCTCGGCAGCGCCTCGCCGGTGTGAACGACCGTGACGCCCTCGCTGAAGCGCGCGCCCGCGAGCAGGAGGGCGGAGACGAACTGGGAACTCGTGGAGGCGTCGACCTCGACGCGGCCACCGTCCACGCGGACCTGGCCGCGCACTGTGAACGGCAGGGCGCTCGCGGGGCCACCGTCGGCGTCCTCGACAGGTACGCCCAGGTCGATCAGGGCCTTGAGCACGGGGCCCATGGGGCGCTTGCGGGCGTGCGGGTCGCCGTCGAAGGTGACCGGGCCGTCGGCGAGCGCGGCGACCGGCGGCAGGAACCGCATCACGGTGCCGGCGAGGCCGCAGTCGACGTTCGCAGGCCCCCGCAGGTCGCCGGGCACGACGTGCCAGTCGGCGCCTTCGGGGGAGTCGCCCTCGACGTCGTCGACGCGGACGCCGAGGCTGCGCAGGGCCTCGGCCATGAGCAGCGTGTCGCGGGAGCGCAGCGGCGCTCGCAGGAGTGATTCGTCGTCGGCGAGCGCTGCGAGGACGAGATAGCGGTTGGTGAGGGATTTGGAACCGGGGACGCTGAACGTGCCGACGACCGACCGGCGCGCCACGGGGGCGGGCCAGTCGGTCGTCACGGGACTACCAGGGGTCATGAGGGAAGCGCGTTTCCTGCATGGGCGGCGAGGAGCTTCGCCTCGCGACGGGCAGTCTTGGCCGCACGAGCGGCCTCACGGCGCGAGGTCTTCACGCCGTGCGAGGCGCGCCAGGCGAGGCCCGGCTTGCCCGCGGTGTCAGCGGCCGCGAGCAGCACTCCGCCCACGATCGCGACGGTGCGGAAGAAGTTCGACTGCTTGCGGGCGCGAGCGGCCGGGTCCTTCTCGGCCCAGAAGGCGTCGTGCATGTAGGCGTTCGCACCGACGGTCGGCGTCAGCAGCGCCGCCGAAAGGCGCGGGAACTTGCCGAGCGCGAGCGCGGCACCGGCGCCACCCATGAGGGCGCCCTGGGCCTTGACGACGAGCTCGGGGTCGTTCGGCACCTTCTTGCCGCTCTCGCGGCTGACGAACTCGACGAACGGCGCGGCCTCCTCAGCCTGCGATTGGGTGTTCTTGAACGCCTTGGCAGCCTCGTTGAGGAAGTAGCTGGCGAGAGCCGCGCGGGCGATACGACGAATGGGCATCGTGTCCTCCTTGGTCGAATGATCTCTACCTCCAACTTAGTCGGCGTCGTGCGACGTCGCGACCTCCCGGGCCGGAACGTTTTCCGGACGGATGCCCCTACGCTGGGGCTCATGTGTGGCAGGTATGCGGCCAGCGCCGGGGCGGGTGAGCTCGTCGAGGAGTTCGAGGTGGACGTCGACGCGAGTGGGGAAGCGACGCGTTCGCTCCTCGTCTCGGCGCAGGAACCGCCGGTGGGGGCGCCCGACTACAACATGGCGCCGACGAAGCAGGCGCCCGTCGTGCTCACGCGTGCGAGCAAGCTCGACGACGGCAGCCGCGGCGAGCCCACCCGGCAGCTGCGCCACCTCACGTGGGGCCTCGTGCCGTCGTGGTCGAAGGACACGAAGGTCGGGTTGCGGATGATCAACGCGCGCGCCGAGACCTTGCTCGAAAAGGCCTCGTTCGCGAAGGCCGCGAAGGCGCGCCGCTGCCTCGTGCCGGCTGCCGGCTGGTACGAGTGGCAGGTCTCGCCGGTGGCGCACGACGCCAAGGGCAAGCCGCGCAGGCAGCCGTTCTACATGCACCGCACCGACGGTCACGACACCGCCTTCGCCGGCATCTACGAGTTCTGGCGTGACCGGACGCTGCCCGAGGGTGACCCGGACGCGTGGGTCGTCTCCTTCTCGATCATCACGACGAGCGCGGGCGAGGGGCTGGACCGCATCCACGACCGTCAGCCGCTCAGCCTCGAGCGGGAGCAGTGGGACGACTGGCTCGACCCGTCGCTCACCGACGAGGCCGACGTGGCGGCCTTCCTGCGCCCGGGGGACAGTTCACCCTTCGAGGCGTATCCCATCTCCAGCGCGGTGAGCGCGACGCGCAACAACGGCCCGGGTCTGCTCACCCCGCTGCCGAGCGACCAGCTCGTCGGGGTCCTCGATCCCGTCACCGGCGAGATCATCGGAGGCTGATGATGGCGACGTCCGTTCCGCCGACCCGCGCCCACCGCAGGCTCGACGTCGAGACACTCCGCGGCACCGCCCGCGTCTACGTCGTCGACCCCAACGGCGCCGCTGACGGCACGCTCGTCCTGGGCCATGGAGCCGGCAAGGGCACGAACACCCCCGACCTCGACGGACTCACGGCGCTGGCCGATGACGGCTGGCGCGTCGTCCTCGTCGACCAGCCGTGGGTCGTTGCCGGACGGCGCCTCGCCACCCCACCCAAGACCCTCGACGAAGCGTGGCTCGCCGTGATCGAGCACCTACGCGCGGCGGGGGAGATCGAGGGCCGGTTCGTGCAGGGCGGACGCTCGGCCGGGGCCCGTGTCGCCTGTCGCACGGCGGCGCAGTGCAGCGCAGACGCCGCTGTGGCACTCGCGTTCCCCCTCATGCCGCCGGGCAAGCTCGACGTACCCGAGAAGTGGCGCACGAGTGAAGCGCAGAGCGTCGTCGAGGCCGAGATCCCACTCCTCGTCGTGCAGGGCGCGACGGACACGTTCGGCGGACCCGACGCGGTGCGCGACGCCGTTCCCGGTGCGCAGGTCGTCGGCGTCAAGGGGCCGCACGGTTTCAGCAAGAACCCGACCGACGTCATCGACGCGGTACGCGGCTGGCTGACGAACCTCTCTGAGTGAGGGTGCGTCCGACTGATTGACACGAGCCTGTACTCGGCCGAATTCCCTTTCGGGAATGACGTTCATCCACCTCCTGTTGACGTGAGCGAACAGCAAGCCCGCCCGCGGGCTTTCGAGGAACCGAAAGTGAATCAGGATGCTTGTCACACCTGTGGTGCCGGTGGAGCCGTCCGGCCTGAGCCTTGGGGCCGGCTTCGCGGCCACGCCCCCGCAACGCGCTCGTGCCGCGTCGCGACCCGCGCTAGGGTTGAAGGCGATGAGTGAGAACACCACGGTCGACGCCGAGAGCTCCACGGACTCCGCCGCCACCGACCCGAGCACGGAGACCCCGGTGGAGCGTGCCGCGCGGTTCGAGCGCGATGCCATGCCGTACCTCGACCAGCTCTACAGCGCCGCCCTGCGCACCACGCGCAATCCCAGCGACGCCGAGGACCTCGTCCAGGAGACGTTCGCGAAGGCCTTCGCGGCCTTCCACCAGTACAAGCCGGGCACGAACCTCAAGGCGTGGCTGTACCGCATCCAGACCAACACCTACATCAACAGCTACCGCAAGAAGCAGCGTCAGCCGCTCGAGTCGGATGCTGCCGAGGTGGAGGACTACCAGCTGGCCCGCGCCGAGGCGCACTCGAGCACAGGGTTGAAGTCGGCCGAGAACGAAGCTCTCGACCACCTGCCCGACAACGACATCAAGCGCGCTCTGCAGAACCTTCCGGAGGACTTCCGCCTGGCGGTGTACTACGCCGACGTCGAGGGGTTCCCGTACAAGGAGATCGCCGAGATCATGGACACGCCCATCGGCACCGTGATGTCGCGCCTGCACCGCGGACGCAAGCTCCTGCGTGAGCAGCTCGAGGACTACGCGCGTGAGCGCGGCTTCCTCAAGGAGTCGAAGGGGGAGACGAAGAAATGAGCGACAAATGCCCCGACTACGTCGCCAACCTCTACTCCTACATCGACGGTGAACTCTCCGCGGAGGAGTACGAGGAGCTGCGTCAGCACCTGCTCGACTGCCCGCCGTGCCTGACGGAGTACGAGCGCGACATGCTGCTCAAGAAGCTCGTCAAGCGAGCGTGTGGCCGTGAGCAGGCGCCGGAGCAGCTCCGGTCCGTGATCATGACGCAGATCAGCTACAGCTACACCCAGGTGCGCTACGAGAACTGACGCCCCGAAGCCATGACGAAGGCCCGCTCACCCCGAATGGGGGAGCGGGCCTTCGTGACTCACTGCATCAACGCTCAGGCGTTGGGCTTCTTACCGTGGTTCGCGCCCTTGCCCTTGCGCGAGCGACGCTTGCGTGCGCGCTTGCTCATCGTGAACTCCCTGTGTCGGGGTTAATTCCCCCCGAAAGTCGGGGGCCAACCTGTCCATTCTGTCACATGCGAGGCCGGCGACCACATCGCCGGATTCCTGCCGAGACGCCGAACGGCCCCGACCTGCCACGCAGGCAGTGTCGGGGCCGTTCGTTGCGCAGTACGCGAGCGGCGAAGGGTCAGCCCTTCTTCGTCTCGGCGAAGATCTCCGCGATGCGGTCGATCTTGGCGAGGAGCTCGTCGGCCTTGCCGGCGTCGAACTCACCCTTGGTGCCCGTGGCACCGGCGAGCTTCGTGGCCTCGTTGATGAGGGTGTGGAGCTCGGGGAACTTCTCGAAGTGCGGCGGCTTGAAGTAGTCCGTCCACAGCACCCACAGGTGCTCCTTGACGAGCTGGCTGCGCTGCTCCTTGATGACGACGGCGCGCGTGCGGAAATCGGGGTCGTCGTTGTCGGCGACCTTGGCGATGATGGCCTTGACCGACTCGGCCTCGATACGGGCCTGGGCGGGGTCGTAGACGCCGCAGGGCAGGTCGCAGTGGGCCGAGACCTCGGTGGTGGGCGCGAAGAAACGCTTCAGCATGGGGAACTCCTTCTGCTGGTGGTGGACAGTTGCCGAACAGCAACTCTGGTTCCAACCTATCGCTTTTCTCGCCTCTTCCGAAAGGTGGCAACCAAGGTGCGACAGCGTCGCATTGCCGCGACATGGCGCGGTTTTCGCGGCCACAGCACCCGTGCCAGCACCGCGTCGTCGGCGAGCGCACCGACCAGCCAGGAATCCACACCCTCACGGGTGCTGTCGCGTTCGACCCACCAGCCGTCGGAGCCGCGTGAGGTGACGCGCTTGACGGCGATGGGGCGCGGCCCGTCCGGCCCGTCCGGCAGCCGCACGATGTGAGGATCGCCGACCCGCGGGGGCGCGCCGTAGGCGGCGAGCAGCACGTCGCCGTCGACGTACGTGGGTTCCATCGATCGACCCCTGACGACGACGAAGCCCAACTGCATGACCCCAGGGTAGGGGAGCAGCCGGGCTTCGCGCTGAGCGCCGGCTCGGGTCAGACGGCCTCGTCGGCCACGAGCGCCGCGACGGCTTCGTGCTCGGAGCGCATGCGGGCGAGGAACGACTTCGTCCGCTCGTGCTGGGGGTTGTTGATGACCTCTAGCGGCGGGCCCGTCTCCACGACGACCCCGGCGTCCATGAAGACGACCCGGTCGGCCACGTCACGGGCGAAACCCATCTCGTGAGTGACGACCACCATCGTCATGCCCTCGCGAGCGAGTTCCTTCATGACCGACAGGACTTCGCCGACGAGCTCGGGGTCCAGGGCCGACGTCGGCTCGTCGAACAGCATGAGCTTCGGCTTCATCGCAAGAGCGCGCGCAATGGCGACACGCTGCTGCTGACCGCCGGAGAGCTGGCTCGGGTAGTGCCCGGTCTTCTCACCGAGACCGACCCGCTCGAGCAGGTCGACGGCCTGCGACTTCGCTTCCGCCTTGGAAACCCCCTTGACCTGCACAGGCGCCTCCATGACGTTCTCGAGCGCCGTCATGTGCGGGAAGAGGTTGAAGCGCTGGAACACCATGCCGATCTCGCGACGCTGGGCCGCGATCTCGGAATCCTTGAGGCGGTACAGCTGCCCGTCCTTGTCGCGGTATCCCATGAGGTCGTCGTCGACCCAGATGCGGCCGGCGTCGATCGTCTCGAGCTGGTTGATGCAGCGCAGGAACGTCGTCTTGCCCGAGCCGGAGGGGCCGAGCAGGACGACGACCTCACCGGGGTGCACGTCGAGGTCGATGCCCTTGAGCACCTCGTTCTTGCCGAACGACTTGCCGAGGTTGACGGCGTGGACCAGTGGCTTGTTCATGTTGCCTTCCATGTTCACCCCGTCACCCGAAGCTCAGTGACTTGACCTTGGTCATGAGACCGCCGTCCGTCGCCGAGCCGCCGAAGCCGCGTCCGTACTTCCGCTCGAGGCGGGCCTGCACGAGCATGAGCACCGAGCAGATGATGAGATACCACAGCAGCGCGGCGAAGTAGCTCGGCATGATCTTGTACGTGTTGTTCGCGACGACCTGCGCCTGGTAGAAGAGCTCGGCCGACACGGGGACGGCGACGAGCAGCGAGGTGTCCTTGACCATGGAGATGGCCTCGTTGCCGGTGGGCGGCACGATGACGCGCATGGCCTGCGGCAGGACGATGCGGCGCATCGTCTTCGAGCTGTCCATGCCGAGCGCTTCGGCTGCCTCACGCTGACCCCTGTCGACCGACAGGATGCCCGCGCGGGCGATCTCCGCCATGTACGCGGCCTCGGACAGGCCGAGACCGATGATGCCGACGGTGATGCCCGAGCTGATCGTCTTGACGTCGAGCGAGTAGAACGTCAGGCCGAAGTCCTTCATGAACGGCACACCGATGTCGAGCGTCGGGTACAGGTACAGCACGCCGAGGCCGAGGATGACCATGAGGACGTAACGCGGCACCGCGCGGAAGAACCAGGTGTAGACGAACGAGACGCCGCGCAGGACGGGGTTGTCCGAAAGGCGCATGATCGCGAGGAGGATGCCCAGGGTGACGCCGATGATCATCGACGCGACAGTGACGATGATGGTGCCCTTGGCCAGGCCTTCGAGCACCGGCGAGTAGTTCATCACCTTGAAGACGAACGGCCAGTCCCACTTGGGGTTGGTGACGAACGAACTGATCATCATCGCGATGACGATCGCGATGACGGCGACGGCAACCCAGCGCCCCGGGTGTCGCACCGGCTTGGCGTCGATGACGCCGGGCCGCTGCTCGTCCGGGGCGGGGGGCGGGGTGGAACCAGACATGGGGTGTGATCAGGCCTTCGGGTTCACCGGGAACTCGTTGACGGCGCCGTCACCGTTGTTCCACTGCTCGAGGATCTTCTTGTAGGTGCCGTCCTTCTCGAGAGACTCGAGAGCCTTCGAAAGGGCCTCGGCGAACTTCGTCTGGTCCTTCGCGACGACGATGCCGTACGGGGCGGCCTCGTAGACGGAGCCGACCTTTTCGAGCTTGTCCTCGTTCTTCGCGACAGCCCACGCCGTGATGGGGGAGTCGGCGGCGAACGCATCGACCTTGCCCGCGATGAGGTCGGCGGTGACCTTCGACTGCTCGGCCTCGACGACGAGCTTGTTGGCCTTCTTGCCCTCGGCAACGCAGTTCTTGTTACGGGCCGGCAGGTCGTCGTCGGCCTGGACCGTGCCCTTCTGGACGCCGATCGTGAGACCGCAGGCCTTGTCGACGTCGACCTTCTTCGGGTTGCCCTTGGCGGTGGCCCACGACGTGCCGGCGTTGAAGTACTGCACCATCGAGACCTGCTGCATGCGCTTCTCGTTGATGGTGAACGAGCTGATGGCGAGCGGGTACTTGTTCGACGTGACACCGCCGATGAGCGAGTCGAAGCCACCGTTCTGGAACGTGAGCTTCAGGCCGAGCTTCGCGGCGACGGCCTTGAGCAGGTCGATGTCCATGCCCTGGATCGTCTTGCCGTCCGCGGCCGTGAACTCGTTGGGGGCGTAGGAGGCGTCGGTGCCGACCGTGAGCGTTCCCATCTTCGCGATGTCGGCGGGAACCAGCTTGGCGAGCGCATCGTCCTTCTTGACGGCCGGGGCCGCACTCGAGGACGAGGACGAACCCCCCGAACCGGAGTCCTTCGAGTCATCGAGCGAGTCCGAGCCACAGCCGGAGAGCAGGAGTGCGGCGGCGCCGAAAGCGGCGACGGCCGAAGTGGTGGTACGCATGGAGGATCCTTCCGCGGACGGGACGAGTCGCTCGTCCCAGTTGTGGGTTAAGAGTGCCACCCGGTTTGGCGCCGTGGAAGAACTACGCGCATTTGTGTTCCCGATCGTGACCTTTTTGGGCTGGACGCCGCCCCAGCCTGCGTTGGACGCCGGTTCAGGTCGTGTTTGCGACCCCGTCAAGGCGTTCGCCGTGGCTCGAATTCAGGAATAGGTCGAGTCGCATAGTGAGCGCTAAGATGCTTCGTGCCCCACAACTCTCCCAGGCCGACCGAGGAATCCTGACACCACCATGACGACACCGACCGCGAAGCAGGGAGCTTCCGCGCGAAGCGACTGGCGACGCAAGATCGTGCTCGTCCTGTTCGTTCTCGACCTCGCCGTCGTGACGTTCAGTGTGGTGGCAGCCTTCTTCGCACGATTCTGGACGGCCGAGACGTCCCTCGACGCGGTCGACGGTCAGTTCAAGCTGTATGTCGCCGTCGTTGTCAGCCTCGTCGTGGGATGGGTCGCGGCGCTCCAGTGGAACCAGGCCTACCACGTCGACGCCCTGGCCATCGGCTCCGACGAGTACCGGGGCATCGTCCGAGCGACGTTCGGTACGTTCGGCGCGCTCGCCATCGTCAGTGAGTTACTTCGTCTCCAGGTGGCGCGAGGCTTCCTCGCCATCGCACTCCCACTCGGGCTCGTACTGCTCCTCATCGAGCGTGCGCTCGTCCGGCGCTGGATCGTGCAACGGCGCCGTCGTTTCCGGCTCGTCGACGGCGTCATCGTCGTCGGCTCGCCGCAAGAGGTTCGCTACGTCGCCGAGGGCATCACCCGTAACCCCGAAGCCGGCCTCGTCGTGCGCGGGGTGGCCACCGAGACTCACGATGTTCCGACCTTCGAGTTGGCCAACGGACTGGTGGTGCCGCAGATCGGTGGGCTGGCCGACGTTGTGCCGGCCGTGCACAGCCACCACGCGTCGATGGTCATCGTCGCGGGTCACAACCGCGTCAACCGCAAGCAGCTTCGCGAACTCGGGTGGCAACTCGAGGACACCGACATTCGTCTGGCGCTCGCGAGCCGTATGACGGATGTCGCGGGCCCGCGCATCCACTGGCGTCCGATCGAGGGCCTGCCGCTCATGAGCGTCGAGATGCCGCGCTACAGCGGCCTCAAGTACTCGCTCAAGCGACTCTTCGACGTCGTCGTCGCCATTGGCATGCTGCTCCTGCTCTCGCCGCTGCTCCTGCTCATCGCTCTGGCCGTGCGCCTCGACAGCCCGGGGCCCATCTTCTTCCGTCAGACACGCGTCGGCGTCAACGGCTCCCCGTTCAAGATGACGAAGTTCCGTTCCATGGTGGTGGACGCCGAAGCGCGCCTCGCCGCACTGCAAGCCCAGAACGAGGGCTCCGGCCTGCTGTTCAAGATGAAGGACGACCCACGCATCACCCGCGTCGGCAACGTCCTGCGCCGCTACAGCCTCGACGAACTGCCCCAGCTGTTCGACGTCGTCGCCGGTTCCATGTCCCTCGTCGGGCCGCGCCCGCCACTGCCGCAAGAGGTCGACGGGTACGAGACGCACGTCCACCGCCGCCTCAACGTGAAACCGGGTATCACCGGCCCCTGGCAGGTCGGCGGACGCTCCAACCTCTCCTGGGAAGAATCGGTCCGCAAGGACCTCTACTACGTCGAGAACTGGTCGCTCTCCGGCGACCTCGTCATTCTCTTCAAGACCGTCGGCGCAGTGCTCGCGAGGGACGGCGCGTACTGACCCTCCTTCCGGCCGTCTTCCGGCCAGGCCCCGAGGGGGCCTGACTCGGTGCGACAGCCGTTCAGGCACGCTCGCGCCCCTGGAGTTCGCCGGGCCCATCCCGATGTTGAGCGGGCATGTGGGCACTGGTGCCTCGTTTTGAAGGCAACATCGGATGGTCATGCGGATTCCGTGTCGCATGCGGGTTCGTGAGGGCACCACGGACCCGGTGCCCTGCGCACGGCCAACGCGACCACGCTGGGAGGGGACGCGCCCGAAACGCGAACGCGCCCTTCGCGACGACCGAGCTTGCGAGGTAGGCGCGCCGGAAGACAGGACTAGGGAAGGCTCAGCCAGTCCTGCCACCCCGCGTGGAGGACGAGCCAAGCCATGAGGCCGTAGCCCGCCTGGCCGGGGTGGTATCCGTCGCTCGCGGCGAGGTCGGACTGCCACTGGTCGTGCCCCAGCAGTGGGCGGAAGCAGTCGACGTAGGTGACGCCGCGGCGCGCGCAGACGTCGGCGTGGGCGTCGACGAGCAGTTCGAGCTTCGCGTTGAGCTCGGGGTCGCTCGTGGGCGGCGGGCCGACGACGAACGTCGCGATGCCGTTCGTCGACGCGTCGTCGAGGATGTTGGCGAGGTTGAGGCGCGAGCGGGCCGTCGTCATGCCCTGCGCGACGTCGTTCGTGCCGAAGCCGATGACGAGGCGTCGCTCGTTGCAGTTCTTCCACCGCAGGGCCGTTTCGCTGCGCCAGCGGGCGAGGACGTCGGAGGAGCTCTCGCCGCGCACACCGAGGTTGTACGTCGTCAGCGCCGAGCCGTCGTGCGGGGTGCGCGCCACGACGCGCGAGACCCACCCGAGGGCCTTGGGGTCGCCGTAGCCGTTGACGTAGCTGTCCCCGACGAAGCACAGGCCGATCCGCCGATCGCCCTCGGTGACCTGGAAGTCGGCGCTCGGCCGGAACTGCGGTTCGCTGCCTTCGTGCGGGTATGCCACGGTGTCTTCGCCTTCACTCATTCGTCGTCGTCATCGTCGAGGCGCGCCAGCCACGTGGCCAGGCGCTCGACCGGGATCTCGAACTCGGGATTGAGGTCGACGAACGTTCGCAGCTGGTCGGCCAGCCACTCGAACGTCACCTCTCCTTCGCCGCGCCGATGGGCGAGTTCCTCGATGCCTCGATCCGTGAAATACACGTGGGCAGCTTATCGTCACGCCCTTCCCGCTGTCGCCCGGCGCGCTGGCGGCACGTCCGCGGACGACGAGAGCGGCGCCGCCTCTAAGGGCGACGCCGCTCTCGTCAGTGCTGAGCGATCAGCGGGTGAAGGCCTGCTCGACGAGCTCGGCCTGCTGCGCCGCGTGACGCTTGCTGTTACCCGTGGCGGGCGACGCGGACGCCGGACGCGACACGACGCGCAGACGACGAGTCTCGCCCTGCTTCTCGAGCATATCGGGCAGGTTGAAGAACATGAACGGCCAGGCGCCCTGGTTCTTCGGCTCGTCCTGCACCCACACGATCTCGGCGTTCGGGTACTCCTTGATCGCCTCCGCGATCTCCTTGGCCGGGATCGGTGCGAGCTGCTCGACGCGCACGATGGCCGTCGTCTCGTCACCGCGCTTCTCGCGCTCCGCCTCGAGGTCGAAGACCACGCGGCTCGAGGCGAGCAGCACGCGCTCGACCTTGGACGGGTCGAGCTGCTTTGCGTCCTTCAGCACCGGCTCGAACTGGCCGGTCGTGAAGTCCTCCGGCGAGCTCGTGGCGGCCTTGACGCGCAGCAGCTGCTTCGGCGTGAAGACGATGAGCGGCTTGCGCGGACGGGCGTATGCCTGACGACGCAGGAGGTGGAAGTACGACGCCGGCGTCGAGGGGTAGGCGATCGTCATGTTGTCCTCGGCGAACAGCTGCAGGAAGCGCTCGATGCGCGCCGAGCTGTGGTCGGGACCCTGACCCTCGTAGCCGTGCGGCAGGAGCAGGACGACGGAGCTGCGCTGCGCCCACTTCTGCTCCGAGCTCGAGATGAACTCGTCGATGATCGTCTGCGCGCCGTCGACGAAGTCGCCGAACTGCGCTTCCCAGAGCACGAGCGCGTCGGGACGCTCGACCGAGTAGCCGTACTCGAAGCCCATCGCCGCGTACTCCGACAGGAGCGAGTCGTAGATCCACAGCCACGCCTGCTCGTCGGTGAGGTAGCGAAGCGGCGTCCACTCGTTGCCGTTCTGCTTGTCGATGAGGACGGCGTGGCGCTGCACGAACGTGCCGCGACGGCTGTCCTGACCCGACAGACGCACCGGGGTGCCGTCCATGAGGAGCGAACCGAAGGCGATGAGCTCGCCCATGGCCCAGTCGATGCCGCCGTCGCTGACCATCTTGGTGCGGCGCTCGAGCAGCTGCTTGAGCTTGGGGTGCAGGGTAAAGCCCTCGGGAGGGTTAGTCCACACGTCACCGATCCGCCGGAGGGCGGCCTCGGTGATGGCCGACGAACGACCGGAGGAGTAGGCGCTCTTCGCGTCGTCCTCGATCTGGGCGGACGGGCGCTCGAGACCACCATGGCCCTCGGCGTCGGTGCCCTGGCTCGAGTCCGGAGCGGGGGCGTTCTGCGTCTTCGTCGCTTCCTTCGTCTCGACGAAGACCCGCTCCAGCTGCTGCTGGTAGTCCTTGAGCAGCAGTTCCGCGCGTTCCTGGTCCATGTCACCACGGCCCACGAGGGCCTCGGCGTACAGACGGCGCACGCTCTTCTTGGCCTCGATGAGCTTGTACATGAGCGGCTGCGTCATCGAGGGGTCGTCACCCTCGTTGTGACCGCGACGGCGGTAGCAGACCATGTCGATGACGACGTCCTTGTTGAACGTCTGGCGGTACTCGAAGGCCAGCTCGGCCACGCGGACGCAGGCCTCGGGGTCGTCACCGTTGACGTGGAAGATCGGCGCCTGAACCATGCGGGCGATGTCGGTGGAGTACGTCGAGCTGCGTGACGCGCTGGGCGCCGTGGTGAAGCCGACCTGGTTGTTGATGACGACGTGGATCGTGCCGCCCGTGCGGTAGCCGCGAAGCTGCGACAGGTTGAGCGTCTCCGCGACGACACCCTGGCCGGCGAACGCCGCGTCACCGTGCAGCAGGACCGGCAGCACCGTGAACGCCGTGCCGGCGAGGTTGATGCGGTCCTGCTTGGCGCGGGCGATGCCTTCGAGGACAGGGTTGACGGCCTCGAGGTGGCTCGGGTTGGCGGCGAGGTAGACCTTGGTTTTCGCGCCGGTATCGGCCACGAACTCGCCCTCGGTGCCGAGGTGGTACTTCACGTCACCGGAGCCCTGCACGGAGTTGGGGGCCTGCGTGCCCTCGAACTCACGGAAGATCTGGCCGTAGGACTTGCCCGCGATGTTGGCGAGAACGTTGAGGCGACCGCGGTGCGGCATGCCGATCGCGACCTCGTCCAGCCTGTTTTCGGCCGCTTCGCTCAGGATGCGGTCGAGGATGGCGATGACGGACTCGCCGCCTTCGAGGCTGAAGCGCTTCTGGCCGACGAACTTCGTCTGCAGGAACGTCTCGAAGGCCTCGGCCTGGTTGAGCTTCTTGAGGATGCGCTCCTGCTCGTCCTGCGTCGGCTTCGCGTAGGCGAGCTCGACCTTGGACTGCATCCAGGCCCGCTCCTCGGGGTTCTGGATGTGCATGTACTCGATGCCGACGGTTCGGCAGTACGAGTCACGCAGGATGCCGAGGATCTTGCGCAGCTTGAGGAAGTTCTGACCGCCGAAACCGCCCGTGGGGAAGGTGCGGTCGAGATCCCACAGCGTCAGGCCGTGGCTCGTGATGTCGAGGTCCGGGTGACGACGCTGCTTGTACTCCAGCGGGTCGGTGTCGGCCATGAGGTGGCCGCGCACGCGGTAGGCGTGGATGAGCTCCTGGACGCGGGCGACCTTGTTGATGTCGTCGTCGTGGTTAGCCGAGATGTCCTGAACCCAACGCACCGGCTCGTAGGGGATGCGCAGCGACTCGAAGATCTCGTCGTAGAAGCCCTGCTCGCCGAGCAGCAGCTGGTGGATCTGACGAAGGAACTCACCCGACGTCGCACCCTGGATGATGCGGTGGTCGTAGGTCGAGGTGAGCGTCAGGATCTTGCTGACGGCGTTGCGGTTGAGCGTGTCGTTGCTCGCGCCCTGCCACTCGGCCGGGTAGTCGAGCGCGCCGACACCGATGATCGTGCCCGCACCCTTCATGAGGCGCGGCACCGAGTGCACGGTGCCGATGCCGCCCGGGTTGGTCAGCGAGATCGTCGTGCCGGCGTAGTCGTCGAGCGTCAGCTTGTTGTTGCGGGCCTTCTTGACCATGTCCTCGTAGGCGGCCATGAACTGAGCGAAGTTCATGCGCTCGGCGCCCTTGATCGAGGGCACGACGAGGGTGCGCGAGCCGTCCGGCTTCTGCAGGTCGATGGCGAGGCCGAAGTTGACGTGGCCCGGCTGGTGAAGCTGCGGCTTGCCCTTCTCGTCGACCGAGAGGGAGGCGTTCATCTCCGGCATGACGCGCAGCGCCTTGACGATGGCGTATCCGATGATGTGGGTGAAGCTCACCTTGCCGCCGCGGCCGCGGGCGAGGTTCGAGTTGATGACAATGCGGTTGTCGATGAGGGCCTTGGCCGGCACCGCGCGCACGGACGTTGCCGTCGGGACCTCGATCGAGGCCTCCATGTTCTGCACGATCTTGGCCGCGACACCGCGCAGCGGGGTGTCGACGTCCTCGGCCTCCGGCAGGTCGCCCACCGAGGCGTCGCCGTGGTCACGCGGCGTCGGCTGGGGCGTGAAGCCCTCCGCCTGCTTGGGGTCGAGCTTCTGCTGGGAACCCTGGTTGTCGTCCGCGCCCTGGTCGGAGGTGTCCTTCGTGGGCTCGGCCGCCTGCTGCGACTCGGCGCGCTGCTGGTCGCGCGGCGCCTCGGCTGCTGCGGGCTTCTCCGTCTTCTCCTTGGCGGAGTCGGACTTCGTGGACGTCGAGGACTTCGCATCGGTGAAGCCCACGTCGGAAGCCGCTGACTTGGAGGTGCCGGCACCCGAGCCGCCCTGGCCGGGGCGGTAGTTCGCGAAGAACTCCTGCCACGCGGCGTCCACTGAGTTCTTGTCCTGGCGGTACTGCTCGTAAAGCTCTTCGACGAGCCACTCGTTCGGTCCGAAGGCCTCGAGGTCAGAGCTCTGGGACTGGGATGACACGCAGATGCGCCTCTTTCATGTGCGTCGTTCGGTTGGGCCTGATGGCCGCTGCCGCAGGTGGATGCACGGCATACGACGACAAGCCTATCCCGCAGCGCCACTTCGGGCGAGAGGGCGCTACGAGGTTCGGGTCAGGAAGACGAGAACACGATGAGCCCCGTGATAATTTCAAGCCCTGATGACGCAGTGGATATTGATTCTTCTCGGAGTTCTGCTCACCCTCGGAACGGCACTGTTCGTCGCCACCGAGTTCTCGCTCGTCGCTCTCGACCGTCACGCCGTCCAGCGCGCCATCGACGAAGGTGACGAAGGCGCTCGCCCCGTTCTCGCCGCGTTGCGCAAGCTCTCCACTCAGCTGTCCGCCGCTCAGGTCGGTATCACCCTCACGACGCTGTTGCTCGGTTACCTCGTGGAGCCGTCGCTGGGTCACCTGTTGGAGACGCCCCTCGAGGCGCTCGGGGTGAGTGGGGGAGCGGCCGTCGCGTTGTCGACCGCGCTGGCCATGATTCTGGCCGCTCTGTTCTCGATGATCTTCGGCGAGCTCGTGCCGCAGTTCCTCGGTATCTCGGCGCCGCTTCGGGTGGCCAAGGTCGTCGCCAGACCCGTGCAGATCTTCGCCGTCGTCTTCAAACCGCTCATCGCGCTGCTCAACGGCTCGGCCAATCTCCTGCTGCGCAAGATGGGCATCGAACCGCAGGAGGAACTCTCCGCGGCACGTACCCCGCAGGAGCTGTCGTCGATGGTTCGTCGCTCCGCCGAGGCGGGAACGATCGAGGAGGGCACGGCCGATCTGCTCACGCGTTCGCTCAACTTCGGTGAGCGTACGGCGTCGGACATCATGAGCCCGCGGGTGCGTTGCGAGTCCGTCGATCGCTCGGCTACCGCTGAGGACGTCGTGAATCTCGCGCGCTCCACGGGGCACTCCCGCTTCCCGGTGCTCGGCGACGGGTGGGACGACGTCGACGGCGTCGTCCACGTCAAGAAGGCCATCGCCGTTCCGGTCGAGCGTCGCGGTGACGTGCCCGTCACCGCCCTCATGGTCAAGGCGACGTTCGTGCCCGAGACGGTGACGCTCGAGCCGCTCCTCGTGCTGCTGCGCGGGGCCGGCCTGCAACTCGCCGTCGTCGTCGACGAGTACTCGGGCACCTCGGGTGTCGTGACGCTCGAGGACGTCATCGAGGAGATCGTCGGCGAGGTGAGTGACGAGCACGACAATCTGCAGGACGCGAGCCGTCACCTGCCCGACGGATCGTGGACCGTGCCGGGGCTGTGGCGTCCGGACGAGGTCGCCGACCGCATCGGTGCGCCCGTGCCCGACGATCGTGCCTACGAGACGCTGGGCGGCTACGTCATGCAGCAGGTCGGACGGATTCCGCGCGCCGGGGACGAGCTGTCGATGCCCGGCTGGCGTTTGCGCGTCATGTCGATGGACGGTCGCCGCGTCAACCGGGTGCGCTTCACGCCGATGTCGGAGGCGACCACCGACGCTGGTGTCGGTGATGTCGTCGGCGGTTCGACGCGCGTGGACGGAGACGCCCGATGATGCTCTGGATCTCGCTGTTGCTGCTCGCCGGCAACGCCTACTTCGTGGGGGCCGAGTTCGCCGTCATGGCGGCGCGGCGCTCGCAGCTCGAACCGCTCGCGGAGCAGGGCTCGAAACGGGCCGCTCGCTCACTCGAGGCGCTGGAGAACGTCGCGTCCCTGCTCGCGTGCTCGCAGTTGGGCATCACGGTGTGCTCGGTGCTCCTGGGTGCGGTGGCCGAGGACGCCATTCACCATCTCATCGCGGGACCGCTCGAGGCGGCCGGGCTGCCGTCCGGGCTGACGCACGTCGTCAGCCTGCTGCTCGCGCTGTTCGTCGTCGTGTACTTCCACGTCGTGCTCGGCGAGATGGTGCCGAAGAACCTCGCCATCGCCGGCCCGGACCGCGCGGCTCTGTTGCTCGCGCCGTCGCTGCTGCGCATCACGAAGGCGCTGCGTCCGCTCATTCGCGTACTCGAGTCGGTCTCGAAGGGCATCGTGCGCAAGATGGGCATCGAGCCGCAGGACGAGGTCGCCTCGACGTTCTCGACCGAGGAGGTCGAGATGATCGTCGAGGAGTCACACCGTGAGGGCCTGCTCGAAACGGAGCAGGAGCGACGCGTTCGCGATGCGCTCGAGTTCACGGACAAGCTGGCCCAGGACGTGGCCGTTCCTCTCGGCGACCTCGTGACGTTGCGTCTCGGCTCGACGCCTGCGGACGTCGACGCCCTCGTCGCCAAGCACGGTTTCTCGCGATTCCCGGTGACGAGCGTGCGCGGTGACCTCGGCGGCTACATCCACCTCAAGGACGTGCTGTACGCGCAGGACGAGGCGTACACCGAGCCGATCCCGCCGCGGCGGGTGCGACCGCTCGCGACGGTGCGGCCCAAGGACGAGGTGGAGGACGTGCTCGTCACGATGCAGCACTCCGGTGCCCACCTCGCGCGGGTCGTCGGTGATGACGGCGAGACGAGCGGCGTCGTCTTCCTCGAGGACGTGCTCGAGGAGCTCGTCGGCGAGGTGGCTGATGCGACCCAGCGTCCGGCCGTGCGTGCGGGACTGCGTGGGGCGACGCGCGAGGATGCTGCTCGCTCGGTCGCGGGGTCACTCGGGAACGACCGTTCGTGAGGCTCCCTGCACGCTGCTAAAGTGTGCAGTCGCGCCTCAGGGCGCACGCCGCCCCCTTAGCTCAGGGGATAGAGCACCGCCCTCCGGAGGCGGGAGCGCAGGTTCGAATCCTGCAGGGGGCACTTGTTGAGGAAGGCCGTCACGCCGAAGCGCTAGCGCAGGTGTGGCGGCCTTCCTCAATACCTGAATAACGCGAAGGATTCGGGAGGAGCCCCGAGCTTGCGAGGGGCGACGGTTCCTGCAGGGGGCACGTGTTCCCTGATTCTCTACGCGGGAACGATCAAGCTGCGGCGCACCAGCGGTAAGCGACTTTGTCTCACTCGCTACGCTCATGCCCATGTTCGACGCGGCCACGACCTCGGCGCTGGGGGAGCGCCTCGGCGTGGCCTGGCGGTGGGCTCCGTCGAAGGAACCCGGCGTCGTCACGAACAACGCGGCGCACGTCATGGTCGAACGGGGACGCGCCAGTTCCGTCGAGGCGGCGCACGCGGCGATTCGGCAGGCGTTGGACGAGACGACCCCCGGAGCGCTTGAGCTTGCGGCCTTCGACGAGGGGCTACTGAGCGTCGACGTGGCTGTGCGTCCTGAGTGGTGCACGCACCTGCGGGCTGACTTCGCCCCTCTCAACGCGGCGACGACGAGGTGGCAATCAGTGCAGCCTGACGTTCGCATCGACGGGGCAGCCATGTCGTTCGCGGCGGCCGCGGAACGCATCGGCCTCGATGCCTTGACCTGGGCGCTTCTCGAGGCCGCCCATCCGAAACGGATTCCGGTACCTGTCGCAGCACCTGAGTCCGTCCTCGCCTCGCGCCGTGACGCGAACACTCTGGCTCTGGTGCGACGCGCACACTCGGTCGCGTCCCTCGCCGTCGCGGGCGTCGGGGCCGGCGAGGAGGCGGGAAACGCCGCGGGCACGAGTGCGGATGGCGCCGGGCGGCGACTCCTCGCGGCGCTCGCCCTCGTCCCGCAAGCGGCAGAGGACGCCGTACGCACCGGCCGCACCCGTCCGTTGCTCACCCAGATCGTCATCCTCGCGGAGCGCACCACGCAGTTCGCCGAACACTCGCCCGCCACGCGGACGGATCTGCCGGTGTTCGACGCCGCCCGTAGAGTCCTCGAAGGGGCGCTGACGGCGGCCCGCCTGGCCGCCCCCGTACCCTATTGATCGGCTCATCGGCTTGCCCGACGAGCACGACCGGCAGCGATTTCGACACCGCAGGAGACAGCGACGTGAGTTCCGTACCGAACGCGCCGACCGGCCCCCTCGAGGAGATCGTCTGGCCACGCACGGCTCGCCGCGGGGATGACGGCGTCATCAGCATCGCCGGTATTGCCGCCACCGAACTGGCCGACCGCTTCGGCACCCCCGCCTACGTCATCGACGAGGACGACGTGCGCCGGCGCGCCCGCGCCTACCGCGAGGCGTTCTCGCAGGCGTTCGGCGACATCGGCACGGTGGCCGACGTCTACTACGCGGGCAAGGCGTTCCTCACGTCCCACATCGCGCGCTGGGTCGTAGAGGAGGGCCTGCGTCTCGACGTCTGCTCCGGCGGCGAACTCGCCATCGCCCGTAAGGCCGAGGTGCCCGGTGAGGCCATCGGCATGCACGGCAACAACAAGAGCCTCGAGGAGATCGACGCGGCGCTCGCGTACGGCGTGGGGCGCATCGTCGTCGACTCGTTCGAGGAGATCGAACGCGTCGCCGTGGCAGCCGCCAAGCACGACCTGCGCGCGCCCGTCATGCTGCGCGTCAAGCTCGGCGTCGAGGCCCACACCCACGAGTTCATCGCGACGGCCCACGAGGACCAGAAGTTCGGTTTCTCCCTCGCGGGCGGTCAGGTCGCCGACGCCGTGGGCCGGGTGCTCGCCCACCCCGAGCTCGAACTGCTCGGCTTCCACAGCCACATCGGCTCGCAGATCTTCGAATCGGACGGGTTCGAGGAGGCCGCGACGCGCCTCGTCGCCCTCCAGCTCGACGTCGCGCGAACGCACGGCGTCGAGTTGCCCGAACTCGACCTCGGCGGAGGGTTCGGCATCGCCTACCTGCCCAGCGACACCCCGCTCGAGCCGGCGGACATGGCGCAGCAGCTCGCGCGCATCGTCAAGACGGCCTGCGACGACGCCGGTGTCGCCGTTCCGCGCGTCTCGATCGAGCCGGGCCGCAGCATCATCGGCCCCGGCGGCGTGACGCTCTACCGGGTCGGCACGGTCAAGCCCGTGCAGGCCACGGACGACCTCGTGCGTTCCTACGTCAGCGTCGACGGCGGCATGGGCGACAACGCCCGCCCCGCTCTCTACGCCGCTGACTACCACGCGGCGCTCGCGAACCGCGGTGGCGCGGACGACCTCGTGGCCACCCGCATCGTCGGCAAGCACTGCGAGAGCGGCGACATCGTCGTGCGCGACATCAACTTCCCCGCCGACGTCGCGGACGGTGACCTCGTCGCCGTCGCCGCGACCGGCGCCTACTGCCGCGCGCTCGCGTCGCAGTACAACCACGTCCCGCGCCCGCCCGTCGTGGGGGGGGGCGGGGGCGGCCGCCGCCCCCCGCGGGGGGGGGGGGGGGGGGGTGGGCCCCGGTGTTATTTGGGGTGCC
>NZ_JAGTHU010000002.1:0-181294 GCF_019895135.1 Dermacoccus sp. Tok2021
GCGGGACGGACAGGACGCCGTCAATGGACGTCTCTCTGGAGCGGACGTGGCCGGCTGGGGTGCCGGGAGACGTGTCCACTCGTCTTCTTGGGGCACGGCGCTGGTGCTTGGGTCGCCTGTCTGTTGGTCGCCGTTCGTGGGCGTCTTTGTGGGTGCGGGGTGCGACGGCGGCGTGCTTTTCCGACATGGGCGGTTGGTCGCGCAAGTGGGGCGGCTTTTGGCTTAGCTGTCCCCGCTCGCGCGATGTTTCGCGCATTTGGGGACGTCATTTGCTCCCCGCTGCTCTCGCTGAGTCCGCGCCCCGCGGTTGACGGCAGTTCGGCGAACTGGCTGGGTGTCGAGGCCGCCGCGTGGCGCGGGGGAGGGCGACCGCGTCGAAGGTGACGATTCGTGTCGCGGAAGTCGGGTCGCACCCGCGAAATTGAGCGGAGTGCCTCTACATTTATTCGAACAAGTGTACTAAAATGAGTTCATGGAACAGCACCTCGAGATAACCGCCGACGCGGTGTCTCGCATGCCTCGCGAGCGGTTGCTCGCTGCATGGACGGTGCTCACCGAAGCTGTGGTCGAGCAAGCCCTCGTGAGCGTTTCGCCGCTGCTCGATCTGCCCGAGATCGGCGCGTCGCTGGACGAGCGCATCACCGAGTCGGTGGAGACGGCTCGCCAGCTCGAAGGTGCGGCCGCCGCGGTCCTCATGATCTCTCGTTCCGCTGATGCACTCGTGCGCGTCATGGCCGCCGAGCACGCCGAAGCAGTGCGGCAGGTCGAGGCGCTGGAGTTCGAGCACCTGCGCGACGTGTCGTACCCGCTCGCTCCGGGGGAATTCGCCGGCGACAGCTTCGGACCGGCCCTCGGCATGAGTTCCGGTGCAGCAGGCGCCATGGCCGATGACGCCGCGCAGCTGCGTTGCAGGCACCCCGAACTGCTTCGATCGGCCCTTCGCGGTGAGGTTCGCTTCGCCACGGTTGCCGCGATCGCGTCCGAGCTCGAACATGTCGAGGCTCCCGATCTCGACGAAGTGAACCGCCTTCTTGCGGCCGGCAGTATCCCGACGATGACGGTCGAAGGCGCCCGCCGGCAGACGAAGCGCCTCCTGCGGTCACTCGGTCTGGCGCGGCCCGTTGATCCCGTTGAACAGCGCCGCGAGATGGGCGTGTGGTTCTCCCCGCACCTCGAGTTCGACCAACTCACCGAAATGCGTGTCGTGCTCGACTCGGTCGATGCCGCAACGGTGCGAGCCGCCATCGACGCGAGGGCGCAGTTCCTGCGCGACAACGCGCCGAGAAGTGGTGACGGAGCCGGCCACGGGCTCTTCGCCGGTCCATCCCGCGCCGACGCCCTCGTCGACCTCCCCCTCGGTCAGGCCACCGTCACCACGACATTGCACCTGCGCGTCCCCGTGCGCCCACCGACGTCGTCGCCCGCTGAACCTCTGTCGTCGCGGTCTGTTCTCGCTCGCGCGCACGGCTCTACCGGATGCTCCGGGGAGAACTCTGCCCGAAAGAACGCGGCAGCGTGGTTCGGCGACGACGTTCGCATGCCCTTCGGCCACGTGGAGGTGCCCGGAGTCGGAATCGTCGATGCGGCCACGGTTCGTGCGCTGGCCGGGGCAGTCGGCACGAAGTTCGTCTCTGAATTCGTGGCCGTCGACGGCGAGCGCGTCACAACGCTGGCGACGGTGACCGATTCGTACCGACCGACGACGCTCGTCGAGCGCGCGGTCAAGGCACGTGACGGGCACTGCCGCTTCCCGTACTGCACGCGCCCGGCCGAGGTCACGGACATCGACCACGTAATTCCCTTCGCCGAGGGCGGCGAGACGAGCCCCGCGAACCTGCAGTGCTTGTGCCGTCACCACCACCGCGCCAAGACGTTCGGCAGCTTCGCGGTCGTCATGCAGGCGGACGGCGAGTGCCTTTGGGAGTCGCCCACCGGCCGCCGTTGGCTGACTCTCCCCAGCGGCCCGACGCTGCCGCAGACGGCAGTCTTCACCGCTCCAGCCGCCTGACTCAGACAAGCGCGCCCGTGGCTGGGATTCGGCTCCTTGGCCGCAGGCCGGTGACCCGCAGCTGAACCGGGAAGAAACGACGCGTGGTTGACTGGCCACATGATCGTTGGAGTGGGAATCGACGTCGTCGAAATTGACCGGTTCGCGCAGAAACTCGCAGACACCCCGCAGATGCGTGACCGGCTGTTCACGCCGAGCGAGCGCGACCTGCCGATCCGCTCATTGGCCGCACGCTTCGCAGCGAAGGAAGCGCTGAGCAAGGCGCTCGGCGCACCGCCCGGAATGAGCTGGCAGGACGCCGAGGTCGACAAGAACAGCGACGGCCAGCCCTACTTCCGCACCGGCGGCACCGTGCAAGCTCGCATGAGCGCGCTCGACGTCGACGCGCTTCACCTCTCGCTCACCCACGACGGTGGCATCGCCTCCGCCGTCTGCATCGCGGAGGGCTGACATGGCGGATGACGACCTTCGCCACGAGAACACCCCCGCGTCTACGCCAGACGGATCGGGACGGCTGAGCCCGAACGGTGGCGGTCGGCGTGACGCCAGCGCGGGGGAGGTTCAGGACGCGGATGGCGGTGCTGCTGCCTGGCGGGACAACTCCGACGGCGGCATTCGAGCAGCATGGTCGGTTGACGCCGTACGCGCTGCTGAAGAAGCCACGGGTGACGACTTCACCGACGGTGCTCTGATGCAGCGCGCCGCAAGGGGACTCGCCGACATCGTGAGACGCGAGGTCGCTGAACTCGAGCGGCGGGGCGTGACGTCGCCGAGGGTCGTGGTCCTGGTTGGGCCCGGAAACAACGGTGGCGACGCGTTGTACGCCGCCCGCGATCTCGCAGTTAACGGTATCGAGTGTCTGGCTCTCCTTGTCGCCGACAAAGCACACGTCGAGGGCGTCGCCGCAGCGCGTGCAGCGGGCGTCGACGTGGCCCGATGCGAGTCCGCCTCCCACAGCGGCGCGGAGCCCGAGGGCGGCGGCCGTGAGAACGCCCATGCGCTCGCGCACGCCGACCTCGTCGTCGACGGCATCCTCGGAATCGGCGCCGATCCCGGGCGCGCTTCGACCTGGCAGGAACTCGCCGACCTCATTCCGATCCAGGCATTCGTGGTGGCCGTCGACTGCCCCACCCCAGGATTCCGTGCCGACATCACCGTCACCTTCGGCGAGCCCAAGACCTCGCTCATGCTGGCACCCGCCGCGAACGGACGCGTTGAGGTGGTCGACATCGGCATCCACCTCCCTCTTGGCGAACAGGAAGCCATGCGACTGTCCGGTACGCACCTGGCGCACTTGTGGCCCGTACCCGGCCCGCGCGATCACAAATACACGCGCGGAGTGGTAGGTCTCGCGACGGGTAGTGACGCGTTCCCGGGAGCCGCGGTGCTCGGTGCTGTCGCGGCGGTAACGGCCGGAGCAGGCATGGTGCGCTACGTCGGCCCGCGTCGCGCAGAGGACGCCGTCACGGCAGCGACGCCGGAGGTCGTGCACGGCAGTGGTCGCGTGCAGGCGTGGATCGTGGGCTCCGGAATCGACGGGCCGAGTGAACGCGAGCACGAGAGCGACCGCTACGACTCCGCCATGGCCGCTCTGCGCTCCGAGGAACCCGTCGTCATCGACGCGGGAGCGCTCACCTGGTTCGAGCCCGGTGTCCGCCCGGAAGGGGCCCAGACCGTCATCACGCCGCACGCCGGTGAACTCGCCACGCTCCTGCAGTCGCGCGACATCGACGTCGAACGCTCGACGATCGAAGCCGACCCCGTCACCTGGGCTCGTCGCGCCGCCAACGAGACGGGCGCGACCGTGCTGCTCAAGGGCGGCGTCACCGTCATCGCCTCGTCCGGCGAAGGCCCGGTCACCATCGAGAACCGCGCCCCGCACTGGCTCGCCACAGCCGGAACGGGCGACGTGCTCGCCGCGCTCCTCGGCGTCCTGCTCGCGGCCGGTCTCGAGCCCAGGAGCGCCGCCGCACTCGCCGCGTACACCCACGGACGCGCGGCGCACCTCGCCAACCCCGACGGCCCCGTCCGCGCCCTCGATGTCGCCACGTCGCTGGGACGCGTCGCCTCGGAACTGGTCGCCGAACAGCGGCGGGTGCACGAGGAACGCCGTGCGGGACGCTTCCCGCGCTAGTGAGAGACTGAGTCGCTATGAACGTGCCCGCCGCCGACGCCCCGACGCCGTCCGACCACCCCGCTTGGCTCGCCTTCGAAGGTGCGCAGGCCCGCGTCGTCGTCGACCTCGACGCCATCGTGCGCAACGCCACCACGCTCAAGGCGCGAGTGGGCGACGCGCAGCTCATGGCTGTCGTCAAGGGTGACGCCTACGGCCACGGGCTCGTGCCGACGGCCCGCGCCGCGCTGCGTGGGGGAGCGACCTGGCTGGGAGTGGCGCAACTCCACGAAGCCACCGCGCTACGCGACGCCGGCATCGACGCCCGCGTGCTGTGCTGGCTGCTCGCGCCCGGCTCCGACTTCGAAACGGCGATCCGCCGCGACATCGACCTCGGGGTCTCGTCGGCAGCCATGGTGCGCGACGTCGCGATAGCCGCCGAGGCCGCAGGGCGCGCGGCCCGCGTCCACCTCAAGGTCGACACCGGCATGGCCCGCAACGGCGCGTACGGCGACCAGTGGCCCGAGCTCGTGGCCGCCGCCCGCGAGGCGCGGGGGAGGGGCTTCGTCGAGGTGGTCGGCCTGTTCACCCACTTCGTCCGCTCCGACGAACCGCGCCACCCCGAGGTCGCCGCCCAGATCGACCGCTTCTGCGCCGCCGAAAAGGACTGTGACGACGCCGGATTTCACCTTGAGGTGCGGCACATGGCGAACTCCGCCGGCGCGATCTTCGTGCCCGAGTCGCGCTTCGACCTCGTGCGCGTCGGGCTCGCGCTCTACGGGCTCTCGCCCGCACCCGACCTCGCCACGCCGCAGGAGCTCGGCCTCGACCCCGCCATGTCGGTGACGGCCCACGTCGCCGTGACGAAGCGCGTCCCCGCAGGCCAGGGCGTCAGTTACGGCCACACCTACGTCACAGATGCGGAAACGACCCTTGCCGACATTCCCGCGGGGTACGCCGACGGCGTGCCGCGCCACGGGTCGAACAAGGCTCCGGTCATGGTGAACGGCACGATCGGCCACATCGCCGGCCGCGTGTGCATGGACCAGTTCGTCGTCGACATGGGTGACGCCGCAGTCCAACCCGGCGACGAAGCCGTTCTCTTCGGACGTGCGGCCGACGGGACACCCGGGCCCACCGCGCAGGAATGGGCCGACGCCGCCGACACCATCAGCTACGAAATCGTCACGCGCATGAGCACCCGCCTGCCACGCATCTACTGCGGTGACCTGAGCGAGGAACTCACCCGATGAGCGACGACCTACGCCTGCGCGGCACCCGCTACCTGCCCGACGCCGAAGCCACCGCCGACCTCGGACGGGCACTCGCCCGTATCGTGCGCCGCGGAGACGTCATCGTCATGACGGGCGACCTCGGGGCCGGGAAGACGACGACCACGCGCGCTCTCGGCGAAGCGCTCGGTGTGCGCGGTGACGTCACGAGCCCGACGTTCGTCATCGCCCGCGAACACCCCTCGCTCGGTGACGGCCCGGCCCTCGTCCACGTCGACGCCTACCGCCTCGGCGGCTTCGGCGAACTCGACGACCTCGACCTTGACACCTCGCTCGACGACGCCGTTACCGTCATCGAATGGGGCGCCGGCATGGCCGAGGCGCTCTCCGACGATCGCCTTCACCTCACGTTGACGGGCCTCGACGACCGCACCGCGACGATCGAGACGGCCGGGGAACGTTGGGCAGACATCGACCTCGCCTCCGAACTGGGACTCGACTGACGCACGCAACGCCGCACGGCACCGCCGTTGAGCCGCGCGTGATCGGCGCAGTTGCCGGGCCTCGATAAGCTGGGTCGATGCTTCTCGCGATCGACACCTCCACCTCGGCCGTCACGGCCGCGCTCCACGACGCCGAAAAGGTTGTGGCGCGCACCTCGACGATCGACGCGCGTCGGCACACCGAGATCCTCGCTCCGGCCATCGACGCCATGATGCGTGACGCCGGTGTCGCACCCGCCGACCTCTCCCGCGTCGCCGTCGGTGTCGGCCCCGGCCCGTTCACCGGTCTGCGCGTCGGCATCATGACGGCCATGACGTTCGCGTACGCCCTCGACCTTCCGGTCGGCGGTCTGTGCTCCCTCGACGCCCTCGCGTACCGCGCCCGACGTTCCGGCATGACGGGCCCGCTGCTCGTCGCCACGGACGCGCGCCGCAAGGAGGTCTACTGGGCCCGCTACGACCTCGACGCCGACCGCATCGCGCCGGGTGAACCGGCCGTCGACAAGGCAGCCGTCGTCGCCGAGCACGTCGGAGACATCCCCGCGATCGGTCGCGGAACCCAGCTGTACAGCGACCACCTGCAGGACGCCACCGGCGGCCACGAGGACCTCCTAGACGTCGACGCCGCCGACATCGCCGCGCTCGCCATCGAACGCGTCATGGCGGGGGAGCGCCTCCTGACCACCGAGCCGCTCTACCTACGTCGCCCGGACGCCGTACCCGCCGCGGCCGCGCCCAACGCCCGGGTCCTCGGCAAGTGAACGCCACGACCACCGACGCCCCGGCGAGCGTCCGCCTGCGCGACGCGACCTGGCGGGACATCCAGACCCTCGCGCGTCTCGACGCCGAACTCTTCGATCACGACGCGTGGAGCGAACCGACGTGGTGGGCCGAGTTCGCCGAGCGCCCGCGTCGCCAGTACGTCGTCGCCGTCGCAGGTAACGAGGACGCGAACGAGACCGTGCTGGGCTACGCCGGCCTCGACGCGGGCGGCAGCGCGGTCGACGTCATGACGATCGCCGTCACCCATGCGGCCCGCGGCACAGGCGTCGGAAAACGCTTGCTCACCCACCTTGTCGACGCCGCGGCGGCGACCGGCGCCGAGGCTCTCCTGCTCGAGGTGCGCGCCGACAACGAGCCCGCCCTCGGCCTCTACGAACGATCCGGCTTCGAGCGCCTCACTCTGCGCCGCCGCTACTACCAACCCGGTGACGTCGACGCCGTCATCATGCGCAAACTCCTGGAGACCTCATGAGCATCACCACGACTCGGGAGCCGCTGGTTCTCGGCATCGAGAGCTCGTGCGACGAGACGGGCATCGGCATCGTGCGCGGCACCACCCTGCTCGCCA
Organism: Dermacoccus sp. Tok2021; assembly: GCF_019895135.1. Classification (NCBI taxonomy): domain Bacteria; kingdom Bacillati; phylum Actinomycetota; class Actinomycetes; order Micrococcales; family Dermacoccaceae; genus Dermacoccus; species Dermacoccus sp. Tok2021. The sequence goes on from NZ_JAGTHU010000002.1 coordinate 7,208, forward strand.
ACGAGGTGGCGAGCAGCATGGATCTGCACGTCCGCTTCGGCGGCGTCGTGCCCGAGATCGCGAGCCGCGCCCACCTTGAGGCAATGCTGCCCTCACTGCGTCGCGCGTGCGACACCGCCGGAGTGAAGCTCACCGACGTCGACGCCATCGCCGTCACCGTGGGGCCCGGCCTCGCCGGCGCGCTCATGGTCGGTGTCGCCGCCGCGAAGGCCCTCTCCGTGGCCCTCGACAAGCCGCTGTACGGCGTCAACCACCTCGCCGCGCACGTGGCCGTGGACATCCTCGACCATGGCCCGCTGCCCGAGCCGACCATGGGTCTGCTCGTCTCCGGCGGGCACACGAACCTGCTCTACGTGCCGGACATCGCCACCGACGTGCGCAGCCTCGGCAACACGATCGACGACGCGTGCGGCGAAGCGTTCGACAAGGTCGCCCGCGTGCTTGGCCTGCCCTACCCGGGCGGCCCGAACATCGACAGGGCAGCCCAGGGCGGAGACCCTAAGGCCATCGCGTTCCCACGCGGGCTCTCGACGAAGAAGGACCTCGAGAAGCACCGTTACGACTTCAGCTTCTCCGGCCTCAAGACGTCCGTGACGCGCTGGGTCGCCACCCGCGAAGCCGCCGGTGAACCGGTGCCCGTCGCCGACGTCGCCGCGTCCTTCCAGGAAGCCGTCGTCGACATCATCACGAAGAAGGCCGTCATGGCCTGCCGCGACTACGAGTGCAACAACCTCATGGTCGGCGGCGGCGTCTCGGCCAACTCCCGTCTGCGTGCGCTGCTCGAAGAACGCTGCGGCAGGGCCGGCATCGCCATCCGCGTGCCGAAACTCAGCCTGTGCACCGACAACGGCGCCATGGTGGCCACGCTCGGGGCACACCTCGTCGCGAAGGGCATCGAGCCGTCCGCGCTCGATGTGCCCGCTGACTCCTCGATGCCGATCGGACAGGTGATGGGATGACGACCACGATGTCTGCCACGACCACGCTTCGGGTGCGCCTGACGGCGCTCGCCGCCACGGGCGCGCTCGCCCTCGCCGGCTGCAGCGGCGGCTCGTCCGACGGAGACAAGCCCTCGACCGGCGCTTCGAGCTCCTCGAAGAGCGGGTCCGGCAGCTCCTCCCAGGGCCAAAATCGGACGAGCGCCGACGCCGGACTGCCGACGCAGGCCGAACTCGCCCAGGCGAAGAGGGACGTCGCGAAGCTCACGACGAAGCAGCTCGCGGGGCAGGTCATCGTCGGGTACTACCCGGGTTCTCAGCGCGACGCCGCGGCGGAAGCGATCCGCAAGGACGGCCTCGGCGGCGTCATCATCATGGGCGACAACGTGCCGCAGGATGTCACGGCGGGCCTGCCCGCCATCACCTCTGCCGCGCAGCAGGCGATGAAGGACACGGGACGCTCGTGGCCCGCCGTCATCGGCATCGACCAGGAGGGCGGCCCCGTCGCGCGCATCAAGGCGCCCGTCACGCAGCTGCCCGGCGGTATGGCATACGGCGCCGCGGATGACGCCGAACTCGCCGCGAAGATCGCCAAGGGCCAGGGCCAGGAGTTACGAGCCCTCGGCGTGACGATGGTGTTCGCCCCCGACGCGGACGTCACGGTCGGCCCGCAGGATCCGACGATCGCCGTCCGCTCGCCGGGCAGCGACCCGCAGCGCGTCTCGCACGCGGTGAACGGGCAGGTCAAGGGCTTCCAGGAGGCCGGTCTCGTGCCGGTCATCAAGCACTTCCCGGGCCACGGCTCGGTGACGACGGACACCCACGTCGACTACGCGGTGCAGTCGCAGCCGGTCTCGGCGCTCACCAAGCGCGACTGGGTGCCGTTTGCCAACGCCGTGAAGGCGGGGGCGCCCGCCGTCATGACGGCGCACATCGTGCTCAAGGACATCGACCCGAACGTGCCCTCGACCCTGTCCAACAAGGTGGTCACGGGCGAACTGCGCGACAAGCTCGGCTTCAAGGGCCTCGTCGTGACCGACGGCATGAACATGGGCGCCATCGTGAAGAAATTCGACAAGGGCGGTGCCGCAGCCGTTTCCGCGCTCAAGGCGGGCGCCGACGTCGTGCTCATGCCGGCCAACGCCACCGCGTCGGTCGCCGCCATCGAGAAGGCCGTGGCCTCGGGTGAGCTGACGCGCGAACGGCTCGTGGAATCGGCTGCCCGTATCGTCGCGACGACGCGGCACCAGCAGGTCAAGGCTCCGGCGACGAATGTCGTCGGCGCGCACGGCAAGGACGCCGAGCAGTTCGCGCGAGAGTCGATCACCCAGCTCGGTGGCTCATGCGACAAGCCGCTCGTCGGCAAGGGCGTCCGCCTCGACGGCGGATCGACCTCCGACCGCGCGGAACTGACGAAGGCCCTCACGGCCCGCGGCATCACGGTCGGCTCGTCCGGCACACGCGTCTCGCTCATCGCCGGTGGGTCGTACAACGCAGGTAAGGCGTCGGCCGACGGCGGCTCGGAAGCCGATTCCGCTGGTGGTTCGGGTGCCGGTTCCTCGACGAAGGCCGGCGTTCAGGTCGCGCTCGACACCCCGTACGTCCTCGCCTCGCGACCGGCCGGAGCCGTCGGTCTCGCGACGTACGGCGACACGCCGTCGACGTTCGCGGCGCTCGCGGACATCCTTGCGGGCAAGGCCAAGGCGGGCGGCACGCTGCCGGTTGCCGTCGGTGACAACAAGGTGGGCGACTCGGCCTGTTCGTGACTTTGCGCGCTGTTTGAAGCTCCAGCGCCTTGAGTCAGGGGGCGGGTTCAGTTCGGGGGCAGCGGCGGTCGTCCAGGTGCGACCTGTGGCAGGTCAGGTCAGGCAGGCTCCACGACGAGGGCAGCACGCGCGCCGTCGAGGTTGACGAGCACGACTGTCATGGCCCGGGAGCCCTTGAGCTTCAGTTGGCGACGCAGGGCGTCGGCGTCGAGGTCGACGTCGCGCTTCTTGATCGTGAGGCGTCCGACGTCGTGCGTGCGCAGGTAGGAGCGGAGTGTTTTGACGTGCAGCGGAACGGCGTCGAGCACCCGGTATGCGCGCCCGAGAAGACCGATGTCGGTGAGCGCGTCGGCGGTGACGTACCCGTACCCGGCCGTGAACTCGCGCCCGTCGACGGCGTTGAGCAACGCGCCGACGAGACCGCTACGCGTTAACGCTTTGTCGGCCTCGTAGAAGAAGGCGCCGAGGTCGGCGCGACGCGCGAGGGCCCCCGAGGCGTCGGCAGCGTCGGGCCTCGTGACGTGGCGAAGCTCGACGCTGTCGCCGCTGCTGTCTGCGTTGGCGGAACCGTCGGCGCGCTTGTCGGTCGGCCGCACGATCGTCGCCGTCGTGCCTTCGTCGCGAACGGCCTGGCCCCACCAAAGCGTCGCTTCGACGAGGTCGCCGGCGTACGAGACGAACTCCGCCTCGCAGTCGGGCGGGATGTCGCCGTGCGCGAGGCCGGGGGAGAGTTTGGCGCCGGCAGCCGGGGCATCAGCGGCGAGTTGCTGGACGAGTTCCCAGTCGGGCGAGAGCGCGGCCAGGGAGAAGGTTCGCTTGGTTCGGCCGTGGATGTCGGCAACGCCCGGGATGCGCCGGGCAGGGTCGAACCACCACGCGGCGTCCGGGGCTTCCCGGCGGAGTTCGGGTGCGAGGTCTTCGAGCAACCCCGTCTCCACGCGTGAGGCGGGGTAGGGCGCCAGGTTGTGGCGAGCGAGTTCGGCCGTCGTCGGGTCGGCTTCCACGGCAATGACGTCGAGGCCGGCACGAGCAAAACCGACGGCGTCCGCGCCGATGCCACACCCGCCGTCGACCACGCGTGAGGCGCCGGACGACCGCAGACGCTCGGCGTGCAGAGCCGCCACGGCCGAGCGAGTGGCCTGCTCGAGGGCGTCCGGGGTGAAGAACATCAGCTCGGCATTCGCGCCGAACTTCGTGACGGCCTTCGCCCGCAATCGGCTCTGCGTCAGCGCGGCGGCGACGAGTTCGGGGGAGTAGCCCCGATCCCGCAATCGGGAGGTGAGCGCGACGGCGTTCTTCTCGTCGTAGGGCGGCAGCGATGCGAGCAGTTCACGACCCTCGTCGGACATGAGAGCGTGCGCGGCGGCGGCATCCATGGGCTCATTCTTTCAGGCGAACTTCCAACCAAGAGCCGCCCCGCCTGTGCGCCCTGAGCGAACGCCGACCCTCCACCTGGCACTCGGCTTGACCGAGTGCTAACCGAGCAATAAATTCGGAGTTAGCACTCACCCCTGGGTAAGTGCCAGCGAGCACGTCACCTCGACCCCCGCGACGGCGAGGCGGCACTGCGCGCTGTCATGCCACGCCACGTGGCGTGGGCAGGGGTGGACAAGCATCCGTCACGTCCGCGCGAGCGGACCGTCGCAACAAGGAAGGTGCCACCGTGTCGGTGAACATCAAGCCGCTGGAAGACCGCATCGTCGTCAAGTCCGTCGAGGCCGAGCAGACCACCGCGTCCGGCCTCGTCATCCCGGACACCGCCAAGGAGAAGCCCCAGGAGGGCGAGGTCATCGCCGTGGGCCCGGGTCGCGTGGACGACAACGGCAACCGCGTTCCGGTCGACGTCGCCGTGGGCGACAAGGTCATCTACTCGAAGTACGGCGGCACCGAGGTCAAGTTCGGTGGCGAGGAGTTCCTCATCCTCTCCGCCCGCGACGTGCTCGCCGTCGTCGCCTGACGATTGCACTCCGTGCGCGCATGCCCCGGCCGTGGCCCACGTCGGCCCGCCGGGGCATTGCGTTCCCTCCAGCCGCACGTGAACTCACGCAGCAGGCTCCCGTTCCACGCCGCCTCGCGCGGCATCAACCAGAGAGGTTGAATCATGGCCAAGACCCTCGAATTCAACGACGACGCGCGTAAGTCGCTCGAGCGCGGTGTCGACGCGCTCGCCAACGCCGTCAAGGTGACCCTCGGCCCGAAGGGCCGCAACGTCGTCATCGACAAGTCCTGGGGCGCCCCCACCATCACGAACGACGGTGTCACCATCGCCCGTGAGGTCGAGCTCGAAGACCCGTACGAGAACCTCGGCGCACAGCTCGCCAAGGAGGTCGCCACCAAGACGAACGACGTCGCCGGTGACGGCACGACGACCGCCACGGTTCTCGCCCAGGCCCTCGTCAAGGAAGGCCTGCGCAACGTTGCCGCCGGCGCGGCCCCGGCCGGCCTGAAGCGCGGTATCGACAAGGCCGTCACCGCCATCAACGACCAGCTGCTCGCCAACGCACGCCCGGTCGACGGCAAGGACGACTACGCCAAGGTCGCTTCGCTCTCCGCCCAGGACGCCACCATCGGTGGCCTCATCGGTGAGGCGTTCGACAAGGTCGGCAAGGACGGCGTCATCACGGTCGAGGAGTCCTCCACCGCCGAGACGAAGCTCGAGTACACCGAGGGCATGCAGTTCGACAAGGGCTACCTCTCGCCGTACTTCGTCACCGACCCCGAGCGCATGGAGGCCGTCCTCGAGGACGCCTACATCCTCATCAACCAGGGCAAGATCTCGAACGTGCAGGACCTCCTGCCCGTCCTCGAGAAGGTCGTCCAGTCCGGCAAGCCGCTGCTCATCATCGCCGAGGACATCGAGGGCGAAGCCCTCTCGACGCTCGTCGTCAACAAGATCCGCGGCACGTTCAACGTCGTCGCCGTCAAGGCCCCCGGCTTCGGTGACCGCCGCAAGGCCATGCTGCAGGACATCGCCATCCTCACCGGCGGCCAGGTCATCGCCGAGGAGGTCGGCCTCAAGCTCGAGGCCGCCGACCTCGACGTCCTCGGCCAGGCCCGCCGCATCCAGGTGACGAAGGACTCCACGACGATCATCGACGGCGCCGGCCAGGGCGACGCAGTCGAGGGCCGCGTCAAGGAGCTCAAGGCCGAGATCGAGCGCACGGACTCCGACTGGGACCGCGAGAAGCTCCAGGAGCGTCTTGCGAAGCTCGCCGGCGGCGTCTGCGTCATCGGCGTCGGTGCCCACACCGAGGTCGAGATGAAGGAGAAGAAGCACCGCATCGAGGACGCCATCGCGGCCACGCGCGCGGCCATCGAGGAAGGCATCGTCGCCGGTGGTGGCTCCGCCGTCATCCACGCCGCCTCCGCGCTCGACTCCCTCCAGCTCGAAGGTGACGAGGCCACCGGCGCCACGCTCGTCGGCAAGGCCATCGCCGAGCCGCTGCGCTGGATCGCCGAGAACGCCGGCCTCGAGGGCTACGTCGCCGTCTCCAAGGTGCGCGAACTGCCCGTCGGCCAGGGCCTCGACGCCGCCACCGGCGACTACATCGACCTCGTCGAAGCCGGCATCATCGACCCGGTCAAGGTCACGCGCTCCGCACTGACCAACGCCGCCTCCATCGCCTCCATGGTTCTCACGACCGACACCCTCGTCGTCGAGAAGAAGGAAGACGAAGAGGCACCCGCGGCAGGTCACGGCCACACGCACTGATCTCCCTCGCGCCGTCTTCCGAGCGCTTCGGGGCTTGAAAGACGCCCCTCCCACGAGCAAGCTCGCGGGAGGGGCGTCTTTCTGCGCGGTCTGCTTCCAGCGTGGGTGCGTTGAGCGAGGGGTTGCGGCTTTGCGAGTGGCCCTGGTTACATGGCGATGCGGAGGCGCCTGTGTTCGGCTGTCAGCGCCGGGTGACGCGCACGCACTCGTCCTCAAGGCACACCACGGCGCCGACCGGAATCTGGGCGCTACGGCGCGTGTCGACCTCGCCGTCGACCGTCACGAGGCCCTCAATGATGACGATGCGCGCCTCGGCGCCGTCCTCCACGAGGTTGGCCAACTTGAGCAGCTGACCGAGCTTGATGGCTTCGTCGCGAATCGGAACGTCTACGGGTGAGCTCATGGCCACATTCTCGCACCGAACTCGCCGTGCACCCCGTGGTGTGGTTACCGTGGGGGCCGCAACCGCTGACCGTGAACCGCGCACATCCGTGACGGGAGTAGGCCATGGCGCTCGAAGGTGGATACATGGGAGGGGCCTCCTGGCCCCAGGTGTCCCATGCCCGAGCGCGTGTAACGAACCTACCGTCCACCCCGATGTCATCCGAGGAAGCGCCGATGCGCGACCTCGTGGCTGCCGCTCAGGACAACGATCCGGCAGCACGACACCAACTCCTCGACGACGTTCACCGGATGGCGTTGCGCTACGCGTCAGCCCGTCTCGGCGCTTTCAGCGCCTCGCGTGAACTCGCCGCCGACGCCGCTCAGGAGGTGTGCGTGGCTGTCCTGCAGGCGCTTCCGCGCTACGTCGAGCGCGGCGTCCCCTTCGAGGCCTTCGTCTACTCCATCTGCTCGCGCAAGGTGGCCGACGTGCAGCGAGGCGCCTTCCGCGCGGCTGTGCCCACCGACGAGATCCCCGAGGGCGTCGACCTGTCGACCGGCCCCGAGGAGATGGCCGTCAGCGGCGACACCGCCAAGCGCCTCTCGATGCTCATGGGCGGCCTGTCCGAACAGCACCGCGAAATCCTGACGCTCCGCGTCGCCGTCGGCCTCTCCGCCGAGGAGACCGCCCGCAGCCTCGGCATGACGGCCGGCGCCGTGCGCGTCGCCCAGCACCGCGCGCTCGCGAAGCTGCGCAAGCTGCACGACGCCTCCGGCCAGGAGTTGAGGTGAGCCACGTGAACGACGCATCCCGCGACACGAACCTCTTCGAGATCGCCCGCGACGACGAACTCCTCGACGTCCTCGGCGCACGCCTTTTCGACGCGGACGAGTCCAACGCCGACACGAGCATCGACGCCAGCACCTACGAGTCGGACGATGTCGCTCACATGCTCGCCGCCTGGGCGCAGGACATCGACGACGAGGCCGAGGCCACGTTCACGGTCGAGCCCCGACGCGTCACGCGGGCAGCTCGCGCCGCCTACGCGGTGTCCAATGAGGCCGAGTCCGTCGAACCCGGACCTGTCACGGCCGCGCCGCGCCCTCGCGGCGGCACGTACAGCGCCTCGGGCGACGGCCGAGTGGCCGCTGCTCTCGGCCGCGGATGGTGGGGCCTGGCCCCGGCTGCCCGCGTGCGAACCGGCGCTACGGCGGCTGCAGCGGGTCTCGTGCTCTCCTTGTCCGGCGTCGCCGCCGCTGTCGGTGGGGGACGCCTACCGTCCCTCGACTCCTTCACGCTCAGTTCGACGAAGGCTCACAACCCCTCCGTGCTGGCCGATGAGGTGCCGCGCGCCACGGCGACCGACGCACCAGCAGCGCCGCAGAAGCCGGCGAAGAAGCGTGTCGAGGCGCTGCCGGATCGCACGGACGGCCACGCCGAGGGCGCTGCGCGGCCCCGCACGTCCGCCGCTCCGAAGGAAACGGCAGCGAGCGACTCCTGGCCTCGGGTCGAGGAGCGCCGTACCGGTCTCGACCGCTCGGTCGTCGCCGCGCCCCGAATCGACCGTCAGCGCCCGGCGGTACCGACGTACCGGCCCAACACGGGCACCCGACCGACGCAGGCGCCGAGCACGACGCGTCCGTCGCGTCCGACGACGCCGCCCTCGCCGTCGTCCACGCAGCCGCCGACGACCACGAAGCCGAGCACGCCGTCCACCCCAGGTTCGTCGACGACGTCGCCGAGCACCGGTCCCTCGGGTTCGACAGGCACGTCGGGCTCCTCGAGTTCCTCGGGCTCGCCCTCCACGACGAAGCCGACCCCACGCCCCACCTCGAGCGTTTCCCCGAGGTCGACACGCGGCTCACACAAGGCCTCCTCCGGAGGCGGTGCGCTGACGAAGGCGGAGAAGGAGACGCGCAACCGGTTCAGGTACCTCATGCCGAGGCCGTCGATCGAGGCGTCCTCAACGCCTCTCGAGCCGAGCGCTACGGCGGAGCCGGTGCCGAACGAAACCGCCACGCCGACGCGCTAGGTGAGAAGGCGCACAACGCTGAGCGCGCGGCGCTGGGCACGCGTGCGCGTGACCTAGAATCGGTGAATGGCTTTCGGCTCTGACAACGGCACTGAGATTCCCCCGAAATTCGCGACGCTCGGCCTCACCTACGACGACGTCCTTCTCCTTCCCGGGGAGACCGATGTCATCCCCTCGGAGGTCGACACCACCGCGCAGTTGACGCGTGAGATCAAGCTCAACATCCCTCTCGTCTCTGCAGCGATGGACACCGTCACCGAAGCGCGCATGGCCATCGCCATGGCCCGCGAGGGCGGCATGGGCGTGCTGCACCGCAACCTGTCGATCGAGGATCAGGCCTACCAGGTCGACCTCGTCAAGCGCACTCAGACGGGCCGTATCACCAACCCCGTGACGATCGGCCCCGACGCCACGCTCGAAGAGCTCGACGCCATCTGCGGCGAGTACCGCGTCTCCGGTCTGCCGGTCGTCGAGGGCGACAACAAGCTCATCGGCATCATCACCAACCGCGACCTGCGCTTCACGCCCGTCGCCGAGTGGGCCGGCACGAAGGTGCGCGACGTCATGACGACGCAGCTCATCACCGCGCCCGTCGACATCTCGAACGAGGACGCCACGGCGCTGCTGCGTCAGCACAAGCGTGAGCGTCTGCCGCTCGTCGATCGCGACGGTCGCCTCGCCGCGCTCATCACGGTCAAGGACTTCGTGAAGTCCGAGCAATTCCCGAACGCCTCGAAGGACGCCGACGGTCGCCTCATGGTCGGTGCCGCCGTCGGGTACTTCGGTGAGGCGTGGGAGCGCGCGACGACGCTCATCGACGCCGGCGTCGACGTGCTCATCGTCGACACGGCGCACGGCCACGCGCGCCTCCTGCTCGACATGATCCGCAAGCTCAAGGCCGACCCGGCCACGAAGAACGTCCAGATCATCGGCGGCAACGTTGCCACCCGCGCGGGCGCCCAGGCGCTCGTCGACGCCGGTGTCGACGCCGTCAAAGTGGGCGTCGGGCCGGGCTCGATCTGCACGACGCGCATCGTCGCGGGTGTCGGTGTTCCGCAGGTCACCGCGATCCACGAGGCCGCCCAGGCCTGCGGCCCCGCCGGTGTGCCGGTCATCGGTGACGGCGGCCTGCAGTACTCCGGTGACATCGCCAAGGCCCTCGTCGCCGGTGCGTCCTGCGTCATGGTCGGCTCGCTGCTCGCCGGGACGGAGGAGTCGCCGGGCGAGGTTGTGCTCATCAACGGCAAGCAGTTCAAGGCCTACCGCGGCATGGGTTCGCTCGGTGCGATGAGCTCGCGCGGCAAGAAGTCGTACTCCAAGGACCGCTACTTCCAGGCCGACGTCATCAGCGACGACCAGCTCGTGCCCGAGGGCATCGAGGGTCGCGTGTCGTACAAGGGTCCGGTGAGCAACGCGGTGCGTCAGCTCGTCGGTGGCCTCCACCAGTCGATGTTCTACGTCGGTGGCTCCACGATCCCCGAGCTGCAGGAGCGCGGCCAGTTCGTCCGCATCACCGCGGCCGGCCTCAAGGAGTCGCACCCCCACGACGTCCAGGGCATCGTCGAAGCGCCGAACTACTCGATCCGCTGACGACGCCTCGGCCCACTTTCGAGCGCCTCACCTTCACGACGAAGGTGAGGCGCTCGTGTGTTGAGGCGGGCATACCCACATGCACGAGATCTCGCACGAATGGGAAGAGACGTGCGCGGTTGGTCCTCACTTGCGCGACATTCCGCGCTTGTGGGGAAGCGGGCGCCCGCAGGTAGGCTGGGTGGGTGACTGAGATCGAGATCGGCAAGGGCAAGCGCGGCCGTCGCGCGTATTCACTCGACGACATCGCTGTCGTGCCGTCGCGCCGCACGCGTGACCCCCGCGAGGTGTCGACGTCGTGGCAGATCGACGCCTACCACTTCGACCTGCCCGTCATGGCAGCGCCGATGGACTCCGTGATGTCGCCCGCCACCGCCATTGAGTTCGGCCGCCTCGGCGGTCTGCCCGTGCTCGACCTCGAGGGCCTGTGGACGCGCTACGAGGACCCGGAGACGCAACTCGCCTCCATCGCCACGGTCGACCCGGCCGAAGCCGTCGCCCGCATGCGCGAGATCTACGACGAGCCGATCAAGCCCGAGCTCATCCGCGACCGCCTCAAGGAGATCCGTGACGCCGGCGTCACCGTCGCCGGCGCCCTCACGCCGCAGCGCACCCAGGAGCACTGGCGCACCGTCGTCGAGGCCGGCGTCGACGTCTTCGTCATCCGCGGCACCACGGTCTCCGCCGAGCACGTCTCCGGCGACGCCGAGCCGCTCAACCTCAAGCGCTTCATCTACGAACTCGACGTTCCCGTCATCGTCGGTGGTGCGGGCACGTACACCGCAGCGCTGCACCTCATGCGCACCGGTGCGGCCGGCGTGCTCGTCGGTTTCGGCGGCGGCGCGGCCCACACCACGCGTCGCACGCTCGGCATCCACGCGCCCATGGCCACGGCACTCTCCGACGTCGCCGCAGCCCGTCGCGATTACCTCGACGAGTCCGGTGGCCGCTACGTCCACGTCATCGCCGACGGCGGCGTCGGCACCTCCGGTGACATCGTCAAGGCCGTCGCCTGCGGTGCGGACGCCGTGATGCTCGGTGCCGCGCTGGCTCGCGCCACCGAGGCGCCCGGTCGCGGATTCCACTGGGGCCCGGAGGCGCACCACAGCCAGCTGCCGCGCGGTGAGCGCGTCGAGGTGGGCACAGTGGCGAGCCTCGAGGAGATCCTCAACGGCCCCGGCCGCGGCGCCGACGGCACCACCAACATCGTGGGTGCCCTCAAGCGCGCCATGGCCACCACCGGCTACTCCGACCTCAAGGAGTTCCAGCGCGTCGAGGTCGTCGTCGCGCCGTACCAGCGTTCCTGAGGCACACTCACGACGGAGGGTCTCGACCGGCAGGTCGAGCCCCTCCGTCATGCCCGCGGTGCCTCGCATCCTGGGACGACGGCCACTGACTTACTTCAAAGTAAGGACGTTGTCGGTGGCCCGTCCTAGGGTGGATCCATGACTTCTCAGACCGCATCTTCGCCCGCCGTCCGCGTTGCGCAGGACGTGGCGAAGCGCATGAGCCACCGCGTCACTGCTGCCGCCGACGCGCCCCAGCGTGAGCGCACGACGCCTCTCACCGGTGAGGTTGTCGCGTCGCTGCCCGAGTCGAGCGTCGCCGACGTCGAGCGCGCCTACGAGGCGGCGCGTGCGGCTCAGCCCGCGTGGGCCGCGACGCCCGTCAAGGAGCGCGTGGAGTTCCTGGAACGCCTGCACGACCTCGTGCTCGAGCACCAGAGCGAGATGCTCGACCTCATCCAGCTCGACTCGGGCAAGGCCCGCATCCAGGCCTTCGAGGAGATTCTCGACACCGCCGGTGTGTGCCGCCACTACGCGAAGAAGGCACCGAGCTATCTCGCCGAGCGCAAGGGTGCGGGCGCCATGCCGGTGCTGACGCAGGCCCGCACGGGCTACCGCCCCAAGGGCGTCGTCGGCGTCGTCGCGCCGTGGAACTACCCGCTGTCGATGACGATCACCGACGCCCTGCCCGCCCTCGCTGCCGGCAACGCCGTCGTCCTTCGTCCTGACGAGAAGGCGTCTCTCACCTGCCTCAAGATCGTCGAGCTCATCGACGAGGCCGGTCTGCCCGAGGGGCTCCTCCAGATCGTTCTGGGCGACGGCCCCACCGTCGGCGGCGCGGTCCTCGAGCGTGCGGACTACGTCATGTACACGGGCTCGACGAACGTCGGGCGTCAGGTCGCACGCGACGCCGGTGAGCGCCTCATCGGGGCGTCGCTCGAGCTCGGCGGGAAGAACGCGATGTACGTCGCCGAGGACGCCGACCTCAAGCGCGCCGCCGAGGGCGCCCAGCGCGCGGTGTTCTCCAGCGCGGGCCAGCTGTGCATCTCGATCGAGCGCCTCGTGCTCCACGAGGCCATCGCCGACGAGTTCCTGCGCCTGTTCCTCGCCCGTGTCAAGGCGATGAAGCTCAGCACCGAGGTGGGCTGGGGAGCCGACATGGGCAGCCTCATCTCCGCGCAGCAGTTGGAGCGCGTCGAGGAGCACGTCGCGGATGCTGTCTCCAAGGGCGCCACGGTGCTCGCGGGCGGCAAGGCGCGCCCCGACGTCGGGCCCTTCGTCTACGAACCCACCGTGCTCGACGGCGTTGCCGAAGGCATGAGCTGCCGACGCGACGAGACCTTCGGCCCGCTCGTGTCGGTCTACCGGGTCGCGAACGACGACGAGGCCGTCGCCTTCGCCAACGACAGCGAGTACGGCCTCAACGCGTCCGTCTGGACCAAGGACGTCAAGCGTGGCCGCGCCATCGCCGCCCGTATCCAGTCCGGCACCGTCAACGTCAACGAGGGTTACGCGTCTGCGTACGCGAGCAACGGTGCGCCGATGGGCGGCATGAAGTCCTCCGGCGTCGGCCGCCGTCACGGGGCCGAGGGCATCCGCAAGTACACCGACATCCAGAACGTCACGGTGCAGCACGTCCAGGGCTTCGGGGTGCCGAAGGGCATGTCGCAGAAGCAGTTTGCCAAGGTGATGACGGTGGGCATGCGCCTCATGAAGCGAGGAGGTGTCGCATGAGCGGCTTCGATCACGACGTCGTCGTCATCGGCTCGGGGTTCGGCGGCTCCGTCGCCGCCCTGCGGTTGGCCGAGAAGAACTACGACGTCCTCGTCTACGAGGCCGGCCCGCGCCGTGAGGACGAGGACTTCGCCACCTCGAGCTGGGACGTGCGCAACTACCTGTGGGCGCCCGCGCTCAAGTGCTACGGCGTGCAGCGCATCCACAAGATCCCTGACGCCGTCATCCTCGCCGGGGCCGGTGTGGGCGGCGGGAGCCTCAACTACGCCAACACGCTCTACGTGCCGCCGCAGCCGTTCTTCGCCGACAAGCAGTGGTCCCACATCACCGACTGGTCCGCAGAACTCATGCCGCACTACGAGACGGCGAAGAAGATGCTCGGCGTCGTCGAGTCCAACCCGTGCGAGGGGCCGGTCGAGCAGCTCATGCGCGATGTCGCCGCAGAACTCGGCGTGAGCGAGACGTTCCGCAAGACGCCCGTCGGCGTGTTCTTCGGGGAGTCCGGAAAGCGTGTCGCCGACCCGTACTTCGGGGGAGAGGGCCCGGAGCGCACCGGGTGCACCGAGTGCGGCAACTGCATGGTCGGCTGCCGCGTCGGTGCGAAGAACACCCTCGCGAAGAACTACCTGCCCCTCGCCGAACGCTCCGGTGCGCGCATCGAGCCGATGCGTACAGTCGTCGACCTCGAGCCGCTCGGCCCGAACGGTGATGAGGGCTGGCGCATCACGACGGAGGCCACCGGCGCCTGGGTGCGCAAGAACCGTCGCACGGTGACGGCGCAGCACGTCGTCATGGCAGCCGGCACGTGGGGCACGCAGAGCCTCCTGCACTCGCTGCAGGCCGACGGCAAGCTTCCGCGCCTGTCGCGCACGCTTGGTCACCTCACCCGCACCAACTCCGAGGAGCTCGGCGGTGCCGCCGCCACGCAGCTGCCCGAGGGCGTCGACCTCACACACGGCGTGGCCATCACGTCGAGCTTCCACGTCGACGAAACCACCCACGTCGAGAACGTGCGCTACGGGCGCGGCTCGAACGCCATGGGCCTGTTCTCCACGCTGCTCATTCCCGGTGACGTGGGCAACCGCGTCGTCGAGTTCGTCAAGCAGTTCGCGCGCCGCCCGGTCATGCTCACCAAGGCCGTCGTCCCCAAGGGCTGGAGCGAGCGCACCATCATCGCGCTCGTTATGCAGACGGTCGACAACTCGCTCATCGTCTCCCCGAAGAAGACGCGCCGCGGGTGGAAGCTCACCTCCCGTCAGGGCCACGGTGAGCCGAACCCGACGTGGATTCCGGGCGGCCACAAGGCCATCCGCGGCATGGCGGACCGTCTCGAGCGGGTCAGCGGCAAGGAGGCCATCGCGGGTGGCACGTGGAACGAACTGTTCGACGTGCCCATGACGGCGCACTTCCTCGGCGGCGCCCCGATCAGCGACGGCCCGGAGACCGGCGTCATCGACGCCTACCAGCGCGTGCACGGCTACCCCACGATGTCGATCGTCGACGGTACGGCCGTCTCCGCGAACCTCGGCGTCAACCCGTCGCTCACCATCACGGCTCAGGCCGAGCGTGCCTTTTCGCTGTGGCCGGCCAAGGGCGAGCGCGACGAGCGTCCGGCTCAGGGCGAGGCGTACGTCCGGCTCGAACGCGAGCCGAACCGGGTGCCCGGCCAGCCCGTAGTCCTCGGCATGCCGACGGTGGCACGGACACCCGCGACGTAGGCACCGCGCGTCGGCGCGTACCCTGGTGGGGTGCTCCAGACCGCGATGAAACCCCGTTTCGTGCGGCTGTTCTCGCTCATGCTCGTGCTCGTTGCCGCGTTCATCTGGCTCGGCAAGTGGCAGTGGGGGACGGCCAACAACGAGGCCAACCAGAAGGTGCTCGAAGAGGCTTCGCAGCGCACGCGTGAGCCGCTCGACGCGGTGATCAAGCCGCAGACGCCGTTCGACAACTCGACGTCGTTGCAGCCCATCACCGTCACGGGCCGTTACGACGCGAGCAAGACCGAGCTCGTCGCGGGCCGTGTGCTCGAGGGCAAGCACGGCTGGTGGGTCATGACACCCCTCGTCGTCGACAGCACCGGAGCACGGCTGCCCATCGTGCGCGGCTTCGTCGACAAGACGACGAACATCCCGAAACCGCCGTCGGGCACCGTGACCGTCGAGGGCGCGCTGGCGCCCGGTGAGTCGGTGTCGACGATGGACGCTCTTCCGCCCGGCCAGATCGGCACGATCGACATGGGTCTGCTGCTCAACAAGTGGGACGGTCGCGTCTACAACGCCTTCATCTTCTCCACGGACCAACAGCCCGCGACGCGGGTGAAGGCGGGGGAAACCACCCCAGAGCACATCCCGCCGCCCGTGCCGCGCACGACGCACATCGAGTGGCGCAACGCAGCCTATGCCATCCAGTGGTGGGTGTTCGCCGTCTTCGCGGTCTTCATGTGGGTCAAGCTCGTGCGCGACGAGCACCACCTCGAGATCGCCGCCGACGAGAGCCGTGTTGACGAGAACAACGAGCAGCATCACACAACTCCCAGCGAAGACGACTCCCCTTCCGACGTGACGACGCCCCCTACGGGCGAGCGAAAGGACGACCGATGACCGACCAGAAGCCCGCTGCTGCAGGTAAGCCCACGATCGACGTGAACCAGGCCCGCTCGGCCCTGAAGTTCTTCAAGATCGCCGCGTTCATCGTCGGCATCGGCCTGCTCGTGCTCGTGCTCGAGATGGTGCTGCACTACGGGTTCCACAACGACGCGCTCGCGTGGTGGCCGCAGCCGCACGGCCTGCTCTTCCTCGTCTACGTCGCGGCGACGGCGAACCTCGGGTTCAAGATGCGCTGGGGTCTCGGCAAGATGGTCCTCGTCATCCTCGCCGGGTGCGTGCCGTTCCTGTCGTTCTGGGTCGAGCGCAAGATGAGCCGCGAGGTCGAGGCCGACCTCGCGGGCCGCTGACGAGCCGACGGCCGGAAGGCCTGTCGGTGGCGACGGATAGGATGAACGCGTGAGCGACAACCTGCAGGATCACCCCGTACTCGTCGTCGATTTCGGCGCCCAGTACGCCCAACTCATCGCGCGCCGCGTGCGCGAGTGCGCCCTCTATTCCGAGGTCGTGCCGCACACGATGAGCGCAGAGGAGATGCTGGCCAAGAACCCCGCCGCCATCGTGCTGTCGGGCGGGCCCTCGTCCGTCTACGCCGACGGTGCTCCGTCGCTCGACGTGGCGCTGCTCGAAGCGGGCGTGCCGGTCTTCGGTATCTGCTATGGCTTCCAGGCCATGGCGCACGCCCTCGGCGGAACCGTCGCCCACACCGGTGGCCGCGAGTACGGTCACACGATGGCCACGATCACCCACACCGACTCGATCCTCTTCGACGGTCAGCCCGCCGAGCAGGCTGTGTGGATGTCGCACGGTGACGGCGTGAGCGAGGCCCCCACGGGCATGACGGTGTGCGCTCGCACGCCCGGCGCCCCCGTCGCCGCGTTCGAGGACGCCGAGCGCAAGCTCTTCGGCGTGCAGTGGCACCCGGAGGTGCTCCACTCCACGCACGGCCAGGAAGTGCTGCGCAACTTCCTGCTCAACGGCGCCGGCCTCAAGGCCGAGTGGACGCCCGCCAACATGGCCGAGGAACTCGTCGCCCAGGTGCGCGAGCAGATCGGTGAGGGCCGCGCCATCTGTGGTCTCTCCGGCGGTGTCGACTCGTCCGTCGCCGCGGCCATGGTGCAGAAGGCCATCGGCGACCGGCTCACGTGTGTCTTCGTTGACCACGGCCTGCTGCGCGCCGGTGAGGCCGAGCAGGTCAAGGAGGACTTCGTCGCCGCTACCGGTGTCGACCTCGTCGTCGTCGACGCCTCCGAGCGCTTCCTCGAGGCGCTGGCCGGCCAGTCCGATCCCGAGACGAAGCGCAAGATCATCGGCCGCGAGTTCATCCGCGTCTTCGAGCAGGCGGCGCGCGACATCGTCGGTGCCGAATCGGACAGCGAACACCCCGTCGAGTTCCTCGTTCAGGGCACGCTCTACCCCGACGTCGTCGAATCCGGCGGCGGCACCGGCGCGGCCAACATCAAGAGCCACCACAACGTCGGCGGTCTGCCCGACGACCTGCAGTTCAAGCTCGTCGAACCGCTGCGCGCCCTCTTCAAGGACGAGGTGCGCCAGGTCGGCCTCGAACTCGGCGTGCCCGATTCCATCGTCTGGCGCCAGCCGTTCCCCGGCCCCGGCCTCGGCATCCGCATCATCGGTGAGGTGACGGCCGAGCGTCTCGAGATCCTGCGCGCGGCCGACAAGATTGCCCGCGAGGAGCTCACGGCCGCGGGCCTCGACCGCGACATCTGGC
Organism: Dermacoccus sp. Tok2021; assembly: GCF_019895135.1. Taxonomy (NCBI): domain Bacteria; kingdom Bacillati; phylum Actinomycetota; class Actinomycetes; order Micrococcales; family Dermacoccaceae; genus Dermacoccus; species Dermacoccus sp. Tok2021. The sequence continues at coordinate 24,983 of NZ_JAGTHU010000002.1, forward strand.
AGTGCCCCGTCGTCCTTCTGGCCGACGTGCGCTCGGTCGGTGTGCAGGGCGACGGCCGCACCTACGGCCACCCCATCGTGCTGCGCCCCGTCTCCAGCGAGGACGCCATGACGGCCGACTGGACGCGCCTGCCCTACGACGTCCTGGCCACGATCTCGAACCGCATCACGAACGAGGTCTCCGACGTCAACCGCGTCGTGCTCGACGTGACGAGCAAGCCCCCGGGCACCATCGAGTGGGAGTGAGCGCCCACCGATGAGCGAGCAGCAGCCCGCTCCCGACGGCGCGGCCCACGTGGTTGCGCCGTCGGCGTGCCACGGGGCGACCCCGGTCGGTGAACCCAGCGACCTCACCGAGCCCGTCCGCCGCTTCGTCTGCTCCGTGCGGACGATGACGTTCGCCTCACTGGCGTCGTTCGTCCTCGTCCTGTGGGTCTTCACCCGTACCGCGCGCGCCCAGGTGTGGGACGAGCGTGGGCGGATGAGCACAGGTGCGAGCGCGCGGGCGTGGGTTCACATCGTCGATCCGCTCACCTACATCACGATCGGCTCGGTCGCGACGCTGCTCGCCGCCTTCGTCGTCATCGCGCTCGCGCGGCAACGAGCGGGTCTCGCGCTGGCCGCGATCCTCGTGGTCGGGGGAGCGAACGTCACGACGCAACTGCTCAAGGCGTACTGGCCCACGAGCCCGCACCTGTGGGACAACTCCCTACCGAGCGGACACTCGACCGTTGCGATGAGCCTCAGCCTCGCGGCGATCCTCGTCGCGCCGTCCGGTGCCAGACGTTGGCTCGTGCCCTTTGCCGCCTTCGGAGCCACGTTCGTCGGCGCCGGAACGATCGTCGGGCACTGGCACCGCCCGGCCGACGTGTGGGCGGCCTTCCTCGTATGCCTCCTGTGGTCGGCCGGAGCGATCGGTCTCGTGCTCAAACTCCAGTTGCGGCGCCACACCCGCGACGCGAAGTACGCGCTGCGCCCTGCCGCAGGCGTCGTCGGGAGCATGACGGCGGGGCTCATCTTCGTCGGGCTCGGAGTGCGGCCGCTCGACGCCGACCTCAAGCTGGCCGAGGCGATCGTCGCCCTCGGAGTCACCGGGTTGCTCGCGGCGTTCGTCGTCGCATGGGTGAGCGCTGCGGCGGACGACAACCTCGGATGAGGGACCCGGTGAAGCGAATCGAGCCACTCGTCCTGGCGGGGAGCCTGCTCGTTCTCGTGGCCCTCGTCGCGCTGCGCGCCACGGCGTCCGGCAAGCGCCTGGCTGCGGCCACCACGCACTGGCTCGGTGAAGCCGATCGCCCTGACGGCGGTCTGATCTGGCCCGCCTCCGGCCTCGTGACGCGTGCCTATCTGCCGTTCGTTGCGCTGACGCTCGTGGCGCTCGCGGTCGCACTGACGCGCCACTCGCTGCGGCGCCGAGCACTCGCAGGGGCGTTCGTCCTCGTTGTCAGCGGCGTGGGGGCGCAGGTGCTGGGGCGTCTCCTCGTGCCCGTGCTCGGACAGGAGTCCGCGACGCTCCCCAGCGGGCATGCGGCCCTCGTGCTCGGCGCCTGTGTGGCCTGGATCTGGATCGCACCCGCCCGGCATCGCCTCGCGGTCCTGTGCGCAGCCGGTGTCGTTGCGACGGCCGGGTCGCTCGGCATCGTCGTCGCGCAGTGGCACCGCCCGGGCGACGTGCTCGCGTCCCTCGCCCTCGTCACGGCCGTGACGGCGGTCGCTCGTCCTTTCGCCAGGACGGGCGCGATCGCCCCGGCCGTCAGCGAGGCCGAGGGCAACCGGGCGCACACGTTTCGGGGTGGCTTCGGCCACAGCCCGTCGACCGATGCTCTCGTGGCCGTGCTGTGCGGCGCAGCCGGCTGCGTCGTGCTCTACCAGGGGTGGGGTTCGGCGCTCGTCGGCGAGAACGTCGCTGCCCTTGTCGGCGGCTTGGCCGTGCGATGGGGCCTCGCCCTCGCGGCGGGGCTGCTCGTGTGGTTCGCCGCGCGCGTCGACGAAAGCCCTGTCAGTCGCCTCCACTAGGCTGGGCGGGTGCTTCGAACTACAGCAGCTGTGCTCGCCGGGAAGTCGGCTCGCGTCGCAACGAGACTGCGCGGTGGCGGTAGCGCCCTGCCCGGTCTCGTCGTCGAGAAGGTCGACCCGAAGTTCCTCGCCACGGCTCTCGCGAACCTCCCGAAGGGTGTCGTCGTCGTCACCGGCACGAACGGCAAGACCACGACGACCAAGATGCTCGTCGCGCTCCTTCGCGCGCACGGTCTCAAGGTCTTCACCAACCCCACGGGCTCGAACTTCACGCGCGGCGTCATCTCCTCGGTGCTCGGTGAGGTGTCGCTGCGCGGCACCATCGACGCCGACATCGCCGTGCTCGAACTCGACGAGGCGCACGCCCTGCACTTCGCCAAGGTGGTCAAGCCGACGCACGCGCTGCTGCTCAACGTGGCACGAGACCAGCTCGACCGTTTCGCCGAGATCGACTACACCGCGAAGCTCCTACGTCAGCTCGCCGAGCAGACCACCGAGGGCGTCGTGCTCAACCGTGACGACTCGTTCGTCGCGCGCATCGAGAGCGCGCTGAAGCCGAACGTCGAGGTCTCCTACTTCGGCGTCGACGAGACGATCGCGGAGCGCCTCGGTGAGCTCATGGAACAGGACGTGCGCAGCGACGACGACTTCGTCCAGCCGCTCGTGAGCTCCGGTGACGGACTCCTTCTGCCGATCGACGATCGCAAGTTCCTCGTCACGTTCGCCGACCGCGCTGACGGCAGCGCCAACGTCGGGCCGATGCAGATGCGTCAGCACGGTCTCGCGGCCATGATCAACGCCACGGCGGCCACGTCGATGGCGCGTCGGCTGCTCGGCGACGACTTCCTGCCGGCCACCGCCGTCAGCGCCCTCGAAGCGGTGCAGCCGCCGTTCGGTCGCGGCGAGGTCATTGACGTCGACGGTCAGGAACTCGAGCTCGTGCTCGTGAAGAACCCGGCCGGATTCACCGTGGCCCTCTCGACGTACGGCGGACGCCCGGTGGCGAGCATGGTGGCCATCAACGACAACTACGCCGACGGGCGTGACGTGTCGTGGCTCTACGACGTCAACTTCGCCTCCCTGCGTGAGCGCGGCGTCGAACTCACCTCCGGCGTGCGCGCCTACGACATGGCGTTGCGCCTCGCCTACGACGGCGTCGAGGTGCGTCACGTCGAGCCCGAACTCACGTCCGCGCTCGACACGTTCCTCGCCGAGCACCCGAACGAGCCGAAGCGCATCTTCTGCACCTACACGGCGATGATGGCGCTACGCCGCACGCTCGCCGAGCGCTACGACCTGCCCGACATCGGAGAGGACGCCCCCGAATGAGCCAGCCCACTCCCGAGAACGTCGAGCCCGTCGTCAACGACGACCTCGCCGCCATGGACGTCGTCCCGACGACGCTCGGCGACCCGACCGGGCCGTGCAAGGGACGCGTCACCGTCGTCCACCTGTACCCGCGTGAGATGTCGATCTACGGCGACCTCGGCAACACGCGATGCCTCGAGGCGCGCCTGCGCTGGCACGGGTACGAGCCGAACGTCATCAGCCACAACCCGGGCGACGAGTTCCCCGACGACGCGCACCTCGTCGTCGGTGGCGGTGGCCAGGATTCCGGGCAGGTGCGTGTCGAGGCCGACCTCGAGAAGATCGGCCCGAAGCTCAAGGAGCTCGCCGAGGACGGCGTGCCGATGCTCATGATCTGCGGCATGTACCAGCTCTTCGGCAAGGCCTTCATCACGGTCGACGGCAAGACGCTGCCGGGCCTCGGCATCCTCGACGTCACGACGCGCGGCAACGAGAAGCGCATGATCGGCCCCGTCGTGCTCTCCACCGAGTTCGGCGACGTCGTCGGCTACGAGAACCACTCCGGTTCGACGGTGCTGGGGGAGGGGCAGGCGGCGTTCGGCTCCGTACGCTCCGGCTTCGGCAACAACGGCGAGGACGGCCACGAGGGCGCCCGCACGAACAACGTCGTCGGCTCCTACCTGCACGGCCCGATCCTGCCGGCCAACCCGCACCTCGCCGACTGGCTCATCGCCCGCGCCGTCGAGAAGGCGCTCGCCCAGCCGTTCGAACCGGGTGAGATCGACGACCGGTTCGCCGACCAGGCCCGCGAGCGTCAGGTTCGCCGCCTCACGAAGAGCTGACCGGCACTCGCTGACCTCAGGGACGAAGCCCCGTCGCCGCACACGTGCGGTGACGGGGCTTCGTCGCGTTCTGACGGCGTGTGGTGACTACGCGCGGGCGCCGGGCGCGCCGTCGGGCGTCAGGGGCACCTTGGGCAAGACGAACCAGGCGAGCCAGCCCATGGCGCCGAGCGGTACCTCGAGCAGGTGCGTGAAGATTGCGAAGACGAGCACGCCGGCAGCGGCGGCGGGCTTGTCGGCGCCCCAGGCCACCATGACGGCGAGCGTGCCGGCCTCGGTGATGCCGAGCCCACCCGGCGTCACGCCCACCGCGGTGAGGAGGCGTCCGACGGCGTAGGCGGCGAAGAGCTTGCCGAGCGAAAGGTCGACGCCGACGACCTCCATCGTTCGCCAGAAGAGGAGGAAGTAGACGCCGAGGAACCCGACGACGCCGACCGTCATGGGGAACCACCCGGTGGCCGTCACCGTGGCGAGGCGGCGCCGCTGGTCGACGAGCACGTGACGCAGGTCGACGCGCGACTTGCCGCGCTGTTCTCGCCAGGCGCTGACGCGTCCGCCGAAGCGGCGGTGCACCCACGCGCCGAAGCGCTCGGTCTTGTGCGGCGAGATGAGAATGGCCACGAACACGGCGATGATGACGAGCCCGACGATGCCTCCCGTGAACGCCCCGCGGCGCACGCCCTTGGGCAGTGCGTCCGTGGAGGAGAGCAGGGCCACGCCGAGCAGCGGCATCGCCATGCGGGCGACGACGTTCCAGACGCCCGAGACGATGACCGATGTCGAGATCGCAGCGCGTGCGAAGCCCCACGAACGCAGCATGAGGTAGGTCGCGGCCACCCCGGCGGCACCGCCGCCCGGCAGCAGGTTGCCCGCTGCAGAGCCGGAGACGTTGACGATGAGCGCCTTGACGTGGCCCAAACCGGGCAGCGAACCCGTCAGGGTGAAGGTGTAGAGCCACAGGCCCAGGACGACGAGACCGAAGAGTTCGAGGCCGTTGACCCACCCGAGTCGATCGAGGTGAGTGCCGATCTCGGTCCACGTCGTCTGACCGAACCACGGCAGACCGAAGACGAGGATCGCCGCGGCGAGCGCGAGGCCGAACACGGCCTGCAGCAGCTGCTTGCCGGTGGCCTTCGGAAACGCCGTGGGGTCGGCTTCCTGCGTCGCGCGCCCTTCGGCGTCGGTCGCGGCAGGTTGACGCCCCACACTCACTCCTTCGTGTCCGTTCGGGCGGCGCGCGGTGGCAAGCCCCCGAAGATGTCACGCGCGACCGGGCCCTTGTGGAGCGGGTCGCGGAACCATTCCCGACAGAAGACTACGTCGTACAGCGGTCGGGGAATTCTCAGGAATGCCGCCAGAGTTCGGTCGGCGTCGCCGTCGGCGCTGGCCTGCGAAGCGTGGGCGCGCATCGAGGCACGCTTCTGCGCGGCGAAGCGTCCCACCGAGATGCGGTGGGTGATGTCACGCCGGGCGCTGTAGGCGCGCTCGAACGAGGCCATGTCGAAGTCGTCGGGGAAACGATAGAAGCGCGCGACGAGGTGCAGAGCCCGGACGAGCAGGTCGCGCGGAACGGTGGCTTCGAGGACGCGTGGCGTTCCGGCGAGCTCGGCGGCGCGGGCACCCACTTCGTGCACACGCACGTGATCCCGGTGGCCGTAGCCGCCGTTCTCGTCGTAGGAGAGCAGGACGTCGGCGTCCTCCTCGCGCAGAATCTCGGCGAGCGCCTCGGCCGCTTCGTCGACGTCGACCGTGATGAAACGGCGCTTACCGGGCGGGTCGGGGAAGGTTTCGGGACCCATGCCGGAGTCGGCGTGGCCGAGCGTCTCGACGCGCGCGACGCCCAGTGCGCGGGCGCTCCCGAGGAGTTCGTTCCAGCGTTGGGCGGCGAGTTCGTCGGGGCCGCCGTAGCCGGAGTCGGCGAGGCCGAGGGCGCCGTCGGTGGCGACGACGAGGACGACGCGGTGTCCCTCTGCGGCAGCCTTCGCCATCGTGCCCGAGGTGAGCAGCGCCTCGTCGTCGGGGTGAGCGTGGAAGGCGACAAGCGTGCGCGGCATGGCATCGGGGGACATGGCATCTGGCGTGGTCATCGTGTGCCATCCTCGCGCATGACAGACTTCCATCCGTGAAGATCGCGCTGGTGTCGGACTGTTACCTGCCTCGCTTGGGCGGTATCGAGGTGCAGGTGCACGATCTCGCGCAGCGCCTCGTCGCCCAGGGCCACGAGGTCGTCGCCTACACGGTGACGCCGGCGCACGCGGAGCAGTACAGCGGCCTGGAGATCATCGACGGCATCCCCGTGCACCGCTTCGCGCTCGGTCTGCCGTACGACGTCGCGCTCAACCCGATGGCCATCTCGCAGTTGCGCGTCGCCATCACGAACGGCGGATTCGACGTCGTCCACGCCCACATCGGCGTCATCAGCCCCTTCTCGATGGACGCGGTCCGGATGACGCTCGGCATGGGCATCCCGACCGCGGTCACGTGGCACTCGGTCATGAGCTGGGCGGGACCGTTGCTGCGTCCGCTGGGCTTCATCAAGCGGTGGGCCGCCGACGGCGCGGCGCTCTCGGCGGTGTCGCGGGTGGCCGCGCGGCCGGTGGCGTCGATGGCCGGCGCCGGGCACGAGGTCGTCGTCCTGCCCAACGGCATCGATACGGACGTCTGGACCCCCGGTGGCCCGCGGATCGGTGACGAGGTGCGTGTCATCTCGGCGATGCGTCTGGCGCGGCGCAAGCGCCCTCTCGAGTTCTTCAAGGTGATGAAGGCCGTGCACCGCGAAGCGCCGAACGTGCGTCTCGAGATCGCCGGCGAGGGGGAGCTGCGCGCGAAGCTCGTACGCGCTGTCGACCTCGCCGACGCGCACGAGTGGGTGTCGCTGCCGGGGCGCATGACGCGTGCGCAACTGCACGAGCGCTACCTCGATTCCGACCTCTACGTTGCGCCTGCGCGCCTCGAGGCGTTCGGCATCGCGGCTCTCGAAGCGCGCTCGTCGGGTCTGCCGGTGCTCGCGCCCACGAGCAGCGGCGTGTGCGAGTTCGTCGAGAACGAGGTGAACGGCCTGCTCGTCGACGGTGACGAGGGGCTGGTCGCGGGCCTCACCCGGCTCGCACTCGACCGGGACCTGCGCGAGTCGATGGCCCACACGAACCGCACCGTGCGCCCGAAGCAGGCGTGGCCCGAGGTCGTACGCCTCGCCGAGGACGAGTACGCGCGGGCCACCGACCTGCAGAGGCGACGATGAACGTCGGGGCGGGCATCACCGTCGTCGGACTCACCGCGGATGACGCGGGTGGCACTCGGGAGGTGTTCCGGGAAACGCTGCGCCAGGGCGTCGCGCCCCGGCGCCAGTTGCGCGAGGCTGGATTCCGGGCCTCCAGGCTGCCCCACGTGACGAGCGACGCCGACGACGCCGTCCTCGTGTACGAGGTGACGTCGCTGCCGGCCTCGTCCCGCACACCCTGTGCGCATGCCACGGAGAAGGCGGACCTCGTGCGGCAGCGCCTCGCCGCCTACGCGGTCGTCACGAGCGAACGTGGCGTGCTGCTCACCCGCCTGTCCCAGACCACCGGACGACCGGGTCTGTGGATCCTGCCGGGTGGCGGTGTCGACGCGGGGGAGCACCCGGCGGAAGCCGTCGTGAGGGAGGTCTGGGAGGAAGCCGGGCAGGACGTGGAGCTCGGTGAGCTCGTCGACGTCTCGTCCTCGCATCGGGTGGGTATCGGGCGCGGTGACGTCGTGGAGGACTTCCACGCGGTGCGCCTGCTGTTCACCGCGTCCTGTTCGCAGCCGTCCGAACCCGTTGTCCACGACGTCGGTGGTTCGACCGAGAGCGCGGCGTGGTTCTCGATCGCCGACGCCGTCGACCCCGAAGCGCCCGGTTACCCCGAGGGCGGGATGGCCTCGTGGGCCCTCGACGCGGTGCGGGCCTTCGCGGATATGCCATGAGCGCGACTGGCGGCCGGGTGAGGGCTCGCACCGTCTACGGGTGGCTCGCCTTCGGGCCCCTGGCGATCTGCCTGCTCTGGGTTCCGGCGATGCACGCCCTCGTCGTGCGTGAGCAAGCCAAGACACGCGCGCTCGCCGAGTCGGGTCGTGTCGTGACCGTGGAAAACGTCGAGGACGTGCGCGTCAGCGTCAAGAGCTCCAAGTCGCGGCGCCACGTCTCCAATGTGGGGGTGCGCATCGACGGCACGTGGGTGTGGCTGTCGGGGTTTGACGAAGACCAGCCTGATTCCACCCGCCATTGGTACACACGGGGTGGCCTGCAACCTCCGATGCCGGGTACCCGCGCCTATCCGCCTCTCGAAGTGCGCTACGTCCCTGGGGCGCCGAACGCTGCCACGGTGGCGGACCATGAACATCGGGTGGCGAACCTCGTGGACACGCGATGGTTCTGGCTGGCGGACGCCATGTCCGCAGCCGTGGCGGTGCTCATGGTGCTGTTCGTCCGGCATCGTGTGCGTCGATGGAACCAGCGTCGTATCCAGGACACGAATCAGCGTCGGCGCCCGTGGACGAGCCCCAGCGCACCGGCCACGACGGCCGTGGCGCCGATGCCGAGCAGGATGCCGGGCACCGTGTAGCGCGAGTCCAGGCTGATGACGTCGCCGTACGCGAGCGCGCAGAGCACGGCTGTGACGAGTCCGATCGTGGCGAGGACGGCCCCGACGATGTTGGCTTCACGACGTTCGTCGGCGCGTCGCTCCTGTGCGCTCGCCGGTGCGGGTGTGGCCCCCTGCTCGTACGACCAGGCCTGCGTGGGGGCGCTCGCGCCGTAGCTGAAGTCGTCGTAACTCGTCATCGCTCGTTCGCCTGCTCTCGTGAGGTGGGGTTGGTCATCGGTGCCGCGTCGGGGGTCGATTCGCCGTTCACGAGCTCGACCCGGGGGTCTTCGACGGTGCCTGGCTGCGCACATGGACGAACACGTCGCCGATTCCGACGTCGGTCTTCAGACGGATCGTCTTGTTGCCCGACCCGAGAGTCGTACGGGTCGGCTCCGTGCCGCTCGAACCGCCTGCCTCGTAGAACACCTGGCCGGCGTCGTCGGTGGCGCTGATGTACCCGAGGCGCGTCACAGAGGTGAGTTCGACCTTGACGCCGCGCGGCACCTCGACGCGCAGGCGCCCGGCGGTGAGGCGGGCGTTGACGTCGACGACCTCGGGCAACTTCGCGACGTCGACGCGGGTGAGATCGATCGTGCTCGTGCCCATCCCGGCGTCGTACGACTGCGTGGCGGCCAACGTCGTCGGTTGGGCGGACAGGGAACTCGTGCGGCTCGAGTAGCCGGCCGAGTGCAACGACGCGAAGGTGATGCTGACGGCGATGAGCGGCACGACGAGCAGGCTCAACACACCGACGCGGTAGCCGCGCAGCGCGAAGAAGAGGGCCCCCAGGCTCACGACGGCAAGGCTCCCGAACACCAACCAGGGCAATGCCGTTTCGCCGCCGGTCGTCACGCCGCCGACGAGGCCGAGTGCCGGTGGGACGACCGCAAGGCCGGCGAGCAGGAGGAAAGCGGCGAACGGCAACCGGGTGCGGCGCCGGCGGGCGCGGCGTTCGGCGTTGCGCGCGCGGCGGGCCTCCTGGGCGGCGAGGTTGTTCTGCTGGTGGTGAGCCCGAGCCGCCCGGAACTGCTCCCGGGCGCTTCGGCGCTCGTCGATGAACGGCACCGAGCTCGAGGTGGCGTCGTCGAATCGGTAGCCCGTCACGGGTGGTTCTGCCTCGGTGTTGCTCCCGCCTGGTGCGGGCGTCGGTGCGTAGGTCGCGTCATGGGGGAGAGGTTCGTCCCTGCGGCCGCGACGAACGACGACGAACGCCAGGGCCCCGAGTGCAACGAGGGAGATCACGGGGCCGGTGTTGCCGAGGAACTCGAAACCGAAGCCCCACGGCATCGTGACGAGGAGGGCCAGCGCGGTGATTACGAGGACGACCATCGGCATACCGCTGTCGCCGCGGCGGGCCTCGTCGAGCACGACGCGGTCGGCGAGGTCGGGCACGAGACTCCACGCCAGGAGGTAGACCACCAGGCCGACACCTGACAGCACGAGCAGGATGGCCACCGCGCGCACAAGCAACGGCGCGACGCCGAGTCGCAGCCCGACGCCGGCGCAGACACCGCCGAGCCACCCGCCGTCGGTGTCGCGACGCAGGTCGATGTCGCGCAACGTCTCGATGAAGCGGTCGAAGCCCGCTCCCGTCGTGGCGCTTGTCGCGCCGCTCGCACTGCTTCCGGTGCGCTCGTCTTCCCGCGGATTCGGGGTGGCCGTCTCGTTCATGCTCCCAGCCTGCCGCGTACTCGCGGTCCACCGGCAGGGGGAGCAACCCTGACGCGACCCTGAACTTCCCCGAGGCGACCCCGGCAAAGGGGCGCTCGCGCTCGCGCGTGCGACACCATGGAGTCATGACGACGCAGCAGAGCACCTCGGCCCCCTCGGGGGCCGAACGCGTGCTGCCCGCGCACTGGCCGGACGTCAACGAACGGCCTCCGCTCGAGCGCCTGCCTCGAGCAGGCTGGCTCGGTGGTGTCTGCGCCGGTATCGCACGCCACCTCGGCGTCTCGGCGTGGGGCGTGCGGGGCGTCGTCATCGTCACGTCGCTCGTGTGGGTGGGGCTGCCGGTCTACCTCTTCCTGTGGTTCTCGATGCCGCGCGCCGAGCAGGCCGGTCGGACGCCGCGTCCGCGCCTGCTGCTCGCGTCCGGATTCCTCATCGTCACGCTCGTCGGCGCACTGTTGGCCGACACCTCGGGCGTCAGCGTTCAGCTCGGCATTCCGTTGCTCGTGTCGTCGGCGGGCCTCGTCATTGCGTGGTCACGCCTGGCCGACCGCGACCGACGAGCCTGGGTGAGCAGTGACTTCGGTCGACGAGAGTCATTGCTGCGCCTGAGTTTCGGTGCGTTCCTCGTGCTCGTCGGTCTCGTCACGGCGGCCGCGACGGGTCGTGGCTTCGCCGGTCTGCGTGACGTGGGTATCGCCCTCGTCGTCCTGCTCGGCGGGCTGGCGGCCGTGCTCGCGCCGTTCGGGCTGCGCCTGTGGGACGACATGCGTCGCGACCAGGCGGAGAAGGCCATGGCCGACGCCCGAGCCGACGTCGCCTCGCACCTGCACGACTCCGTCCTGCAGACGCTCGCGCTCATCCAGCGCCGCACGAACGAACCGGAGATCGCCCAGCTCGCCCGCACCCAGGAGCGCGACTTGCGCTCGTGGCTCTTCGCCGACGACGAGAACGCCCCCGAGGTGGCCGACGCGCCGGAACTGCTGCGCGGCGTCGTCCACGCGGTCGAGGACGGCTTCGCCGTGCCGGTCGACGTCATCGTCACCGGGCAAGCACCCGTGACCCCGCGGATCGAAGCACTCGTGAGCGCGGTACGGGAGGCGACGACGAACGCGGCCAAGCACGGTGCGCCGCCCGTCTCCGTCTACGCCGAGTTCAACGCCGACGTGGCAGAGGTGTTCGTCCGCGACCACGGCGAGGGGTTCGATCCTGACGCCGTCGCGGAGGACCGCGCCGGGGTGCGCGAGTCGATCGTCGGGCGCATGGAACGTCACGGCGGCAGCGCCCGCATCCGTCGTCTCGACGACGGTCTCGAAGTCTCACTCACGATGCCCCTGGAGGAAACGTCATGACTGCACCGTTGCGCGTCGTCCTCGTCGACGACCACCGGATGTTTCGCGCCGGCGTGCGCGCCGAACTGCTCGAGGCCGCGTCGGCGGGCACGCCCGTGGAGTTCGTCGGTGAAGCGGGCAGCGTCGAGGAGGCGGTCGAGGTCATCACCCGCGAGCGCCCCGACGTCGTCCTGCTCGACGTGCACCTGCCCGGCGGTGACGGACGTGGCGGAGCCGACGTGGCCCGCGCCTGTGCGGGCGTCGACTCGAACGCGGGGGAGCCGGTACGGATGCTCGCGCTGTCGGTCTCGGACGCGGCGGAGGACGTCGTCGCCGTCATCCGCGCGGGCGCTCGCGGTTACGTGACGAAGACGATCTCACCCGACGACCTGCTGCGTGCCCTCGAGCGCGTCGCCGCGGGTGACGCCGTCTTCTCGCCGCGGCTGGCCGGATTCGTCCTCGACGCGTTCGGTGCCGCAGCAGGGGAGGTGGCCGAGGTCGACGAGGAGCTCGACAAGCTCTCGGCCCGTGAGCGCGAAGTGATGCGCCTCATCGCGCGGGGGTATCAGTACAAGGAGGTCGCGAAGGAGCTGTTCATCTCCGTCAAGACCGTCGAGACCCATGTGAGCAACGTGCTGCGCAAGCTGCAGTTGTCGAACCGGCACGAGCTCACGTCGTGGGCGATGGCGCGCCGCCTGCTCTGAAAAAAAGCCTCTGCCGTCGGGGCCGAAGGTGGCGTGAGGGCACGTCGGCACCTCAACGGGGCGGGTTCGGAACGCGAAGTGGCGCGAGGGCCTGAACGCACCACACGAGTCACTGATCGCGTCCGGGCCCCGACGACGAAAGGTGCGCCCCGGCGAACCGGGGCGCACCTTCGTGCGAGCGAGTCGATCAGTGCCAGAAGACGGCCACGGCAACGTTGACGACGGCCAGCACCGCGGCACCGGTGACGAGCGGTGCAGCCACTTCGTTCTTCTTCTCCTTCGACTGGGCCACTTCGAGCAGGCCCACGACGACGAAGGCGATGAGGAGCTTGACCGCCACCCAGACGTGGTTGAGCTCCCAGCTCTGCGATGAGGCCACACCCACCATCGCGAGGCCGATGAGCAACTGCGCGCGGGCGCCCCACACCATCGCGGGCACGGCACGCGGTGCCTTGGCGACGGCGGCGTACCCACCGATGATCGCGGCCATGCCGAGCAGGTGGGCGAACAGGAGCACGTTCTGCAGAGTCGTCATGACTCCAGGGTAGGTGCTCGCTGCAAATCGCCTGTGCGGCGGGGCTGTTCGCCGTGCGTTCGCTATCCGAGCGTCAGGCGACGGTCGTCGGGTTGATCTCTTCGCCGGCGGCCCGCTTGGCCTCGGCGTAGGCGGCGACGTTGGCGCTGATCCGCTTGCGCATCACGGTGGAGACGAAGACGCCGAACGCGAGGGCCACGATGAGGCCGACGAACGAGAAGTTGTGCATCCATTTCTCCGCGACCTTGCCGAGGAAGTGAACCCCGTAGGCCAGACCGCCGGCCCACGCGAAAGCGCCCGTGACGTTGGCCAGGAGGAAGCGCGGGTAGCTCATGCGCAGGGACCCCGCGAGCGGGCCCGCGAAGATGCGGAGCAGTGCCACGAAGCGGCCGAAGAACACGGCCCACACGCCGTGGCGGTGGAACGCGTGCTTGGCGTAGCCGATCGTCTCGTCGTTGACGTGGTGCGGGAAGCGTTCGCCGAGCCAGCCGAACAGGCGATCGCCGAAGTGGCGGCCCACGAAGTAGCCGATCGAGTCACCCACCGCAGCGCCGACGATGGCGGCGGCGGCCACGCCGTGAATGCTGATGCGCGGCTCCGGCCCCGACGCGAGAAGGGACGCAGTGACGAGCATGATCTCGCCGGGCAGGGGGATGCCGATGCTCTCCACGAGAATGATGAGGCCGGTCAGGGCATAGACGGCCTGAGCCGGTACCGCATCGAGGAGGGCATTGAAATCCACCCCTCCAGGGTAGGCGCCCTTTTCGGCAGTTTTGACCGTCATGACGCCGATGAGACGTGTCGTCGCCCACCTTGCGTGCAGCCCCCGCACGGCCTCTCGCGGGGAGGGCCGACGTTGTCGGTGCTCACTCCTAGACTGGGCACCATCATGAGTGGGCTTTTCGACGACCTTCCCCTGCCCGGTTTCGACGCCGGAAGCAACGGCGACGCGCGCCGGGCGAACCGCGCGGAACGCACGCCGAAGGGCGCGCAGACCTCTGCGGTCGACGATTCAGGAGTGCCGCTGTGGGCCCTCGAAGAGCCCTCGGCCGACGGCGACGTCCCGCCGGAGGAGTCCGACGCGCCGATGCTCGGGCGCGGTTCGCACTGGGGGCGCCCCGACACCTCAGCCGGGCCCGATTTCCGCGCGAACCCCGCGAGCCTGCTCGAGGGCATGAACCCGCAGCAGGCGCAGGCCGTCAAGCACTTCGGTTCGCCGCTGCTCATCGTGGCCGGTGCCGGTTCGGGCAAGACGCGGGTGCTCACCCACCGCATCGCCTACCTCATGGCCGAACGAGGAGCCCAGCCCGGGCAGATCCTCGCCATCACCTTCACGAACAAGGCCGCGGCCGAGATGCGTGAACGCGTCGAGCAGCTCGTCGGGCGCGCCGCGAACGCGATGTGGGTGAGCACGTTCCACTCGGCGTGCGTGCGCATCCTGCGCCGCGAGGCCAAGCACGTGGGCCTCAAGTCGACGTTCTCCATCTACGACGCCGCCGACAGCCAGCGCCTCATGGCGATGGTCACCCGCGATCTCGACCTCGACCCGAAGCGTTACCCGCCCAAGTCCTTCAGCTTCCAGGTGAGCAACCTCAAGAACGAGCTCATCGACGCCGAGGAGGCCGCGCGTCGCGCCGAGACCGATCAGGAACGCAAGGTCGCCGACGCCTACCGGCTTTACCAGCAGCGCCTCACGGCCGCGAACGCGCTCGACTTCGACGACATCATCATGACGACGGTGACGATCCTGCAGGCGTTCCCGCAGGTGGCCGAGTACTACCGGCGCCGCTTCCGCCACATCCTCGTCGACGAGTACCAGGACACGAACCACGCGCAGTACGTGCTCGTGCGTGAACTCGCCGGGGGTGAGAAGGCGTCGGGCGGCATCGAATCCGTCGATGCCGAGGGCGACTCGCGCGCGGCTGAGGGCGTGCCGATGGCCGACCTGTGCGTCGTCGGTGACGCCGACCAGTCGATCTATGCGTTCCGCGGCGCGACGATCCGCAACATCGTCGAGTTCGAGGAGGACTACCCGAACGCCACGACGATCCTGCTCGAGCAGAACTACCGCTCGACGCAGAACATCCTCGGTGCGGCGAACGCCGTCATCGAGCGCAACCCGGAGCGGCGCAAGAAGAACCTGTGGTCCGATCAGGGCGCGGGGGAGAAGGTTGTCGGCTACGTCGCCGACAGCGAGCACGACGAGGCGGCCTTCGTCGCGCGCACCATCGACTCGTTGGGGGACAGCCGCGGCGTCAAGCCCAAGGACGTGGCCGTCTTCTACCGCACGAACGCTCAGTCACGCGCGCTCGAAGAGGTGTTCGTGCGCGTGGGCCTGCCGTACAAGGTCGTCGGCGGCACGCGCTTCTACGAGCGCAAGGAGATCAAGGACACGCTCGCCTACCTGCGCGTCATCTCCAACCCGGCCGACACGGTCAACCTGCGTCGCATCGTCAACACCCCGAAGCGTGGCATCGGCGACCGCGCGCAGGCGAGCATCGGGGCGCTGGCCGAAAGGGAGCGCATCACCTACATCCAGGCGCTCGCCCGCCCGGACGACGCGCCGGGCATCGCCACGCGAAGCGTGAGCGCGATCCGCGGGTTCATCGAGTTGCTCGAGGGCCTGCGGGTCGTGCGCGAGAGCGGCAGCGGGGTCGGCCCGCTCATCGAGGCGATCCTCGAGCGCACCGGCTACCTCAAGGAGCTGCGCGAGAGCCGTGACCCGCAGGACGAGACGCGCATCGAGAACCTCGCCGAGCTCGTCGCCGTTGCGAACGAGTTCGACGACAACTACCCGGGGGCCACGCTCGAGGACTTCCTCGAGCAGGTCTCACTCGTCGCCGACACCGACGAGATTCCCGAGGACGGTGAGGACCAGGGCGTCGTCACGCTCATGACGTTGCACACGGCCAAGGGACTCGAGTTCCCCGTCGTCTTCCTCACCGGCATGGAGGACGGCACGTTTCCGCACATGCGGGCGCTGGGCGACACCAAGGAGCTCGAGGAGGAGCGGCGCCTCGCCTACGTCGGCCTGACACGCGCTCGGCAGCGGCTCTACCTCTCGCGTGCTGCGGTGCGTTCGGCGTGGGGTGCGCCGCAGTACAACCCTCCGTCACGCTTCCTCGGCGAGATCCCCGACGACCTGCTGCACTGGGAGCGCGAGGGCACGACGTTCGCCACGGGTCCGCACGGCTACGGTTCCGGCTACGGCGGGGGCTCGCGCTCGGGCGGGTTCTCGCGGCGTGACGACGATGACGGCCCCGTCATCGGCCGCGGCGCCGCTCCCGTCGCGCGCCTGTCGAGTGGCGGACGCGCAGGCTCCTTCTCGGCGAACAAGAACTCGGCCGTGGGCCGTGGCAACCGCGCCATCCCGAACCTCGATGCCGGCGACAAGGTGACGCACGACAGCTTCGGCCTCGGCACGGTCATCCGCGTCGAGGGTCAGGGTGATCGCGCGATGGCCCACATCGACTTCGGCGACGGCCCACCCAAGCGCCTCCTGCTGCGCTACGCGCCGGTGACGAAGCTCTGAAGCACCGCCGTGGGTGGCTCACCTTCGGCGCGGCCGTGGTGCCCGCCACACCCAGGCCTCGGTTAATAGCGCCTAACTGAATTTTCCGCTGTGGTGCGCGTTACAGTTCGAACAACGAGCGAAGGGAGCCCACCATGTCCGAGAACACGCAAGGTGCCACCGAGCGGTTGCGCATCGTCGTCGCCAAGCCGGGCCTCGACGGCCACGACCGTGGCGCCAAGGTCATTGCCCGTGCCCTGCGTGACGCGGGCATGGAGGTCGTCTACACGGGCCTGCACCAGACGCCCGAGCAGATCGTCACCGCCGCCGTGCAGGAGGACGCCGACGCCATCGGCATGTCCGTTCTCTCCGGCGCTCACATGACGCAGTTCCGCAAGGTCACCGAGTTGCTCAAGGAGCAGGGCGTCGACGACATCGTCGTCTTCGGTGGCGGCATCATCCCGGAGGAGGACATCCCGCCGCTCAAGGAGATGGGTGTCGCGCAGATCTTCACTCCGGGTGCCCCGACGACCACGGTCGTCGACTGGGTGCGGGCCAACGTCGGTCAGCCCGCAGCCACAGCCTGACCTCCGTCGCGACGCTGGGAAGCCCCCGGTTACTACCCGCGTCGAAAGCGCGTTAAAGTCACAGACGGAACACTCCAGTTCAACGATGAGGATGGATTCGCGTGGATCTCTTCGAGTACCAGGCGCGCGACATGTTCGAGGCGCACGGCGTTCCGGTGCTGGCAGGCCAGACGGCCACCACCCCGGAAGAAGCCAAGGCTGCCGCCGAGCAGATCGGTGCGAAGTCGGGCGGCGTCACCGTCGTCAAGGCCCAGGTCAAGACCGGTGGCCGAGGCAAGGCCGGCGGCGTCAAGGTCGCCAAGAGCGCTGACGAGGCCGAGCAGCACGCCAGTGCGATTCTGGGCATGGACATCAAGGGCCACACGGTCGGCACCGTGATGATCGCCCAGGGCGCCAAGATCGCCGAGGAGTACTACTTCTCGATCCTGCTCGACCGAGCCAACCGCAGCTACCTCGCCATGTGCTCCAAGGAGGGCGGCATGGAGATCGAGCAGCTCGCCGTGGAGCGTCCCGAGGCTCTGGCACGCATCGAGGTCGACCCCAACGTCGGCATCGACGAGGCCAAGGCCAAGGAGATCGTCGAGGCCGCGAAGTTCGACGCCGAGACCGGCGCCAAGATCGTCCCCGTGCTGCAGAAGCTGTGGGAGGTCTACCGCGACGAGGACGCAACCCTCGTCGAGGTCAACCCGCTCGTGAAGACCGAGGACGGCGACATCGTCGCCCTCGACGGCAAGGTGTCGCTCGACGCGAACGCCGACTTCCGTCAGCCCGGTCACGAGGAGCTCGAGGACAAGGCCGCGGCCGACCCGCTGGAGGCCAAGGCCAAGGCACTCGACCTCAACTACGTCAAGCTCGACGGCAACGTCGGCATCATCGGTAACGGCGCGGGCCTCGTCATGAGCACGCTCGACGTCGTCGCCTACGCCGGTGAGGACTTCACCGGTGGCAAGGCGAAGCCGGCCAACTTCCTCGACATCGGTGGCGGTGCCTCGGCCGAGGTCATGGCCAACGGTCTCGACGTCATCCTCGGTGACGACCAGGTCAAGAGCGTCTTCGTCAACGTCTTCGGCGGCATCACCGCGTGTGACGCTGTCGCCGACGGCATCGTGGGCGCCCTCAAGAAGCTCGGAGACTCGGCCACGAAGCCGCTCGTCGTGCGTCTCGACGGCAACAACGTCGAAGAGGGCCGCAAGATCCTCGCCGACTTCAACCACCCGCTCGTGACGGTCGTGGACACCATGGACGGCGCAGCCCGCAAGGCTGCCGAGCTGGCCGCGGCCAACTGAAAGGGATCAGACTTCCATGTCGATTTTTCTCAACGCTGACTCCAAGGTCATCGTCCAGGGCATGACCGGCTCGGAGGGCATGAAGCACACCACGCGCATGCTCGCCTCCGGCACCAACATCGTCGGCGGTGTCAACCCGAAGAAGGCCGGCCAGACGGTCGACTTCGACGTGAACGGTGAGTCGAAGCCCGTTCCGGTGTTCGGCTCCGTCAAGGACGCCATGGCCGAGACCGGCGCCAACGTCTCCGTGATCTTCGTTCCGCCGGCGTTCGCCAAGAGCGCCGCGGTCGAGGCCATCGAGGCCGAGATGCCGCTCGCCGTCGTCATCACCGAGGGCATCCCGGTGAAGGACTCGGCCGAGTTCTACAACCTGAGCAAGGGCACGAAGACGCGCCTGCTCGGCCCGAACTGCCCCGGCATCATCAGCCCCGGACAGTCGAACGCCGGCATCATCCCGGCGAACATCGCCGGCCCGGGCCGCATCGGCCTCGTCTCGAAGTCGGGCACGCTGACGTACCAGATGATGTACGAACTGCGTGACTTCGGCTTCTCGACGGCCATCGGCATCGGCGGTGACCCGGTCATCGGCACCACGCACATCGACGCGCTCGAGGCGTTCCAGAACGATCCCGACACCGACGCCATCGTCATGATCGGTGAGATCGGTGGCGACGCCGAGGAGCGTGCCGCGGCCTACATCAAGGAGAACGTGACGAAGCCGGTCGTCGGTTACGTCGCGGGCTTCACGGCACCCGAGGGCAAGACGATGGGCCACGCCGGTGCCATCGTCTCCGGCTCGTCGGGTACCGCGTCCGCCAAGAAGGAGGCCCTCGAGGCCGCCGGCGTCAAGGTCGGCAAGACGCCGTCCGAGACGGCTGCTCTCATGACGGAGATCATGAACAACCTCTCCAAGTGACGCACTGAATCACCGACGCCCGGCCGTCGTCCCGCAGGGGACGATGGCCGGGCGTTGTCGTGTCCGAGCGCGAAAAACGTCCACATTCCGGCTGCTCGGACACGAATCGAGAACATTGATCACCGGCGGAACCGAACGAGCCTTCTTCGCGTCTCAGGTGCAGTTAGTTTTGTCCTGAGATCCCGAGCGATGGCGCCCGGGGGGCGGGGGAGGAGAAGTCATGAAGGTCTCACGTTCCGCAATGCTCGCGGCCGCTGCCGCGGTGGTGCTGTCCGCTTCGGCTTGCACCAGCGTCGAAGGCGGGTCGGGCGCATCGTCCAACTCGTCGTCGTCCTCGAGCGAGGCAGCGCCGCAGTCGAGTGAATCCTCGAGCGAGCAGGCACAGGCGAGCTCGTCCGCTCCCGAATCGAGTTCGCAGAGCGAGCCGAGTGAATCCAGCTCGTCGAGCGAGTCGAGCTCCGAAGACCCCGGTTCGGGCTCCGAGGGGCAGTCGGGCCTCGTGCGGGCGAAGGTCGGCGAGGAAGCCAAGACGGGCGACATGACGGTCAAGATCAGCAAGGTCGTCGACCCGGTTCCCGTCTCCTCCGACAGCTTCATGAAGCCCGACGCGGGCAAGCGCTGGGTGGCCGTCAACATGAGCGTGACGAACACGTCGTCGAAGCCGCTCAACTTCTCGACCTTGTTCTGCGTCGACGCGAAGACCGATCAGAACCAGACGGCTGACGACTCGCTCTTCTCCGACTACGGCACCAAGTTCAACTCGAGTGCTCTGCAGAAGGGCGACACCGCCGTCGGTGACATCACGTTCGAGGTGCCGACCGGTCAGAAGCTCAAGCAGGTCGACGTCAAGTGCTCGCTCAGCTCGCTGCAAGGCGACCAGCGCGCCATCCGCATCGATGTGAGCAAGTGAGCGCACACCATCCTCAATTTTTCGACAGCACCGTTCGGGCGCGAGTCCGAAATCCACGCAGAACAGGGAGAAGAGCACATGACCAAGTTGATGACGCGCAAGCTGAGCGTCGCCGCAATCGCAGGCACGATGGCTCTCGGCATGAGCGCCTGCACGCAGGTCGAAGGTTCCGGTGGTACCAGCTCGAGTTCCTCGTCCAGCTCCTCGAGCGAGGCGGCCCCGAGCGAGGACAGCCCGAGCAGCTCGGAATCGCCCGAGTCGTCGGAGTCCTCGTCCCCGAGTGAGGAGCCCAGCAGCTCGTCGTCGAGCCCGAGCTCCTCGGAGTCGAACGACGACTCCGGCGGCGACGACTCGTCGGGCCCCAAGGTCGGCAAGGTCGGCCAGGAGGTCAAGACCGACAAGATGTCGATCAAGGTCAGCAAGGTCACGGACGACGTGAAGTCCTCCAGCGACTACCAGAAGCCCGCGGCGGGCAAGCACTGGGTGGCCATCAACATCTCGGCAACCAACCTCGACGACGACGAGCTGCGCTTCAGCAGCAGCTGCGTCAAGGTGCGCCTGAGCGACAACACGAGCCCGAGCGACAAGTACGTCGACTACGGTTCGCGTCTCGGCTACGGCTCGCTCTACAAGGGTGACACCACGACCGGTGACCTCGTGTACGAAGTCTCGCCCGGCCAGAAGATCAAGACGATCGACGTCGACTGTAGCTACGGGGACGACCGTCCGGTGCGTATCCAGGCCAACTGACGCCCAAGCGGTGTCTTGCCCCGAGCGGGCCGGTGAGAGTGTCTCGCCGGCCCGCTCGCGTGTGTCCACGGCGTGGCAGCGTGAGGCTCCCAGGTGGGCCTGAGAGGATGACGGGCGAGATGACTTCACGACGCCCCGATCCCGCCGAACGTCCCTCCTCGAACCGTCCGCGCCCCCCGCGTCCGAGTGACGGCCGAGGTGGGTCCGGTGCGCGTCCGCAGCGTGCAGCGCAGAGCAGCCAGGCCGGCAGGGGAGCGTCACGTCCGGAGCTCGACCGAGGACGCAACGCGTCGAACCGCGGTGCGAAACCCCCTCGTGACGCGCAGAACCCTCGCGTTTCCCAGCGGCCCGGCCCCGGACGGCCGACGAGCGGCAAGGACGCCCGGCCCGAGGGACGCCCGCACGTGCCCCTCGCGTTCGGCTACGGAGCGCTGTCGGCCATCGGTGTCGTCATCGCGCTCATGGTGCCGGTCTTCGCAGCGTGGACGATCGATTCGCAGTCGAGCTCGTCGTGGAACGACACGCTCGGCGTGACGATCGACCTGTGGGCTCTCGCGCACCGCGGACACGTCAACGTCGACGGCACGAGCGTCGTCTTCAGCCCCCTTGTCCTCACCTCTCTCTGCGTTCTGGCAGCTCGCTTCGGCGCTCGCGCGGCGTTCCCCGACGAGCGCCTGCACGCGCGCGACCTGCGCCTCATCCTGCTCGCGTTCATCGGCGGTTACGTCGCTGCGGCTCAGATGCTCGCCGTCGTTGCCTCGTTGGGTGCGAGCCACATCAGCTGGTGGTCCCTCCTGCTCGGACCGTTCCTCGTCGCGGCTGCCGGCGTGGCATGGACGGCCTGGCACGAGCGGGAGCACTCACCTGAGCTGAAGGCTCTCGACGATCTCGTCCTCGACGCCACACCGCTGTTGCTGCAGCGTTCGATCCGGTCCGGGCTACGCGGCCTGCGCTGGCTTGCCCTCGCCTCGCTCGTTCTCGTCGTCGCGCTCGTCGCCTGGCACGGCGGACGCGTCTGGACCGTCCACCAACAGCTGAACCCCGGTCTCGTCGGAGGCATCCTCCTCGTCGCGGCGCAGCTTCTGGCTCTGCCCAACCTCATGGCCCTCGGCGCCGGATGGTTCACCGGCTCGTCGGTGCACGTCGGTGCTGTCTCGATCGGGCACGGCGCGATGACGCCCGGCACTCTGCCGATGATTCCGGTGCTCGGCGCACTGCCGGACGGGGTCGGGCCCTGGACGTGGATCTTCCTCCTCGTTCCGATCGCAGTGGGCGGCTGGATCGGCTGGGACGCTGTCGGCGCGCTGACGCGACTGTCGAGCCTCCGCGCGAAATGCACGGTGGCTCTGTGCGCCGCTTCGCTCGCCACGCTCGTCATGTGGCTCGTGTGGTGGTTCGCAACGGCCCGTGTCTCGACCGGGCTCCTCGACTATGTCGGCCCCGGGTGGAACGCATGGGTGCTGCTGCCCGTCCTTTTCGTGCCGCCGGCCGTCGCGGTGGCCGGCGTGCGGCATTGGATGCTGAACCACACCCACTGAAAAACCCGCTGAGGTCGGGAGTAATCCCAGGCACTCGCTCGTTGGGAGAGACGTGAACGACACTCCGAAGGCGCCCGTCGGTGCGCGCAACAGCATGCTGTCGCTGCGCTACCTCATCCTCGGCTTCGCCCTGTCGTGGCTACCCATGCCCGGCACGGCGCTTGCGGTGATCCCGCTCGTCGCGTCGTTCTACTACGGCGTGCGCTTCATCCAGGACCTCAAGAAGTCCGGCCAGAACAAGGCCGTTGCGCCCAACATGATCGGGCTCGGTCTCACGGCACTGCTCATCGCCATGGTCGTCGCCCCGCTCGTTCAGTACGAGCGCACGATGGATTACCAGAAGTGCCTCTGGGGTGCGAACACCAACCAGGCGCGCGAGGCCTGCGAGAACCAGCACGACCAGCACCCGGGCACCGTCCAGCGCTTCTTCCTCGACTGACCACCCCCACCCCCGATGTTGAGCGGGCGCCGCGGCACCGGTCCCGCGATTCCCAGGAAACATCGGCGTCACAGGAGCCCCGCGAGGCGCAGCCGATGTTCGATCTGCGCGAAGAACGGATCCGGATCGGTGCGCAGCGCCACCACGGGAATGCGCAGCACGGCGTCACCGCCCAGGGTGAGGTAGTTCTGACGCAGGGCGTCCTGAGTCGGGTTGTCGCCCATGAAGTGGTGCATGCCGTCAATCTCGACGGTGAGCTTCGCAGCCTCCCAGCGCACGTCGAGGTAGTACGAGCCGTTCGGGTGACGTCGTCGAACCTGACGATCCGGCACCGGTAGACCGCGTCTGCGGCACAGCTGAACGAAATCGATCTCACCAATCGACTCGGACCCGGTGGTTATGTCCCCGAGAAGTTCGCGAATCAGTTTGCGGCGGTGCAGTTTGGGGAGGCATTCGAGGGCCTGCCAGTAGTCGTCTGCTCGGGCGAGTCGCTGCTGCACCGTCATGGCGAGCACCGTCGCAGCCTCCCGATCCGTTCGCGCGATGGCGGCGGCGCGCAACGACGCCCATGCGGGATGGGAGTGGGGAACCGGTGTCTGCAACAGCCGCGGTGGTCGGAACAGGAACATCCCTCTCGTACCCGGCGGGAAGGACGTGCGCTGACCGTAGTGAGGCAGCGCGACGACGATCTGCTGCGCGCCCCAACCTCGCAAGCCGTGGAGAATCAGGGCACTCGAGGCCTCGGCCCAGGCCGGCCCTTGGGTCTCGAAGACGGCGACAGCGATGGGAGAGCGTTCAGGGCACCAAGCGTTTGTCGGCGGGCGAAAGGTGTTGTTGCCCAACTGCATCCAACGTCCGGCGCGGACATGTGTGCGTACGTCCTCCCGTGTCACGCCGACTTGTCGAAGACGCGCGCGGTTCACCACGCCGTAGCTCGATTCTGCCAGTGTCACGGCTCGCTCATGGGTCTGCTTCCAACGGGGAGTCATGCTTCCAGCCTGCGTGCCGGCGGTGTGGATGCTCCCGATGAATGTGGGCCTGTGGAAAACCTCGTCGATGTTGCCTGGGTATCCGGGTACAGATGCCGCTGCGACCGCTCAACATCGGGGGATAGGGTGGGGGCGTGAGCGAGCAGTCGAAGCCCCTGCAGGTCGTCGTCCTCGTCTCCGGAAGCGGCTCGTTGCTGCAGGCTCTCATCGACGACGACGCCCACGGCAAGGTGTACGAAATCGTCGCGGTCGGCGCCGATCGGGAGTGCACCGGCCTCGAGCGCGCCACCCTCGCCGGCATCCCCACCTTCACCGTCGAGACGCGGCACTTCCCCGAGCGCAGCCAGTGGGACGCGGCGCTCGCCGACGCCATCGAGCGCGCGTTCAGCGATGCCGACGACGACCTCGACCTCGCCGCGCTCACCGGCGGTGACGTCGCGGCTCGTCAGCTCGTCGTCTCGGCCGGGTTCATGAAGATCCTCGGCGCGCAGACTCTCTCGCGCCACACCGTCATCAACACCCACCCGGCGCTGCTGCCGAGTTTCCCCGGGGCGCACGGCGTCCGGGACGCGCTCGCGCACGGCGTCAAGGTCACCGGTACGACGTGTCACGTCGTCGACGCCGGTGTCGACACAGGCCCCATCATCGATCAGCGCGTCGTCGACGTACGCGCCGACGATGACGAGGAATCGCTCCACGAACGCATCAAGGTCGAGGAGCGCACCATGCTCGTGGACGTGGTCCGCGGGTTCGCACGAGGTTGGTCCATCAACGGCAGGACGGTTTCGATCAATGAGTGACGGCATGCGCCCTATTCGGCGGGCTCTCGTCTCGGTGTACGACAAGCAGGGGCTCGAGGAGCTCGCCCGCGTCCTTCACGAGGCCGGGGTGGAGATCGTCTCGACGGGCGGTTCGAGCAAGCTCATCGCGGGTCTCGGCATCCCCGTCACGGCGGTCGAGGAGCTCACGGGCTTCCCCGAGTGCCTCGAGGGTCGCGTCAAGACGCTGCACCCGAAGGTGCACGCCGGTATCCTCGCCGACTCGCGCAAGAGCGATCACATGAAGCAGCTCGAGGACCTCGGTGTCGAGCAGTTCGACCTCGTCGTCGTGAACCTCTACCCGTTCAGTGAGACGGTCGCCTCGGGCGCGAGCATCGACGAGTGCGTCGAGCAGATCGACATCGGCGGCCCGACGATGGTGCGCGCGGCCGCGAAGAATCACCCGACGGTGGCCATCGTCACCGACCCGACGTCGTACGCCGACGTGCTCGACGCCGTGCGCGGCGGCGGCTTCACACTGCAGCAGCGCACCGCGCTGGCGCGTGACGCCTTCGTCCACACCGCGTCCTACGACGTCGCAGTTGCCACCTGGATGGGGGCGAACCTCGTCGGCTCGAACGACGCCACCACCGGCGACACCTTCCCCGACTGGACGGGTTCGACGTACACCAAGGCCGCGAGCCTGCGCTACGGCGAGAACCCGCACCAGGCGGCGGCCCTCTACACGTCGGCCGACGCGAGCGGCCTCGCGCAGGGCGAGCAGCTGCACGGCAAGGAGATGTCATACAACAACTACGTCGACGCCGACGCCGCCTACCGCGCGGCGTACGACCACGGTGACGTGCCGACGGTCGCCATCATCAAGCACGCCAACCCGTGCGGTATCGCCGTCGGCGCTCCCGACGAGGACATCGCCGCAGTGCACCAGCGCGCCCACGAGTGCGACTCGACGAGCGCGTTCGGCGGCATCATCGCGACCAACCGACCGGTGACGAAGGCCATGGCGGACACGGTGAAGGACATCTTCACCGAGGTCGTCGTCGCGCCGGCGTTCGACGACGACGCCCTCGAGGTACTCACCGCGAAGAAGAACCTGCGCCTCGTCACCGTGCCCGCGCCCACTGCGGGTGGTTTCGACATGCGTCCGATCAGCGGCGGTCTGCTCGTGCAGGAGCGCGACATGATCGACGCCGAGGGCGAGGACAAGGACGGTCGCACCACGGGTGACGACCCCGAGCGCTGGCAGCTCGTCGCCGGCGAGGCCGCGGACGAGGCCACGATGCGTGATCTCGCCTTCGCGTGGCGTGCCGTGCGCGCAGTGAAATCGAACGCGATCCTGCTCGCCAAGGACGGCGCGTCCGTCGGTATCGGCATGGGCCAGGTCAACCGCGTCGACTCGTGCAACCTCGCCGTGACGCGTGCGGGCGCCGAACGCGCTCGTGGCTCCGTTGCCTCGTCGGACGCGTTCTTCCCGTTCGCCGACGGCCTGCAGATCCTGCTCGACGCCGGCGTCAAGGCCGTCGTCGCGCCCGGTGGTTCGATCCGTGACGCCGAGGTCATCGAGGCTGCGCAGAAGGCCGGCGTCACCCTGTACTTCACCGGTACGCGTCATTTCGCCCACTGATCGCGGCCCGGCGAGTGCCGGATGGCGTGTTTGGTGGGGGATCATCGCGACGTCGGCGCCATCTCCAGCCAAACACGCCATGTCCATAGGGGTGACGCGATGACGCGTGAACGACGTGCGTCCTCGGAGGCGCTCGCGCTCGCCGCGGCGTTCGTCGGTGGTGCCTGCCTGTCGCTCCAGGCTCGCTTCAACGGGACGCTCGGCGAACCTCTGTCGGAGCCGCTCGTCGCTGCCATCTGGAGTTTCGGCTCGGGTCTCGCACTGCTCGTGCTGGCGCTCGCGGTGCCGAGTTTGCGCCAAGGCGCCACGCGACTCGTCCTGTCGATCCGGGCCGGACGTCTGCGCTGGTGGGAGTGCCTCGGCGGCGTCCTGGGTGGCGCGTTCGTCGCCGTGCAGACGAGCGCGGTCGGGCTTCTCGGTGTTGCCGTCTTCATCGTGGCGAGCGTCGGCGGTCGTGCGCTCGGCGGGCTGCTCGCCGATCACGTTGGTGCCGGGCCCAAGGGACGCACGCCGATCACCCCCGCTCGCGCGCTCGCCGGAGCGTTCGCCGTCGTCGGGGTCGGCATCACGGTGAGCGGCCAGCACGTCCCGGGTGGCATCGCGATCCTGCCGGCCCTCGCCGTCATCATCGCGGGCGTCATGACGCAGTTCCAGCAGGGTCTCAACGGGCGCGTCAGTGCGCGGGCGGGCAGTTCGTACGCGACGACGCTGCAGAACTTCCTCGTCGGTGTGATCGCTCTCGTGGTGTTCGCCGGTGCGCGCGTGCTCCTCGGCTTCACGCAGTGGCAGTGGCCGCACGACGCTCCCTGGTGGGCGTGGCTCGGTGCGCCGCTGGGTATCGCGTTCATCGGGTTGTCGGCGTGGGCGACGGAGCACATCAGCGTGCTCGTGCTCGGGCTCATGGGCATCATGGGGCAGCTCGTCGCGGCGCTCGTCATCGACCTGCTTGACCCGGTGGCGCGCGAAGGTGTCGGTGTGCGCACCGTCGTCGGCATGGTCGTCACCGCTGCGGCGGCAGCCATGGCGGCACGCTCCGGTGGCCGACGGGCTACTTCAGACGCGCGTTCGTGAGCTCGGCGAGGTGCTTGTAGCCCGCGTCGTTGGGGTGCAGGCCGTCAGGGCTGATCCACTCAGGGTGACCGGTGAGCGGGAAGTCGAGATCCAGCCACGCCGCACCTGAGCTGCGCACCACGGGTGCGGCGGCATCGCGCAGCCGTACGAGGTCGGGTGGGGGAGAACTCGCCGGTCCGATCGGTGCGATGACGACGACGCGCGCCTCGGGGACGTGCTTCTTCACCGCCGCGAGCGTCTCGCGCAGGCCCTTGACGATGGTCGCCGTCGGCACGCCGCGGGCGACGTCGTTCCATCCGCCGGAGATGATGACCGTGCCCGGCTTCGACGCTGCGGCTCGTGCGACCTGGGAAGCGTAGTGCTGCGTCGGACGCCCCACGTCGTAGCCCATGCCAGGCACGGCGACGTTGATCTCGTTCCACCCGCGCTCAGCGCTCAGGACGGTGGTCCATCGCTTGCCCGGTGAGCTCGCCTCCGAGCCGGCGGAGTAGCTGTCGCCGACGAAGGCCACCACGGGGCGTCCGCTCAGGCTGGGTGAGGGCGCGTCGGCGACCGGGGCTGACGAACGGCGGTCGACGACGAGGAACAACGCCACGACGAGCACCCCGACGACGAGTGCCACGAGCGCGGGAACGCGCCACGTCACTCGCCGCTCGGCACGCTCGTTCGCTCGTGTCATACGACGACCGTACGCGCGAGCCCACGTCGATCACGAGCGTCCCGTCACACCCCGGTGTGAGCGCCGACCGCGCGCCCGGGGCGTCTGGCAGGATTGGGGCCATGACTGCGACGACGCTGGACGGCAAGGCCACCCTCGCGACGATCAAGGACGAGCTGCGTGAGCGCGTGGCCCGTCTCAAGGAGCGCGGCGTGACGCCGGGCCTCGGCACGGTGCTCGTGGGTGACGACCCGGGTTCGCACTGGTACGTCGGCGCGAAGCACAAGGACTGCGCGGAGATCGGTATCGTCTCGATCCGCAAGGATCTGCCCGCCAGCGCGACGCAGGAAGAGGTCGAAGCCGTGATCGACGAGCTGAACGACAGCCCCGAGTGCACGGGCTTCCTCATCCAGCAGCCCACGGGGCTCGACGAGGTGGCGCTGCTCTCGCGCGTCAAGCCCGAGAAGGACGTCGACGGTCTGCACCCGGTCAACCTCGGCAAGCTCGTGCTCGGCGAAGAGGGACCGCTGCCGTGTACGCCGATGGGCGTCATCGAGTTGCTGCGCCGTTACGACGTCCCGCTCAAGGGCGCGGAGGTCGTCGTCGTCGGCCGTGGCCTCACGGTCGGTCGCCCGCTCGGACTCATCCTCACGCGCCGCAGCGAGAACGCAACGGCCACGCTGTGCCACACCGGCACCCGTGACCTCGCGGAGCACACGAAGAACGCGGACGTCGTCATCGCCGCCGCTGGAGTGCCGGATCTCATCACGAAGGACATGGTCAAGCCCGGCGCTGCGGTGCTCGATGTGGGTGTCTCGCGTGTCGAGGGCAAGGTCGCCGGTGACGTCGCCAAGGACGTCACGGAGGTCGCCGGGTACGTCTCCCCGAACCCGGGTGGCGTCGGTCCGATGACGCGAGCGCTGTTGCTCATGAACGTCGTCGAGGCGGCGGAGCGCGACGCCGACGCGCGAGGCCTGTGACCCGTTTCCGCCTCGGGATTCCCTGGCTCGTCGTCGTGGGTCTCGTCGTGGCGGGGCTGATCACCGTCATGGCCGGCCAGGTTCGTCCGGGCGGGGTCGTGATGTCGCTCGGTCTCTTCGCGGGCGCCGTGATGCGTGCCGTTCTTCCCGAGCGCTACGTACTCGACATCAAGGTTCGTTCGCGCACGGTCGATATCGCGGGGTACGCGCTCCTGGCCGTCATCACACTCGTCGCATTCGGTGTCGTGAAGTTGGGCTGAGACGCCCGAGTGAATTTCCGGTGACTGCGCGCAAGTCGCCGCGTGAGCACTGACCCAGCGACCTAGACTGCCCGCATGAGTTTGCGGATCTCCGTCATCGGCACCGGTTACCTGGGCGCCGTGCACGCGGCCTGTATGGCCGAACTGGGCCACACCGTCGTCGGCATCGACGTCGACGCGAAGAAGATCGAGGCGCTGTCGCAGGGGCGCAGCCCGATCTACGAACCGGGCCTCACCGATCTGCTGACGCGCATGACGGAGACGGGCCGTCTCAGCTGGAGCACCGACATCAGCGCCGCCGCTGACGCCGACGTCCACTTCGTCTGCGTGGGCACCCCGCAGCGGGCGGGGGAGTACGCGGCCAACACGGATTACGTCTTCGCCGCGTTCACCGCACTTGCGCCCCACATGAAGGCAGGCTCGATCGCGGTCGGCAAGTCGACGGTGCCGGTCGGCACGGTGCCTCGCGTCCTCGAAGCGATCCGCGAGAACGTCCCGGACGGCGTCGACGCACGTCTCGTGTGGAACCCGGAGTTCCTCCGTGAGGGTTTCGCGGTCAAGGACACGCTCACGCCCGACCGTTTCGTCTACGGCGTCGAGGGCGAGTTCGCCGATGCGGATGTCGAGAAGCTCGACGAGGTGTACGCCAAGGCGCTCGCGGCTGGCACGCCCCGCCTCGTGACCAACTACGCGACGGCGGAGCTCGTCAAGGTCAGCGCCAACGCGTTCCTCGCGACGAAGATCAGCTTCATCAATGCCATGGCGGAGATCTGCGAGGCCACGGGCGGCGACGTGCTCGCCCTCGCCGACGCGATCGGCCACGACGAGCGCATCGGCCGTAAGTTCCTCGGTGCCGGCGTCGGCTTCGGTGGTGGCTGCCTGCCCAAGGACATCCGGGCGTTCCTGGCGCGGGGTGAGGAGCTGGGTCTGCCCGACTCGGTCGACTTCCTGCGTGGCGTCGACGCCACGAACCTGCGCCGCCGCGAACGTGTCGTCACGCTTGTCGAGGGCGCCCTCGGCGACGTGGCAGGGAAGCCGATCGCCGTTCTCGGTGCCGCGTTCAAGCCGAACTCCGACGACATCCGAGACAGTCCGGCGCTCGACGTCGCCGAACGTCTGGTCCAACTCGGCGCCGACGTTCGCGTGCACGACCCCGAGGCCCTGCCGGTGGCCCGGGCCAACCGCCCCGGTCCGAACTACGTCGACACCGTCGACGAAGCGCTCGACGGAGCGCAGATCGTTCTTCACCTCACGGAGTGGAAGCAGTACCGCGAACTCGACCCGACGGACGTGGCGTCGAAGGTTGCGGGCAAGGTCGTCATCGACGGTCGCAATGTTCTCGACGGCGGGAGGTGGGCCGACGCAGGTTTCACCGTGCACTCTCTCGGACGTCCCGTCGTCGAGGCGCGCTGAGCAGACCCCCGAGGAAAGCCCCACCGGTTTCGGTGGGGCCTTCGCGCGTTCGACACCCCTCGCGCGCACCTGAAACGATGACGGCATGCGAGTTGTCACGGCCAACGTCAACGGAATCCGAGCAGCACAGCGTCGAGGTGGGCTCGAGTGGCTCGCGGAGCAGGACGCGGATGTCGTCGCCATGCAGGAGGTACGCGCGACGCCGAAGCAGTTCGCCACCGCGCTCGGCGGCTCGGCGCTCGAGGAGTACGCCCTGGCCCACGCCGAGTCGGCGACGGCCGGCCGTGAGGGCGTGGCCATCCTCACCCGCCACGCGATGGCGACGCCGGTCACCGTCATCGACGGGTTCGACGAGGTCGGCCGCTGGGTCGAGGCCGACGTCACGATCGACGGTCACACCGTGACGATCGCCAGTGTCTACGTCCACACCGGCGAGGTCGACACCGACAAGCAGGTGGCGAAGTACCGCTTCCTCGACGCCGTCGAGGCGCGCATGGCGCAGCTCGTCGACCGCCCGGCCCTCGTCATGGGTGACTTCAACGTGGCGCACGGCCCGAACGACCTCAAGAACTGGAAGGGCAACCGCGGCAAGGCGGGCTTCCTGTCCGAGGAGCAGGCCTACCTCACGCGGTTCACCGAGAATGGGTGGGTCGACGTCATGCGCGAGCATCACGGCGACGTCGCGGGGCCGTACACGTGGTGGTCGTGGCGCGGCAAGGCGTTCGACAACGACTCCGGATGGCGCATCGACTACCAGTTCGCCAGCTCGGCGCTCGCGGCCGTCGCGAGCGATCCGCGGGTGGGGCGGGCCGATGCCTACGACCAGCGGTGGAGCGACCACGCGGCCGTCATCGTCGACTACGACCTGACGACGCTGTGACGTGCTGGGCACCACGCCTCCTGGTCGTCGCGGCGACGGTTTCACGTGGCCTGCACGTGACAGGATGACGCCATGACGAACAAGAGTCCTGTGGAGTGCTGGCTGACCGACATGGACGGCGTGCTCGTTCATGAGGAGCACGCCATTCCGGGGGCGGCGGAGTTCCTCCAGGCGTTGCAAGAGACCGGCCGACGCTTCCTCGTCCTGACGAACAACTCGATCTACACCCCGCGTGACCTCCGCGCCCGCCTGCAGGGCAGCGGCATCGACATCCCCGAAGAGGCCATCTGGACGTCGGCGCTCGCGACGGCGCAGTTCCTCCACGATCAACGAGAGGGCGGCTCGGCGTACGTCGTCGGGGAAGCCGGCTTGACGACGGCGCTCTACAACGTCGGGTACACGATGAGTGAGCGCAACCCTGACTACGTCGTGCTGGGGGAGACCCGCACGTACTCCTTTACCGCGATCACGCGGGCCATCCGCCTCATCGAGGGTGGTGCGCGCTTCATCGCGACGAACCCGGACGTCACAGGTCCGAGCGCCGAGGGGCCGCTGCCGGCGACGGGTTCGATCGCCGCGATGATTACGGCGGCCACGGGCGTCAAGCCGTACTACGTCGGCAAGCCGAACCCGCTCATGATGCGTAGCGCGCTCAACCGCATCGACGCGCACTCCGAATCCACGGTCATGATCGGCGACCGTCTCGATACGGATGTGCGCAGCGGCCTCGAAGCCGGGTTGCGCAGCATTCTCGTGCTGACTGGCTCGACGAGGCCGGATCAGGTGGATCGCTACCCGTTCGTGCCGACGCGGGTGTGCGATTCGATCGCAGACGTCGTACCGCTCGTGCACGAGTTCTCCCCAGAGCGCATGGCGGCTCAGAGTGAGGGCGTCGAGCGTCGGGAGGCCGACGCGTGAGCGACGACTTCGACCCGTTCGACGACGAGCCGCGTTTGCGTCCGTCCCGGCGGGAGAACGAGCAGGAGCAGACACCGCATTCGTTCGACCCGTGGGCGGATCTGCCGACCCGGGCTTCGCGGCGTCGTCACGGTCTGGAGCTCCCGACCGACGCGCCCGGTCTCGGTGGGATGTGGCAGGACGACGACGCGTCGTTGACCTTGGATCGCGGAGCGGGGCAGGGGAGCGAGCCGTCCCCGGCGCCGGGCGGTCGCATCCTCGTCGTCTGCACCGGCAACGTGTGTCGCTCGCCGTACATTCACCTGCGCCTCGCCGCCGAGCTGGACGGCTTGGGTATCGAGGTGACGAGTGCCGGAACCGGAGCCCTGGCAGGGTGGCCGGTTGACCCAGGTTCCGTGGCGCTCCTCGACGCAGCAGGCATCGACTCGACGGCATTCCGGGCGCGGCAACTCACCGTGGACATGATCGAGGACGCCGACCTCGTGCTGACCGCGACACGCGCGCACCGCCGGGCGGTGGTGCAGGAGGCGCCGTTGGGGTTGCGCAAGACGTTCGCGCTCGTCGACTTCGCCGATCTCGTCGCCGACGTTCAGCCTCAGGAGGTCGAGGCAGCTCGCGGGCGCTCGGGCGTGGGCAAGCTCGTCGCCGCGGCTGGGGCGCGCCGCCACCTCGTGCATGCACGCCCCGAGGACGACGACGCAGACATCGTCGACCCGTTCAAGATGGGGCCCGAGGTGTTCGCCCAGATGGAGCGCGAGATCGCGCCGTCTCTCGACGTCGTCGCGGGCGCCCTGCGCAACGCCTCGGCGCAGGCGGGGTGAGCCCGAAAACCGTTGGGAAGTTGGACATCAGCCCCATTCAGTTCTCGCAGTAAGGCCGCTTTCAGACGGTATGGTCTGTAGCGAAATCTTCGTGCCAACCAGTGGAGGTATTGGTGCAGGTCACAGTAGTCGGGCTCGGAAAGATCGGCCTTCCCCTCGCAGTGCAGTTCGCGCGGTCGGGCGCTAAGGTCTTTGGCGCTGACGTCAACCAAGTCGTCGTCGATCTCGTCAACGCTGGACGAGAGCCCTTCCCGGGCGAGGCGCACCTCGCGGAGTACCTGGCGCAGGTCGTGTCTGATGGGAACCTCGAGGCGACGGCCGACACCGCGGAGGCTGTGTCGAAGAGCGACTACGTCGTCGTGGTGGTTCCGCTGTTCGTCGATGACGAGGCGCGTCCTGACTTCGGCTGGATGGACTCGGCGACGGATGACATCGCGCGCGGCCTCAAGCCCGGCACCACGGTCATCTATGAGACGACCCTCCCCGTCGGAACGACGCGAACGCGGTGGAAGCCCCGCCTGGAGGAGGGCAGCGGGCTGACGGAGGGCGCCGATTTCCACCTGGTGTTCTCGCCGGAGCGTGTCCTCACCGGCCGCGTCTTCGAAGATCTGCGCAAGTACCCCAAGCTGCTCGGCGGTCTCTCCGACGAGGGAGCGGCCAAGGCGACGACGTTCTACGAGCAGGTGCTTCAGTTCGACGAGCGCCCCGACCTGAAGCGGCCCAACGGGGTGTGGGACCTCGGGTCGGCCGAGGCGTCCGAGATGGCCAAGCTCGCCGAGACGACCTACCGCGACGTGAACATCGGGCTGGCCAACCAGTTCGGCAAGTTCGCGGCCGCGAACGGTATCGACGTCTTCCAGGTGATCGAGGCGAGCAACTCGCAGCCGTACAGCCACATCCACTCGCCGGGTATCGCCGTCGGTGGTCACTGCATACCTGTCTATCCGCGGCTGTACCTGTGGAACGACCCCGACGCGACCGTGGTTCGTGCTGCGCGTCAGGCGAACGCGGACATGCCCTCGTACACGGTGGGCCTGGCTTCCGCGGCGAACGGCGGGGACCTCAAGGGCAAGAAGGTGGCCGTGCTCGGCGCCTCCTACCGCGGAGCCGTGAAGGAGACTGCGTTCTCCGGAGTGTTCGCCACGGTCGCTGCCATCCGTGAGGCAGGTGGTGAGGTCGTCGTCAACGACCCGATGTACAGCGATGACGAACTGGACACGTTCGGCTGGGGCGCCTACACCATCGGTGAGCCGGTCGACGTCGTCATCGTTCAGGCTGATCACGCCGAGTACAAGAGCCTGACGAAGGCCGACTTCCCGGGGGTCAGCACGGTCGTCGATGGCCGGCGCATTCTTGACCGCAGCAACTTCGACGGCGTGACCTTCCTCGTCGTCGGCCAGGGCGAGCAGGCATGAGCGTTCGTATCGTCGACACCGCCGACGTCGCGGAGAACGCGCAGATCGGTGACGGCAGCAGCGTCTGGCATCTTGCGCAGGTGCGTGAGGAAGCCGTGCTGGGGGAGAACTGCATCGTTGGCCGTGGCGCCTACGTCGGTACGGGAGTGCAGATGGGCGACAACTGCAAGTTGCAGAACTACGCCCTCGTCTACGAGCCGGCGCGCCTTGAGGACGGCGTGTTCGTCGGCCCTGCTGTCGTCTTCACGAACGACCACTACCCGCGGTCCGTCGCACCGGACGGCACCCTCAAGCGGGGTGACGACTGGGAGGCCGTCGGCGTGACGTGCCGTGAGGGCGCCTCGATCGGCGCTCGTGCGGTGTGCGTCGCGCCCGTCACGATCGGACGCTGGGCGCTCGTCGCCGCGGGATCGGTCGTGACGAAGGATGTGCCCGACTTTGCACTCGTGGCGGGGGTGCCGGCCAAGCGAATCCGCTGGGTCGGGCGCGCCGGGGTGCCGCTCGAGCAGACCACTGACAGCACCTACACCTGCCCGCAGACGGGCGCCACCTACACCGAGACTGACGGTGTTCTCACGGAGGACGACGCATGAACGACTTCATTCCCCCCGCCAAGCCGCTCATCGGTGACGAGGAGCGTGCCGCTGTCGACCGCGTGATGCGTAGCGGCATGATCGCCCAGGGGCCGGAGGTGAAAGCCTTCGAGGAGGAGTTCTCGCAGCACTTCCGTCTCGGGCGTTCGTGCGTCGCCGTCAACTCGGGTACGTCGGGTCTCCACCTCGGCTTGCTCTCCGCAGGCGTGAAGCCGGGCGACGAGGTCATCGTCCCGTCCTTCACCTTCGCCGCGACCGCCAACTCGGTCGCCCTCACCGGCGCGACGCCCGTCTTCGCAGATATCAGCCTCGACGACTTCTGCCTCGACCCCGAGGCCGTGGAAGCTGCGATCACCGACAAGACGGTTGGCATCATGCCCGTGCACCTCTACGGTCACCCGGCCAAGATGGACGCGCTCACCAAGATCGCCGAAAAGTACGGCGTCAAGCTCTTCGAGGACGCAGCTCAGGCGCACGGAGCGTCGCTGCACGGTACGCCGGTCGGCGCCTTCGGCGAGTTCGCAATGTTCTCGCTCTACCCGACGAAGAACATGACGTCCGGCGAGGGCGGCATGGTCTCGGCGGCGAATGCGGACGTCGAGCACAACCTGCGTCTCTACCGCAATCAGGGCATGGAGCGGCAGTACCACAACGAGGTCGTGGGCCTGAACAACCGCATGACCGACATCCACGCCGCGATCGGACGCGTGCAGCTCACCAAGGTGGACGGCTGGACGAAGACCCGCCAGGAGAACGCGGCGTTTCTCACCGAGAATCTCGAGGGTGTGACGCCCCCGGCCGTGGCCGACGGCGCGGTGCACGTCTACCACCAGTACACGATCCGTGTTCCGCAGGACCGTGACGGTTTGGCGAAGGCGCTCAAGGACGAGTACAACGTCGGCTCGGGCATGTTCTACCCCGTGCCCAACCACCGTCTGAAGCCCTTCCAGGCTGAGGCCGACCTGCCCGTCACGGAACAGGCGGCGCGTGAGTGCCTGTCGCTCCCGGTGCACCCCTCGGTGTCGCAGGGAGACCTCGAGCGCATTGTCGAAGCGGTCAACGCGCTTGCGAAGGCAGGTGCGTGATGGCGAAGCTTCGCGCGGGGCTCATCGGCGCCGGGATGATGGGCCGCAACCATGCGCGCGTGCTCAGTGGTCTGGACGATGTCGAGCTCGTGGCGATCGTCGACCCCAACGGTGATCAGCACGGCGTCGCCGGCGGTCGCCCCGTCTTCGAGACGGTGGATCAGCTCATCGAGCACGGGGTGGACTACGCCATGGTGGCCGTCCCCACAGCTCTGCATCTCGAGGTGGGTACGAAGCTCGCCGAGGGTGGCGTGCACGCGCTCATCGAGAAGCCGCTCGCCGAGTCGGTGGAGAACGCCGAGAAGCTCGCGGAGGCGTTCGCCTCGCGAGGCCTCATCGGCGGTGTCGGCCACATCGAGCGGTACAACCCGGCGCTGCAGTCGGCGCGGGCACGCATCGAGAACGGTGACCTCGGTGAGGTCTACCAGGTCGCGACGCGCCGTCAGGGACCCTTCCCGGGGCGTATCGCCGACGTCGGGGTGGTCATGGACCTCGCAACCCACGACATCGACCTGACGGCGTGGGTGACGCAGCAGGAGTACGTCGACATCACGGCTCAGACAGCGCATCGTTCGGGGCGTCCGCACGAAGATCTCGTCGCCGCGACTGGTCGCCTCTCGAAGGGAACGGTCGTGAATCACCTCGTGAACTGGCTGTCGCCGCTCAAGGAGCGCACGACGGTGATCACAGGGGAGAAGGGCACGTTCATCGCGGACACCCTGACCGCGGATCTCACGTTCTTCAAGAACGGCAAGGTGAAGACCGAGTGGCCCGGCCTCAGCCAGTTCCGCGGTGTCACCGAAGGAGACGTGACGCGTCTAGCGATTCCCAAGCCGGAGCCGCTGCGCGTCGAACACGAGAACTTCCGGGACGCCGTGCTCGGCAAGGACGCCGACATCGTGACGCTCGTGCAAGGCCTCGCCACTGTACGCACGGCGTTCAAGTGCATCAGCGGGCCGAGCGACCGCTGGACCGACGAACCAGGAGAAAACCCACAGTGCGAGTTCTGAGCGTCGTCGGCGCACGCCCCCAGTTCGTCAAGTTGGCACCTATCGCCCGCGCCATGGCGGAGCGTGAAGTGGAGCACATCATCGTCCACACCGGACAGCACTATGACGTCAATATGTCGGACGTGTTCTTCGAAGACCTGGGTATCCCGGCGCCTGACGAGCACCTGGCCATCGGTTCGGCCAGCCACGGTCGTCAGACCGGGCAGATGCTCGCTGCCATGGACGGCGTGCTGGAGAAGTACCAGCCGGATTGGGTTCTCGTCTACGGAGATACCAACTCGACGACGGCCGGCGCATTGTCCGCCGCGAAGATGCACATTCGGGTAGCCCATCTCGAAGCCGGTCTGCGGTCCTTCAACCGTGAGATGCCGGAGGAGCTGAACCGTATCGTCACGGATCACCTCGCAGAGCTATGTCTCGCCCCGACACAGGTTGCCATGGACCATTTGGCGTCGGAAGGGCTGGCGGACAAGTCCGTTCTCGTCGGTGATGTGATGACGGACGTACTCATGCGTGTGCGGGACCAGGTCATAAGCAAGCCGCTGCCCGCCGGAATCGATTTCGAGGACGGGCAGTACCGCGTTGCGACGTTGCACCGGCCGTCGAATACCGACGATCCGGAGCGTTTGCGGGAGATCATCGAAGCGATCGGCGCGCTCGACGTGCCGACGGTCTTGCTGGCACACCCACGCTTGCGTTCGAAGGCCGACGACGCCGGTGTCGACCTTGAGGCAGGCAACATCACACTGGCCGAGCCGTTCGCGTACCCGGACCTCGTTCGCGCTGTGATGGGTTCGGCCGGAGTCATCACTGACTCAGGTGGTCTGCAAAAGGAAGCGTTCTTGCTGCGTGCTCGTACGGCAACGGTTCGTACCGAGACCGAGTGGATCGAGACGGTGAATCTCGGGTGGAACACGCTGTGCCCGCAGCCGCAAGACATCGCAGCGGCGTTTTCGGAGACCGCTGAAACGGACACGTACGCTAAGCCGTACGGTGACGGGAACGCCGCGTCACGCGTCGTCGAGAAGCTCGTTCATTTTCCTCCGGCCTAATCTGCGCTGATGTTCACGTATCTCCTCCTGTACGCCATCCTCTTCGTTCCGTATCTCGTCTTAGCGATGCGGCGCAAAATGATCCTTACACCCATCGGCTTGTTGTGCCTCTTCAATGCCCTCTCCTTGGTGGGCATTGCTACGGTCATTGACCCGATGTACGACATTGACATGCGTTATGGGCTGTTCATGACACTCATGGCTTCGATAGTGACAGGGGCAGCTCTGGTTTGGACGTTGAGCAACCTATCGCGACGACCGGTGAGGACTGAGAATGGTGTCAAATCTCTGCCGATCGACGGTCCAATTGTAGGCGCGTATGTCATTTGTCTAATTCTCACCGGCGCCTACTATGCAGCGGTTGGCCACGTCACACTTGTAGAGGCATTTGTTGGTGGTTCCGGCTACGATGCGGCGTCCGCCCGACTGGACTCGTACGCTGGCCCTTCGTATTTTGCGCCCGGCTATATCAACCAATTTAAAAACGCGTTGCTACCAGTCTTGACTGTCGTTATTATCCATCGCCTCTGGACGCGAAGGGCCCTATATCGAACCGCCATCACGTGCGGACTCGTCGGAGTTTGTCTGGTCGCTACGGCAGGTACCGGACAGCGAGGCGCAACGGTCCTTGTCATGCTATCCGTTATTATTGCCCTGCGGATGGGGGGACTCCTGAAGGGCTCCCGCTTTGTCGTCGCTTCCGGCGTCATCTTCAGCATCTTCTCATTCTTGACACTCCTTACCGGACGGTCGGCCAACGATCTGGCAGTCGCAGACGGTCCTCTCAGTAAAATTCAGGTCTTCTTAAATGCGTTGCTTAGTCGAGTGCTCGGCGAGCAGGCGCTATCTGGGCTTGCCGGGTTTAGGTACACGCACAATCTTCCGACAGCGAACGGTTCGGAGTGGGCCACAGATATTCTTGGAATATTGCCCAGCTATCGTGGCAGCGATCTTTCCTCCCAAATCTTTTCCTCGCTTTATGGATCTAATCGTGGCACCTCCCCTCCGTCAAATTGGGGGTCGGCCTACTACAACTTTGGTTTCATTGGTTCACTTTTTGTGTGTGCCGCGGTCTGCGCCATTTATGCGTTCGCATCATCGAAGCTGTTCCTTGAAAAGAAGTCATCATTCCGGGAGCGCAACATGATGGAAATCATGGGGCTCGCCGGGTTTGCTGTGAGCGTCGGCTCGTGGATCGTGGGTTCGCCTCTGACACTGTTGAATCAAGGCGCGGCCGCCTACCTCCTTGTCTACCTCTGGGGGTCCAAGAAGTCGCGCTTAGCGAGGGCAGGAGAAAATGCTCAGACGCCAGCGCGCGGTGACCGAGAGCGAGCGGACGGCCGTCGCTCCTCTCGCCCTCGTGCGGCGTCAGCGGAGATCAGAACTAAAGGGCTGACTCCGTGAGAAGACTTATCTCCGGAGCTGGACTGATTGCTGGCGGATCGCTTATCGGACAGGCTGTCTCGGCAGGGGCGCTGATTTTACTAGCTCGAGTTTACTCGCCAGCCGCATTTGGGGAGTTTTCCTTAGTAATCGCCATTGCCGCTGTCATATCAATTATCGCTTCCCTGCGTCTTGAGGCCGCGATTCCATTGCCAAGTGGTGAAGATGATGCTCTGCAGCTGGCGCGGGTTGCACTGCAGGCCGACGCGATCGTAGGCCTTGTTGGCGGCGCTGTGTGGGGGGTGGCCGCGCAGAGTGAATTCATTTGGGGGGCGCGCGTCGGACAGGCCGCGTTAGCCGCCGCCTTCATGGCCGCCGTACAGGTTCTGAATCAAGTCGCTATTAGGCGTAAGCGATTCACGGTCATAGCTGTGCGAAACATGATCCTTCCGGTGGTGATGGTGCTCATGCAGGGTATTTTCCTGTTAACGCCTGCGTCACCCCTAGGGTTGTATCTAGGGTATTTAGCCTCGTACATTCTTGTATTCGCCTGGATGTTTCGAGATTCTCAAGTCGACTTGAATGTAAATATAGGCGCTCTTGATATGTTGCGTGAGTACAGGCATTTCCCGCGGGACTTGGGGCCAGCGGGTTTGCTCAATTCATTGGGCCAGCAACTTCCGCTGTTGATCATGTCCGGTTATTTCTCGCGGGAAGTTGCTGGCTGGTTTGGCCTTACTCAGCGAGCACTGGCTATGCCTGTCGCGTTGGTGGGCACGGCCATTGCTCAGGTTTATCTGGCTCGCGCTTCTGAGTGTTTGAGAGATGACCCTCGTGGCCTTCGAAGGCTGTTTTCTGATACGTCTCGAAGGCTGATTGCCTTCGGCGTGGCCGTGGGCGTATTGGTGGGCACCTGCTCACCGTGGGCGTTTCCGTTGCTGCTGGGGGATCCCTGGTCGGAGGCTGGCGTGTATGCCGCGATTTGGGCTCCCGCCCTCACCGCGCAGGTTGTGGGAGCCTCGCTGTCGCAGACTCTCATCGTTCTCCGCAAGACGCGCACACAGCTGGCGTGGGATGCATCTCGGGTGGGGCTGTTAATCGCCGTGGCCTTCGGAATCCGGTTCGGCTTGACTCCGCGCGTTGGTCTGGTTTGTTTGAGTGGAACCCTAGTTTTTATGTACGGAGTACTCTGGTTAATCAACGCCCGTGCAGTTCGGGAACTGCCGGACCGCGCCGAAGGACTGACGCCAGGTCCTCCTGGCGGGCACTCGGTACCCTGATAACGCCGATGGAGAGCCAAAGGCTGAGCGAGCTTTAGTTGGAGAGTTTACGGAGCAGATTGTCGAACTCGCTCTCCCAGGTCAGCTCATTGCGGCCGAATTCTCGGGCACGATCAGCGTTCGCCTTCAGGGAATCGGGCGAGGCGTGAATCTCGCGCATAGTGCGGGCCATGTTGTCTGGGCTGAGATCAGTGAGCCATCCGACGCCATGTTGGGAAACGAATGCGTGGTTTTCTGGAAGGTCCCCCGCAAGGACTGGCCGCCCAGTTGAAATGCACTCCATAATCTTATTGGAGAGACCGTCGTTTCCGGGGATCGTGGGGTCGTAGAGCACCAGTCCCACGTGAGCTGACAGATACGTGGCTGAAACTTGGTCAGGCGCTATCTCGCCGCGCCAATTGATCACGTCCTCTGCATGCCCAGTCGCTGACATCTCCTTCAAGGCCTGCATGTAGTCGGGTCGACCGCGCCCGTAGATATCGATCTGGATGTCGTCTTGGAGCAGGTGTGCCGCTTGGATCAGATTTTCGATACCCCGTCCTTCAAAGATGCTGCCGACGAGAACAAAGCGCGTGGGCCCCGTCGGGAGGGGCTCCCACGGGCTGCGCCAACTACTTGAGGGGGCGTTGCGCACTAGAGCCACCTGTCGGAAGCCTTTGTGGTGAAGAGGGCCGACGTCGCCTGGTACCACGACGGTCGCGACGTCGACTACACGGGAGAGCGCTTTCATGAGAGAAGTCTCTACTTTGGCGTACGCCGAAAAGGCGGACCCCTTCGCTGCGACAGTTCCGGGACGTTCGGTGACATCGAGAACGAAGTTGGAGCGTCTGATCGCTTTGTGTGCCGCCCCGAGGGCAGCCAAGGGGGTGGACGTCACATGGACTATATTGGCTGGGGTTCGCACCAACTCGTTTGCCATACGAATTAAGGCGGGTACGTAACTTAGGGCGATGTTTCGTGCGATGGTGGCCTTGGAGGGCCGCATGTCAGGGTGCCGCATGGATACCTGGACCACATCTACTCCATCACGCGTGAAGCGTCCAGGTTTGTCCCATCGCCCTGTGCGGCCCGCGGCGCTCATGCCTACAAACTTGACCCTGTAACCGGCTTCCAAGTATGCCTGTGCAGCCTTACGCGATCGCGTTGAGTATTTGTACGAATCGAACGTAGCGATGACTACGGTGGGTAGAGTTGTCATTGGTTAATATTCCGAATCCCCGCCCACTCGTGGTGGCGGTGAGCAGTCGAGAGAATGAAGTTCACTGCCCGCTGCGAGCAGTTGTCGATGAGGTAATCCTCGGGCGTGATGTCCGAGACGCCATCGCGCTGGTATCCGGCGTCCATGGCAACGCGAACAGCCATTACCATGTCCTGCGCGTGCAACCCCGTCATCACGATGGCGCCCGTGTCGAGGGCCTCCGGTCGTTCGATCGAGTCACGCAACGTCACGGCGGGGAAGCCCATGAGTGAACTCTCCTCGGCGATCGTGCCCGAATCCGACAACACGCACGCGGCGGAGAGCTGCAGCTTGTTGTAGTCGTGGAAGCCCAGCGGCTCGCTGAACGTGATGCCCTCCGGCTCCGTCCACCCCGGTAGCGCTTCGAGACGCTTGCGCGTGCGCGGGTGCGTCGAGACGAACACCGGCATGTCGAAGGCGTCGTGGACGGCGATCAACCCGTCGAGCAGGGCGCGCAGTCGCTCAGGATTGTCGACGTTCTCCTCGCGGTGCGCGCTGACGAGGAAGTACTTACCCTCCTCAAGCCCGCGCTGAGCGAGGATGTCGGAGGTCTTGATCTGCTCGGTGTACGCCTCGACGACCTCACGGATGGGCGAGCCCGTCTTGATGATGCGGCGCGGGTGCAGGCCCTCGGCGAGCAGGTTGCGGCGCGCGTGCTCGGTGTAGACGAGATTGAAGTCGGCGACGTGATCGACGAGGCGTCGGTTCGTCTCTTCCGGCACGTTCTCGTCGAAGCAACGGTTGCCGGCCTCCATGTGGTATGTCGGGATGCGCAGGCGCTTGGCCATGACGGCGGCGATGCACGAGTTCGTGTCGCCGAGCACGAGGACGGCGTCGGGCTGCTCGGCGCGCATCACCTCCTCGCTCTTCATGAGCGTGCCACCGAGCACCGCGCCGAGGCTCGAGGTGTCGACGGCGAGGAAGTGATCGGGCTTGCGCACGCCGAGGTCGTCGAAGAAGACCCCGTTGAGCTCGTAGTCGTAGTTCTGTCCCGTGTGCACGATGACGTGCTCGACGCCCGGGGTGTTGTCCAGCCGGGTCATCACGCGCGCAAGCCGGATGATCTCCGGGCGCGTGCCGACGATGGTCATGACCTTCATCGTTCAGGCCTCCTTGCTCTCGGCGGGGCGCACCGGTTCCCAGTACGTGTCGGGAGCAGCCGGGTTGAACAGCTGGTCGGCCCAGAACATCGTGATGACGTCCTCATCCCCGGTGTTCGTGATGTTATGCACCCACAGCGTCGGCATGTCGATGACGGCCGGCTTCGTGCCGTCGACGTCGAAGTCGACGACCTCGTCGGTCAGCACCTTGCGCAGCGAGATGCGCGCCTTCCCGCTGATGACGACGAAACGCTCGATCTTGCTCAGGTGGTAATGCTCACCGCGCGTCTTGCCCGGCCTCGTGTACGACACGAACGACTGGCCGCCGCTGCCGTGAGCGCGCACCGTCTCGATCAGCTCCCCGCGCTGGTCGGCGTTGACCATGAGCGAGAACGGGTACTTGTTCGGGAACGTCGCAGCCCGGTATGCGTTGAACAGGTTCGTGTGGAAACGCGTCGGCAACTTCGGAATCTCGCCGCGGCTGTAGACGTCGT
The DNA here is from genome assembly GCF_019895135.1 of Dermacoccus sp. Tok2021. NCBI lineage: Bacteria > Bacillati > Actinomycetota > Actinomycetes > Micrococcales > Dermacoccaceae > Dermacoccus > Dermacoccus sp. Tok2021. Next base: position 68,969 of record NZ_JAGTHU010000002.1, read on the forward strand.
GGAACTGCTCGAGCAATGACAGCACCTCCGGCACGCGCGTGTCGTGGCCGTGGGGGCGGATAAGTCGGTCGCGCGAAGACAGGGCCTCGATGAGCGAGGCCGCGGCATCCTGCACGTGCAGCAGCTCGACGGGGTTGTCGTTGACCGTCGGGGTCTCGCCCTCGAGCAGCTTGTCGATGAACGTCGCGACGAACGTGTTGTAGTACGGGCGAGCATGCTCGCCGAAGATGTTCGGCAGGCGTACCTCGACGTACGCGGCGCCGCTCGCGGTGGCGGCGTCGGCGAGGATCTCGCCCGCGCGCTCCTTGCCTCGACCGTAGGGAGAGCCGTTGCCGACCTGCGTGGAACTCGAGTAGACGATGCGTACGGGCTTGTCGGCTGCACGCACGGCGTTAGCGACGTCCTGTGCGAGATCGACGTTGCCCTGCTCGACGGCAGTGTCCGTCTCCGCACGGTTGATGCCGGCCAGATGCATGACGGCGTCGGCGTCCGCGACCTGCGTCTGGAGTTCGTCCCAGTCGTCGCGGCCGATGGCGACGACGTCATGGTCGGTCAGCGTGTGCAGCCGTGCGCGCGTGTGCCAGCCGAGAAAGCCGTGCGCTCCGGTGATGACGATCTTCATGCTCGGGCCTCAACAATCTGCTGGATCTCGGGCAGGGTCATGAGCAGGTCGACGGCACCGTCGACGTCGAGCTGCTCGGTGTTGGCGGAGGTGTAGTCCGTCGCGTCCTTGAGTTCGGTCTCGCCCTCGGACGTGAACAGTTCGTACTCGAGCGAACGCGCGTCGAGCGGAACGCGGTAGTAGTCGCCCTGGTCGGTGGCCTTCACCATCTCCTCGCTCGACAGGAGCGTCTCGTGCATCTTCTCACCGTGGCGCGCACCGATGACCTTGATCTGCGGGTCGTCGACGCCGAGCACCTTGGCCGTCGCCCGCGCGAGCGTCTCCACGGTGCATCCAGGGGCCTTGCGGACGAACAGGTCGCCGCGCTCGGCGTTCTCGAACGCGTGGAGCACGAGTGAGACCGAGTCGTCGAGCGACATGAGGAAACGGGTCATGCTCGGCTCGGTGAGGGTGAGCGGCTTGCCGTCCATGATCTGCCTGACGAACAGGGGGATCACCGAGCCGCGGCTGTACATGACGTTGCCGTAGCGCGTCGTCGACACGACGCTGGGGGAGTCGGGGTTGTTGCGCGCGAACGCCTGCGCGCTCTTCTCCATGAGGGCCTTCGTCATGCCCATCGCGTTGACGGGGTAGACGGCCTTGTCGGTCGACAGGCACACCACGGAGCGGACCCCGGCGCGGCTCGCGGCGCGCAGCACGTTGTTGCTGCCGTCGATGTTGGTGCGCACCGCCTGATCGGGGAAGAACTCACAGCTCGGCACCTGCTTGAGAGCGGCCGCGTGGAACACGTAGTCGGCGCCGACGAACGCGTCCTCGACTGAGTGTGCGTCACGCACGTCGCCGAGGAATAGCTTGAGCCGCGCATCGTTGAAGCGCTTGCGCATCTCATCCTGCTTCGCCTCGTCACGCGAGAGCAAGTGGACGGCGGCGACATCCTGGGCGAGGAGGTGGCGCACCATGGTGCTGCCGAACGAACCGGTGCCACCGGTGATAGCGATGGTCTTGTCGGAGAGGTCGATCATCGTTTGGCCTTGTCGCTCGTGATGGTCAAGAGGGCGTTCTCGAGCCGGACGAGGCCGGTTTCGGGAGAGAAATGTGCGTCGTAGTAGGCGCGAGCACGCCGTCCCATCGCGCGCAGGTCGTCGTCGGAGGCTGCCGCGAGAGCCGCCACCGCGCTTGCGGCATCGCGGGTCCCGGGCGCCGCGGCCCGTCCAGCATCCGCTTCAGTCACGACGGCCGCTGCATCCCCGGCCGCATGCGCGAAGATCGGGCGGCCTGCAGCCAAGGACGCCTGGACCTTGCTCGGCATGGTGACGCGCAATAACGGGCGGTCGACGAGCGAGACGACGACGATGTCGCAGGCCGCGTAGTACTCGGCCACCTCATGTGCGGGCACCGGGTCCAGCAGGTGCACGTTGGGCAAGGCACGCTCGGCGAGCATCCTCGCGAGGCTTTCACGCTTGACTCCCGAGCCCATGAGCACGAGCTGCGCGTCGCTGCCGGCGAAGGCCGCGACGAGGTCATCGAGTGCCTGCAGTTCACCGAGATTCCCGGCGTAGAGAAAGAGGCGACCCGAAGCTGGTAGGCCGAGGTCGGAGCGAGTTCGCGGTTTCTCCGGCAGGGGACGGTTCTCGACCCAGTTGGGGGTGTCGAAGATCTTGGCGTCGGGCACCCCTCGCTCGGTGAGCACGTCGCGCATACCCCGCGAGATGATGCCGATGCCCGATGCGTCGCGGTACGACAGTTTGCAGAACGCGTCCAGCGTGGTGTGGATGGCGCGCGCGGCTGTGCCCCCCGTGAAGCCGCTCTCGGTGACGCTGTCAGGCCACAGATCCTGAATGATCATGAAGTGCGGCGCCCGCCGTCCCGGGGGCTGAAGCATGCGTGGCAGCGCAGCCGTGGCGGGGGAGGAGTAGGTCAGCCACACGTCGGCCGGAGGGAGGAACTGTCCGGCCACGGAGGCACTCGTCGCGAACGACAGGTAGTTGCCCATTCGCTTGACCGCGTTGGCATCGTGGCTCGGGTAGATGGGAACTCGGTGAACCGTGATGCCATCGGCGCCCCGCTCCCTGGCATAGGGCTTGAGTGAATAACCGTCGTAGATGCGTCCCGTGGGGTAGTTGGGGAACCCGGTGAGCACATTGACCTCATGGCCGCGTTGCGTCAGGCCGATCGCGGGCGCGTACGCAGGCCCTGCCGGCTCAGGTGGATACCACTGGGTGACGAAATTGATCCTCACTTCGCCGGAACTCCCTTGACGACGACGCACTCGGGCACGTTCTTGACGACGCACGATCCGGCACCGACGACGGAGCCGGCACCCACGCTGAGGTTCTGCAAGATCGCCGAGTGGGTGCCGAACATGACGCCCTCGTGCGCTTCGACCCACCCGGAGATTGCCACGAGCGGGTTGACCGACACGTAGTCGTGCAGCGTGACGTCGTGGCCGACGGTGGCATTGAGGTTGAGATGCACCGAGCGTCCGAGAGTCACGTTGGTCGTCACGCGGACGCCAGCGCAGACGATCGATCCCTCACCGATCCGAACGTCACCGCCGAAGGTCGCGCTCGGATGGACAAGTGTCGCTGCCCGCCACCCGGCCTCGACGAGCTTCGTATCGAGCTTCTTGCGAACCTGCGGACTGCCGATTCCGATGGCGAACTCAGCTGCGTCGTACTGGGCCAGAACGGCGTCGAGGCTACCCAGCACACGGCTACCACGACGCTCAACCAGGGCCGTGTTCTGCTCGGATGCGGCATCGTCCGCGTATCCGAGAAGGTTGTACGTCGGGGCCTGTGCGTTCAGTGCGTTGATCACGTCGTGCACCTCGCGGCCGAAGCCGCCGCATCCGACGATGAGGATGTCACGCATTGTGCGTCTCCAGTCCATGTTGTTCCGCTACGGTCTCGCTCACATCCGGATCGTTCACTCCGCCCGAACCGCCCATGAACTCGTGCATCGTCACGACGCCGTCGGCGGAGATGCCCTCGCGCCGCAGCACGCCCTTGACGGTCTTGAGCAGGATGTCGAGATCCATGCGCCAGTCGTGCTCGTCGACGTAGCGCACGTCGTATGCGAACTTCTCCTCCCACGAGATCGCGTTACGGCCGTTCACCTGAGCCAGGCCCGTGAGGCCCGGGCGCACCTCGTGGCGGCGGGCCTGCTCGGGGGAGTATCGCTCGAGATACGCCATGAGCAGCGGGCGCGGCCCGACGAGCGACATGTCGCCCCTGACGATGTTCCACAACGTCGGGAGTTCGTCGAGGCTGGTCGAACGGAGGAAGGCGCCGAACGATGTCATTCGGTCGTCGTCCGTGACCCACCCACGTGCCGGGTCGACCGTCAGCATCGTGCGGAACTTGATCATCGTGAAGGGCTTGCCGTCGCGGCCCGGGCGTTCCTGACGAAAGAGCACCGGGGAGCCGAGCTTCGCGCGCACTGCGAGCGCGATACCCGCCTGGACCGGCAACGACGCAGCGAATACCGGCACGGTCAAGGCCAGGTCCGTGGCGCGCTTGAGGAGGGGCTCACGGCGCATCAGCCGGTCACCAGTTCCCGGAAGGTGGCGATGACGCGGGCGACGTCGTCGTCGGAGAGGTCGACACCGGACGGCAGGTTCAGCCCCGAGTGGAACAGGCCTTCGCTCACCTGGCCACCGAAGGCGCGAGCGTCCGCGTACATGGGCTGCAGGTGCATCGGCTTCCACAGGTGGCGAGCCTCGATGTTGCGTGCATTGAACCCTTCGACGACACCGTCGATGAAGCCGGGCTCACGGCCCTCCACGACGGCGCCGGTCAGCCAGCAGTTGTCGTGGCTGTCGTCGAGACCCTCGCCGCGGCCGAGGAGACGCACGTTGTCGAGGTCGGAGAAGCCCTCCGAGTAGAGGTCACGGATCTCGCGGCGGCGCGCGATCATCGCGTCGAGCCGCTCGAGCTGGCCGATGCCCAACGCAGCGAGCAGGTTCGACATCCGGTAGTTGTAGCCCACCTCGGTGTGCTCGTACCAGGGCGCAGGCTGACGTGCCTGGGTCGAGAGATAGCGGGCCCGGGCGAGAAGGTCGGTGTCGTTGCTCAGCAACATTCCGCCGCCAGAGGTCGTCATGATCTTGTTGCCGTTGAACGAGACGGCCGCGCACGAGCCGAAGGCGCCGCACGAGGTGTCGTCGAGCGAAGCGCCGAGCGCCTCGGCGGCGTCCTCCACGAGCGGAATGCCTCGTTCGGCGAGGGCGGGGGAGAGCGTCGTGTAGTCGACCGAACGGCCGTACAGATCCACCGTGACGACGGCCGAAACGTTCTCACCCTCGGCCCGGAGGGTATCGACAGCTTCGATCAGGCGAGCCACGTCGACGTTGGCGTCGCTCGCCTGGGCGTCGACGAAGACGGGCTCTGCGCCGGTGTACTTGATGGCGTTCGTGGTAGCGGCGAACGTCATGGTCGGGACGACAACAACCGTGCCGGGGGCGACGCCGTGGTGGAGCAGCGCCAGGTGGAGTGCGGCGGTGCCCGAAGAGAGCGCCAGTGCGCCAGCGACGCCGGTGTACTCCGCGATCTCGGTCTCGAAACGGTCGACCATCGGACCCAGGGGAGCGACCCACCCCGAGCGCAGCGCTTGGAGCACGAGCTGCTCCTCGCGCTCGGTGACGGTGGCCTTCGACAGGTGAATGCGTGCCATCAGATGTTCTCCCCACCATGGTGGTCGGCGACGGAATCGGGGGAGAGGATCGGCCCCTCCGCGGTGATGTCGATGTCCTTGCTCGGGTCGTGGTCACGATGGCCGCCGGAGTGCTCGACCATCCAGGCGAGTGCGTCGGCGTCCGTGTCGAAGTACTGCGCGCGCACGAGCTGTGGGTCGATCGCCGGCACGTTGACGTGCGAGACGAGCGGGTGCTCGGAGGTCTTGATCTCCTCACCGGGCGTGAACAGCTGCTCCGAGAGCTTCTCGCCCGGGCGCAGCCCCGTGTACTGGATCTCGACATCGTGCTTGCCGGCCATCTCGATGAGCGTGCGCGCCACGTCGACGATCTTCACCGGCTTGCCCATGGCGAGAACCATGACCTCGCCGTCGGTGCCGATCGCCGACGCCTGCAGCACGAGCTGACACGCTTCGGGGATGAGCATGAAGAACCGCTCGACGTCCGGGTGCGTCACCGTCACCGGGCCACCGCGCTCGATCTGCGCGGTGAACGCCGTGATGACCGACCCGCGCGAACCGAGCACGTTGCCGAATCGCACACTGACGTACGTGTCGTCCCCGGCGCTCGCGAACGACGCCGTGAGGCGCTCCGCGAGACGCTTCGAATACCCGAGCACCGACGACGGCCACGCCGCCTTGTCGGTCGAGACGTTGACGAACGTCTCGACGCCGACGGCCCGCGCCGCCTCCAGCACGTTGAGGGTGCCGAGGACGTTCGTCTTCCACGCCTCGATCGGAAACTGCTCGAGCAACGTCAGGTGCTTGAGCGCCGCGGCGTGAAAGACGACCTGCGGCCGCTCGCGTTCGAAGATGGCACCCAGGGCGTTCGGGTCGCGGATGTCACACAGTGCCAGTGTGCCGTCGTCGAGCAGGGCTCGGCCCGTCATCGACATCTGCGCTGAGTGCATGGCCGATTCGTCACGATCGAGGAGGACGAGCTTGGCCGGACCGTACCGGTCGATCTGACGACACAGCTCTGAGCCGATGGAGCCGCCCGCACCGGTGACGAGCACGCGCTTTCCGGCGATGGAGTTGCGGATCGCCGTCTGGTCGAGCTCGATGCGTTGGCGGCCCAGGAGATCCTCGAGGTTGAGGTGGCGCAGGTCGGCGCCTCGCGGCGCGTGGAAAAGTTCGTTGACCGGCGGGAGAATGAGTACGTCGAGGCCCGCCTGGCGCCCGAGCTCACTGATCTCACGCAGGTCTTCACCGGGCATCGTCGTCGCCGCGATGATGAGGGCCTTCGCCTGGGTGCGCTCGGCGACAGCGGTGATCCGGTCACGGGTGCCGCTGACACGGAGGCCGTCGATGCTGAGGCGGCGCTTGCCGGGGTCGTCGTCGAGGAGCGCGACCGGCACGTACCTGTCACCCTGGCTCGTGTCGCGATGGAGATTGCGCACGAGTTGACGCCCCATGTGACCGGCGCCGAAGACGATGGCCCGCACGTCCTGCTCTCGCACGGTCTGGCGCCCCCAACGCCATGAACGCACGAGGAAGCGCAGCGTGAACATGCCAAGCAGTGCGAACACCGGTGTGGTGAAAGGAAGGCTGCGTGGCACTTCGGGTGCGCCGAACGCGAGGCGCACCACGGCCAGAACGAGGGCGGTGACGAGGATCGCGCGGATGAGATCGGACGTCTCCTCGAACGAACCTCGCATGTGGCCGATACGGTACGGGCCCACCACCATGCCGACGGCTGCGTACACCACGGCCGCCAGGAGACCGAAGAGAGCGATCTCTCGAGTCGTCGACGCCGTGGCGTCGAGGTCGTAGCGCACCCACGCGGCCATGAAGGCGGAAATGAGCACGACGAGAAGGTCGACCGCGAACCAGCCGTACCGCACAGCACGATCGCGCTCGCGGTGGGTGCGGCTGTTAGCGCGCGCTGATGTCTTCGCGTCGGTGTTCTGGCTCATCGACCCAGGCGCTCCCGACGGCGTTGCGGTGCGGGCTCACCGCCGGTGCGTCCTGCGCCGCTCCAGGTCGCCTCGACAACGGCCTTGGCCTCCGGGTCGGCCTGGGGAGCTTCCTCGTTCTTGAACGACTTGTAGCGGTAGTCGTAGTAGTTGCCGCGGCTGCCGCGTTGCACGCGGTTGACGACGACGCCGAGGATGTTCGCGCTGACGGCGTCGAGCATTTCGAGCGCCTCCAGCATCTGATCCCGGTTGACGATGTCGGCGCCGGCCACGAGCACCGTGCCGTCGGTCTGGGTGGAGAGGACGGCGGCGTCCGTCACCGGAAGCAAAGGCGGAGCGTCGATGACGACGTAGTCGAAGCGGCCCCGCAGGTCGTCGAGAACGGCCTTCATCGGTTCGGAGCCCAGCAGTTCGCTGGGGTTCGGGGGAGTGGCGCCGGAACCGATCACCATGAGGCGGTGTTCGCCGAAGCGCTGGGCGACGTCCTTGAGGGCCACTCGGCCGATGAGGACGTCGGTGAGGCCGACACCGCCTTCGAGACCGAGGTAGCTGAGAAGGCGCGGACGGCGCAGGTCGCCTTCGATGAGGCAGACGCTCGAGCCGGAGTTTGCCAGGGCGAATGCGAGGTTGGCGGTCGTCGTCGTCTTGCCCTCACCTGTGAGGGAAGAGGTGACTGTGAGGACCTGGGGGTGCTTCGCGGCGTCGACGAACTGCAGGTTCGTGCGCAGCGACCGGAAGGCCTCGGCGCGCGAGGAGTGCGGGTCGGCTTCGAGGATGAGAGGGTGCTTCGGGGCGTCGCTGTCGAACGGGATCGCGCCGAGCACCGTGATGTCCTCGGCTGCGGCCTCGACATCGTCCTTGTTGCGGATCTTCGTGTCGAGGCGGTCACGCAGGAGCGCCAACGCGGTGCCCGCGAGGAGGCCGAGCAGGCCGGCCAGGACGAGGTTCGTCAGCCAGTTCGGGCCCACCTTCTCGCTCTTCGTGGGCGTCTGCACCAGCGTCACCTTGACGGGGCTGGGCTTCGAGTCGGAGACCCGCTCGAGCTCGTCGACCGACTTGGGGAACTGGGTGCCGAGCGACGTGGCGATGGCCTTGGCGCGGTTGGGGTTCGTGTCCGTGACCGTCGTGTCGATGATGACGGTGTCCGGGGCAGCCTTCGCCACGACCTTGGGCTCGATCGAGGACGCGCCGTCCTTGATCTTGAGCTCGTCGGCGACCGGCTGGAGCACGCGCGGGGTCGTCATGAGCTCGGTGTAGCTCTTGACGCGGTCCTGGGTGAACGTGCCGCCCTGGGCGAGCTGCGAGTTGTTCGAGGCGTCGGCGGTGGAGACGAAGAACCGGATGCTCGAGCTGTAGGTCTTCGGTGTCAGCAACGTGAGCAACGCGGCGAGCGAGAACGCGATGAGGGTGCAGCCGACGATGATGCGCCACCGCTTGCGCAGCGCGCGCAGATAACTCTGAAGTTCCACCGACGTTTTTCCTTCTCAGTTGCACCTCTCGCACGGAAGGTTGCCGGCGAGCTGACAGTCGCCCATAAGGGTACGGAACGAACTGAGCGGTCACCAAAGTTCGCCCGCGTTGAATTGGCCGGAATGCTAGGTCTCACGTCCGAAATGGCGGCTCGGCGGATGACTCGAAGGGGGTCCCGATGAGCCCGTGTCAGCACCCGGCGTCGCCCCGGCTCGGTTCCGCAGCAGCGCCCGCGACGCCTCGTCTTTCTGGCTCCAGCGCCGAAGGGATAGCCTGGGCGAGGTATCACCATCCACGTCGCAGAGTCAGGAGCCAAACAGGCATGGAGAAGATCAAGGTCAAGAACCCCATCGTCGAACTCGACGGTGACGAGATGACGCGCATCATCTGGCAGTTCATCAAGGACCGCCTGATCCACCCGTACCTCGACGTCGACCTCAAGTACTACGACCTCGGCATCGAGAACCGCGACGCCACGGACGACCAGGTGACCGTCGACGCCGCCAACGCCATCAAGGAGTACGGCGTCGGCGTCAAGTGCGCCACGATCACGCCCGACGAGGCGCGCGTCGAGGAGTTCGGCCTCAAGGAGATGTGGAAGAGCCCGAACGGCACGATCCGCAACATCCTCGGCGGCGTCATCTTCCGTGAGCCGATCATCATGAGCAACGTGCCGCGCCTCGTGCCGGGCTGGACGAAGCCGATCATCATCGGTCGCCACGCTCACGCCGACCAGTACAAGTCGCAGAACTTCAAGGTTCCCGGCGCCGGCAAGGTCGAGATCTCCTACACGCCTGCCGACGGCGGCGAGAAGGTCGTCTACGAGGTTGCCGAGTTCCCCGCAGAGGGCGGCGTCGCGATGGGCATGTACAACTACAACAAGTCGATCGAGGACTTCGCCCGCGCGTCGTTCAACTACGGCCTCGAGCGGAACGTTCCGGTCTACCTGTCCACGAAGAACACCATCCTCAAGGCGTACGACGGTGCGTTCAAGGACATCTTCCAGGACGTGTTCGAGCGCGAGTTCAAGGACGAGTTCGACAAGCGCGGCCTCACCTACGAGCACCGCCTCATCGACGACATGGTCGCTGCGGCGCTCAAGTGGGAGGGCGGCTACGTCTGGGCCTGCAAGAACTACGATGGTGACGTGCAGTCCGACATCGTCGCGCAGGGCTTCGGCTCGCTCGGCCTCATGACGTCGGTCCTCATGACGCCGGACGGCAAGACCGTCGAGGCCGAGGCAGCGCACGGCACGGTGACGCGTCACTACCGTCAGCACCAGCAGGGCAAGGAGACGTCGACCAACCCGATCGCGTCGATCTTCGCCTGGACGCGTGGCCTCGCCAAGCGTGGCGAGCTCGACGAGACGCCCGAGGTGACGAAGTTCGCCGAGACGCTCGAGCGCGTCTGCATCGAGACCGTCGAGAGCGGCAAGATGACGAAGGACCTCGCACTGCTCATCGGCAAGGACCAGCCGTACCTCAACACGCAGGACTTCCTCGCCGCCATCGACGAGAACCTGACGAAGGCCATGCAGCAGGCCTGACGCAGGATGCGCCATACAGAAGGCGGCCCACTACCCGTGCAGGGTGGTGGGCCGCCTTCTCATTCGCATTGCGGGGCGGCTATGCAGCCGAGCACCGGAGTGAGGCACTCGATCCCCGAGGGGCGTCAGCAGTTGTTCGCGATGGCGGAGAACTTCATGCCCGCGATGTATATGCCCTGGCTGCGGTCGACGCGCGAGAACTTTTGCGCGTTGTTCCAGTAGGTGAGGGTCACGCTGCTCGTAGGTGTCTGGTATGTGACGTTGAAGTTACCGGCGCTCGACGTCGCGTCCGCGAAGGCGGTGTTGCTCGAGGCGGCCGTGGCTGGCGAGTTGAGGGTGCCCGCGCCAGTGACGCCAGAGCCGGCAGTGGAGGAGAAGGCGCCTGACAGTTCGACGACGTCCCAGAAATCCCCCTCCGTGCTATCGATGTCCGTCACGGTGAACGCCAGGTTGGACACGCTGACCGGTCTGCCGTCGGCTCCAGTGAACGCGAAGGTGTACGTACCGCGGGCGTCGCGCTTAGGCGTGGAATAATCCGGTGTCGTGACGCTCTGCTGGATCCTCAGGCCGCTGGTGAATGAGCCGCCGACCTGACCAACTGCGCTGAGGCTGGTGTCACCGGATTTCTCGGTTCCGGATTTCATCGCGCCTGTGTACGAAGCCGTGACCGTCAACGTGATTGGTGGCGCGGACGCATTCTGGCTCGTGGCCCGGATGCTCGCCTTTGTGCTCGACGTTCGCACGAAGCTCGAGTTCGACCAGTCGATCGTGTAGCTGACCGGCGGGCACGGGGATGCAGCCGCTCGTGGCGCGGCCGCGCCCACCACGATGGCCGGCGCAGCCCAGGCGCTGCCTCGTACCACTCTCCTGCGTGTGATGCCGTGGTGTGACGCGTTCATTTCTCTCCCCGCGATAGTCGTAGCTGCGTCCTCATTATAGGGCGCGTTAAGCATGACGTCCGACCAAACGGGGGAGGGGAGGGGAGCGCCCGACTCAAGTGGTCTCTCCTGGAACGGTTCCGACAACGATATGTTTCTTGTCACATCCGGCTGGTGGGAGGGTCGATGGCGACCCTGGCCTAGCGTGCGCCGACTCGGTAGGTCGACCGGAGGTAGGCCGCGAGGGAAACGTGCCACTCCGGACGAGGCGGACCGCCTGAATGCGCCAGCACGCTGTTCGCAGGTCGATGCGCGGGCCGGGGGAAGGCCTCGCTCGTCGTGGGGTTGACGCGCTCGGGGTCGAGGCCGCTCAGGCGGAAGATCTCGCGCGTGAACTCGTACCACGTCGTCGAGCCCTTGCTCGTGCCGTGGAAGTACCCGCCCGGGGCCTTCGCCTCGATCAGGTCGAGGACGTAGCGCGCGAGGTCGCGGGTCCACGTCGGTTGACCGTGCTGATCATCGACAACGTTCAGCGTCTCGTGCGTCTGCGCAAGGCGGAGCATCGTCGCCACGAAGTTGGGGCCGTGCTCGCCGTAGAGCCATGCGGTACGCACGATCAGGGCGTCGGGATGTTCGGCTCGCACAGCCCACTCGCCGGCCGCCTTGGTTCTTCCGTAGGCCGAGCGCGGGGCCTGGGGGGCGTCCTCGGCGTGGGGCTCGCTGTCCCCGCCGTCGAAGACGTAATCGGTCGAGATGTGCACGAGACGTGCCCCCGCCTCGCGGGCGGCACGGGCGACGTTGCGCGCACCGACGGCGTTCAGGGCGTAGGCAGCGGCTTCGTCGGACTCAGCGGCGTCGACGGCGGTGTAGGCGGCCGCATTGACGACGACGTCAGCGCCGGCCGCGGCTGCTCGCGCGGCCTCGAGGTCACGGATGTCGCAGTCAGCCGAGCCCAAAGCCGTAACCTCGTGCCCGCTCTCGCGAACCACCGCGGCGAGGTCGGTGCCGAACATCCCCGTTCCGCCGGTGATGACCCAGCGGCTCAACGCTTCTCGATCTTCTGCGTCTTCGCGTACTTCGCCTCGGTCTCGTCCTTCATCGGACGCCACCAGGATTCGTTCTCGCGGTACCAGTCGATGGTGGCGGCCAGTCCATCGCTGAACGTCGTGTACTTCGGCACCCAACCCAATTCGTCACGCAGCTTCGTCGGGTCGATCGCGTAGCGCCGGTCGTGACCAGGACGGTCGGTGACGTGGTCGTAGTCGCCGGCGTCCTTGCCCATCGTCGTCAGGATCGACTCGACGACGGTCTTGTTGTTCTCCTCGCCGTCGGCGCCGATGAGGTACGTCTCGCCGATACGACCGCGCTCGATGATGGCCCACACGGCCGAGTTGTGGTCGTCCACGTGAATCCAGTCACGCACGTTGAGACCGTCGCCGTAGAGCTTCGGGCGCACGTCGTCGATGACGTTCGTGATCTGACGCGGGATGAACTTCTCGACGTGCTGGCGAGGGCCGTAGTTGTTCGAGCAGTTCGAGATGGTGGCCTTGACCCCGAAAGACCGCACCCAGGCGCGCACGAGAAGGTCGCTCGCGCCCTTCGTCGAGGAGTAGGGGCTCGACGGGTTGTAGGGCGTGGCCTCGGTGAAGCGCGCCGGGTCGTCGAGTTCGAGGTCGCCGTAGACCTCGTCGGTGGAGATGTGGTGGTAGCGCACGTCGTGCTTGCGCACCGCTTCGAGAAGCGAGACCGTGCCGAGCACGTTCGTGTCGACGAACGGCCACGGGTCGGCGAGCGAGTTGTCGTTGTGGCTCTCGGCAGCAAAGTGGACGACGACGTCGGACTCGGCGACGAGGCGGTCGACGAGCTCCCGATCGGCCACATCGCCCTCGACGAAGGTGATGTCGTCCATGACGCCGTCGAGCGAGCGCGTCGTACCCGCGTAGGTGAGCTTGTCGAGCACCGTGATCTGCGCGTCGGGCCGCTCCGTGCGGGTGAGGTGGACGAAGTTGCTGCCGATGAATCCGGCTCCACCGGTGACGAGAACTCGCATGCGGCAAGTATACGGGCGACGTGCAGACGACTAGGAGCGAAACTTCGCGCCGCGCGGGCCACTATGATCGGCGGCATGAAGGGCATCATTCTGGCCGGGGGCTCGGGCACACGTCTGCACCCCATCACCCGCGGCATCAGCAAGCAGCTCATGCCGGTGTACGACAAGCCGATGATCTACTACCCGCTCTCGACGCTCATGATGGCGGGCATTCGCGATGTCCTCGTCATCACGACGCCGCATGACGCGGAGCAGTTCCAGCGGCTCCTGGGTGACGGAACGACCTGGGGTATGAACATCCAGTACACGGTGCAGCCTTCGCCCGACGGGCTGGCGCAGGCCTTCATCCTCGGTGAGGACTTTCTCGACGGTGACAGTGCCGGCCTCGTGCTCGGGGACAACATCTTCCACGGCGCCGGCCTCGGCTCTGCCCTGCAACGGCGTATCCCCTCCGAGGGCGGGCTCATCTTCGCCTACCACGTGACCAACCCCACGGCTTACGGCGTCGTCGAGTTCGACGAGACCGGAACGGCCGTCTCGATCGAGGAGAAGCCTGCGGAGCCGAAGTCGGACTTCGCCGTCCCCGGGCTGTACTTCTACGACAAGACCGTCGTCGAGCGTGCGAAGGCGTTGGAGCCCAGCCCACGAGGAGAGCTCGAGATCACGTCGCTCAACGAGGCCTACCTCGACGAAGGAACGCTCACCGTCGAGGTGCTGCCGCGCGGTACGGCGTGGTTCGACACGGGCACGTTCCAGGGCCTCATGACCGCCTCGCAGTTCGTCTCCGTCGTGGAGCAGCAACAGGGCCTCAAGATCGGTTGCATCGAGGAGGTCGCCTGGCGCAACGGGTGGATCACCACCGAGCAGCTGCTCGATCTCGCCGCGCCGTTGGAGAAGAGCGGGTATGGCACGTACCTCACCCGAATCGCGTCCGACCCCCGGCCCATGCCGAAGGTGTACTGACCCGTGCAAATCACGCCGCTGCGAATCGAAGGCGCCTACCGCGTCACTCCACGCCAGTTCCCCGATGACCGCGGTCTCTTCATGGAAGGTTTCCGCGGGGACAAGCTCGCCGCGCACCTCGGCCACGAAATGCGCATCGTGCAGACGAACATCTCCGTCTCCTCCCGTGGGGCGGTTCGGGGCATCCATTTCGCCGACGTGCCGCCGTCCCAGGCCAAATACGTGACCGCGGTGAGCGGTTCCTTCCTGGACTTCGTTGTGGACGTCCGCGTGGGCTCACCGACTTTCGGACAGTGGGAGAACGTGCGGCTGGACACCGATTCACGCGACGCCGTGTACCTGAGCGAGGGGCTCGGGCACTGTCTCGTCGCGCTCGAGGACAACTCGACCGCGATCTATCTGTGCTCGCAGCCGTACAACCCGGCACGGGAGCGTGGTATCGATCCGCTCGATCCGCGCGTGGGCCTCGACCTCCCTGCCGACCTGGAGCCGGTTGTCTCGGCCAAGGACGCCGCGGCGCCGAATCTCGAGGAAGCTGCTGCTCAGGGCCTGCTCCCGAACTATGACGATTGCCTCGCGTTCGCGGAAAGCCTGCGCCGCGCTTGAGACCGTTGGTTTCGGAGTGGTTCGACGACGCCTAGACTGGACTCTCCCGTACGTCAGACCGGAAGGCACCATGGCGATTCTCATCACCGGAGGCACCGGTTTCATCGGGCAGTACCTCGCTCGGGCGCTCACGCCTGAGCACGACGTGGTTGCGCTCGATCTGCTCAGTGCACAGGTTCACGCGGACCCTGACGCGGCCGCGTCGCGCTTTCCCGGCGAAGTGATCCGCGCTGACGTGAGTGACCCGGATGCCTGGGGCCGGCTCGATCGCCCCGAGGCGGTCGTGCATCTCGCCGCTGAGACCGGTACCGGCCAGTCGATGTACGAGCAGGATCGTTACCGGCTCGTCAACGTCGAAGGCACCCGACGCGCAGCGGAGGCCGCGCGCGCCTGGGGCGTGCCCCTCGTTGCGATGTCCTCGCGAGCTGTCTACGGCAACGGACGCTTCTCCTGCCCGGAACACGGCGACTCCTATGCCGAGCCGTGTTGTGCGAAGGCGGTGCCGGCCGCGTCGCGTGAAAGCGACCCGCACCGCCCCGTCTCCGTCTACGGCGAGACGAAGTCGCTCGGCGAGCAGCTTCTCGGCGAGTACGCCCGCGAGATTCCTGTGGACGTCGTTCGCCCGCAGAACGTCGTGGGCTTCGGCCAGGCGCTGCACAACCCCTACACGGGGGTGCTCGCGGCCTTTCTCGCCCGGCTGCGAGAGGGGCGGCCCCTCTCGGTGTACGGCGACGGAACGGCGACACGTGACTTCGTGCACGTGAGCGACGTCGCAGCGCTCATCGCCTGGCTGGTCGAACATCCGACCGCGCCTGGCACGCCGCGCGTGCTGAACTCCGGCACGGGAGAACGGATGACCCTCACCCACCTGGCAGAGACGGCACGGCGTGCAGCGCCTCTGGAGAGTCCGCCTCCGGAACATGTGGACGTCCACCGCGCAGGAGACATCGACCACGCTGTCGCTGACCTCACGGCGCTGCGTTCCTCGGGTGCGCCCTTACCCTCCCTCTCGAGTGAGGACGCTGTCACCGACTTCATCACTCGTTCGTGGGAGGTGCCGGGGGCAGACTCGAGCGCCTGGGATTCTGCTCTCGACGAGCTCGGCCGCCGCGGCCTCACCTCTTGAGCTGGACCGGCATGGTTCAGATAGGTCACGGCAAGGGCGCAGAGGCCTCGGGCGCAGCAGTCGACGTGCCTGATCGGGTGCGCCTCGAGCTGCTGCACGGCTACGTCCAACTCGTGGCGCAGGAGTGCGGTGTCCGCGTGCTGCACCTCAAGGGCGCAGCGGTGCACGAGGGTCTTCGGCGTGGGCACGGAACGAGCTTCGACGTCGACGTCCTCGTTCATCCGGACGACGTGGCTCCGTTCCTCGACGCCCTTTCCACCCTGGGGTGGGAGAGGCTGACCGGTTTCGAGGAGGGCTCGGCGTTCGGGCACGCCACCAACATGCGCCACGAACTGGGGCTCATCGACCTGCACCGGCATTGGCCTGGTTTCGAGGTGTCGCCTGTCGAAGCCTTCGAAACCCTCTGGAGTCGGCACGAGGAGATGTCGATCGCCGAGGTTCCGTGTCCGGTGCCCTCCTTGGACGATCAGCGACTCATTCTCCTTCTTCACCACGCACGCAGCGGGTCTGGTTCGACACGTGACCTCGAGGCGGGTTGGGCCGACTCCGACGAGGCCACCCGTCGTCGTATCCGTGACCTCGCGAAGCAATTCGACGCCGAGCTCGCGCTCGCGGCTGCCCTGGGCCAGCTCGAGAACTTCCGCAGCCGACCAGGGTACGCACTGTGGCGCTACTTCGTCCGTGGCGAGCAGAGCCGCTGGGAGGAGTGGTGGGGCCGCTACGAAGCAGCCACAGGAGTGCGTGCCAAGATGCTCGTTCTTCGGGGTCTCGTCTCCGTCAACGCAGACCTGCTGCGCTTCGATCTGGGGCACGAACCGACGACCCGTGAGTACGCCCACGCCTACCGCCTCCGTCTGCGCACAGCCGTCGGCGACCTCGTCAGCTCCGCGCGACGACGACGCAAGCAGGGGTAACGATGACCTGGCGAATCCCTGGTGACGTCGCCGTCACCTACGACGAAACCCACGAGCGCTTCTGGGCCCTTCGCGTCGGAAGCCGCGAGCCGCACGGCCTGTCCGTCCACGGCTACGTCATCTGGCAGGCAGCCGATGGGGCGGCCTCGACGGAGCAGGTCGCGGACCGCATCGCAGGAGAACACGAAGTCGATGTCACCGCTGTCCGGTGCGATGTCGAGGCCTTCGTGCCGCATCTGCTCGATGTCCGCCTTCTCGACGAGGTGACGGCATGACCCGTTTCGAGCAGGAGTCTGCGTGGGGCCGCCTTCTCTCAGACGGAGGCGGTGCGAACGTCCGCGGCGGCGTCAGGGGTGATAGCCCAGGCGTGCGCGACCCAGCAGAGCCGGGCGCGATGGAGGAGCACAGGTCCGTCCACGACGCCCCATCCGGTGCCCTCGAGCGGCGTCTCCTGGCCGTCGGGCACAGCGTGCGCACCTTCGCCGGCCCCATCGTGCTGCTCGACTGCCTTCTCGGGTTCCTCTTCATGTGGGCGGGCTACCCGATCACCGCGACGCTGCCGGGCGGTGTGGCCGCGGCGGTGGCGGTCATCGCCGTGGGTGTCTTTCGGCCCTCGACGTTGAAGGTGAAATGGGGCAGCCTGCTCTTTCTCCTCGGCATGGCGCTGCTCGTGTTCCTCGTGGTCGTGTCGATGCTCAACGGCCAGCCCTGGACGCAGCGCATCGGCAAGTTCGCCCTGCTTCTGCTCCTGTGCTCCGTGTTGGCCACGGGGCGCATCAACGTGCGCTCGCTCGTCATCGGCGGGTGCCTGGGTGCCGTGGTCAACGTTCCGCTCTTCTACGCCGGCCTCACATCGAACAACTACCCTCCGTACCTCACCGGCTTCTACGGCGACAAGAACGTGGCGGGCCTTTACTACGCGGCCTGGGGCGTGTTGGGGCTCATGGCCTTCCGGGGGCGCGTCCTCAGCGTGTTGTGGGTACTCACGTCCTTCGGGTTGCTCTTCGCGACCGGCTCGCGCACGTCGCTCGCCGCGTACATCGGCGCCCTCGCGTGGCTGGCTTTTCGAAACCGTGTCGGTGTCAGCTATCGCCTCGTCTACGCAGCGATCGGCTTGAGCACCCTTGTGTGGGCCGTGAACAACCTGGCCGAGTCGGAGGTGTTCGGTGATCGCACGGGAAGTGACTGGTATCGCGAACAGGTCGAATTGGCGATGCAGGCAAAGGCTGACATCACTCCCTGGTACGGACTTGGGCTCAACGAGGGCCAGGTCGTCATCGGAACACGACCGCAGTGGTTCCACGATTCGTACGTGCAGGCGTTCGTCGAGGGTGGCTATCCGAACCTGTGGATCGTCACGGGGGCGTTCCTCCTGCTCGGCGTCGGGCTCCTCGATCGTCGCCTGCACATCAGTCGCGAGTTGCTCGTCGCCGAGGGCGCGACGATCGCCATGATGGTCTGCGCGTGGAAGCTCGGTGAGACCCTCATGACGCCTGCTGCCTTCCTCATCCTCGGCATCGCCGTCGCGTACCGCCTCGGCACACCGATCGAGCGTGACGACGTGTGGGCCTGGCAGCATCTCGAGTTCGTCGATCCGGAGCAGACCTCACCCAAGAAGCACCAGCCGTCACCGAGCCGAGGAGCCACACTGTGAGACCGGCGCTCAGCATCGTCGTGCCGCACTACGGCGCCCCGGAACCGACGCGTGATCTCCTCGCGCAGCTCGCCGCACAGCGTTACGAAGGAGCCGTTCAGGTGATCGTCAGCGATGACGCGTCCCCTGAGCCCTTCACAGCCGACGGGTGCGACGTCGTTCGTCGCGACCGCAACGGGGGTTTCGGCTCGGCGGTCAACTCCGGCGTCGCGGTTGCCGAGCACGATCTCCTGCTCGTACTCAACAGCGACATCACGGTCGAGCAGAGCTTCCTCGCCGAGCTGGTCGACGGCGCGGAGCCATGGATGCCGGCCGTCGTCGCCACCCGCGTGGAGGAGCCGTTCGGTTCGCGCTGCGTTGGACGGCTCTGGCCGCGCGCACGCCACGTCGTCCTCGAGAACCTCGAGCCGCTTGCGCGCTTCCACGGTCGGCCGTGGTTCGAGAAGCAACTCGGTAACGACCTCAGTTCGTGGGACGCGCCAGTGGCCATGCCGACGGACTGGGCAACGGGCATTTGCCTGTTCATGCCGGCGGATGCCTTCCGCGCAGTCGGTGGCTTCGACGAGGACTTCTTCATGAACTGTGAAGAAGTCGACCTCCAGCGCCGCCTGCATCGTCGCGGCCTCCCAACCGTCATTCTGCCCGCCCCACTCATTCGCCACATCGGTGGCGGATCGTCCGATTCTGCTCGGCGCTCGCAGTGGCTCATGGACGCGCGTCTGCGCTACCACGAGAAGTGGCACGGCGGGCCCGGCCTCGCCCTCGGGCTCGGCTCCGCGGCCGTGGTCAACCTTGCGTGGAACTCGGCGCGTGCGCTCGCTGGGCGCCACGTGGACGCCCGCGGCGGCTACGAGCGTCAGATCTCTCTTGTCCGTCATGCCTGGAGGAACCGTCGATGAACGTGGCACAACTTCTCGTGGAGAAGGGCGCCGGCCTGCGCTATCGCCGGGCCCAACTCCGGGCGCCGATTCTGCGTCGAGCATTCGGCGGGCTCGGTGCGGGGAGCGTGATCATGGCACCCCTGTATCTCCGGGGCGTTGATCGCATCCACCTCGGCGACGGCGTGCTGGTGCGTGACGGTGCGTGGCTTGCCACGGAGAACGAGGTCTCGGCCTTGCGGATCGGAGACGACACTTACATCGGACACCGCGCACACCTGCATTCGATCGACCCCGTGGTCATCGGACGCGGCTGCGTCTTCGCCGACAACGTCATGGTCTCGACGACCGACCACGACCGCCGCGACCGACACCAGGTTCACGGGACGGGGCCGATCACCATTGGTGACGACGTGTTCCTGGGCCAGAACGTCGTCGTGCTGGGCGGTGTCTCGATCGGGGACGGGGCCACGGTCGCCGCTGGTGCCGTGGTGATTAGTGACGTTGCTGCGGGCGCCGTTGTCGGGGGAGTGCCCGCGCGTGAATTGGGAGTGACCGCATGACGCGGCGAATGCTCATCGTGTCGCCGAGCTTCCACGGCTACCACGCAGCGATCGCGCGAGCGTTCGAGAAGCTCGGTTACGACGCCGTGACGTACTGCTACGACGCGGTTGACTCGACGGCCGAGAAGGTCTGGAACAAGCTGCGCTACGAGCTGCCGACCAAGCTCGTCGGGGGCGACGCGCACCAATCCGCGGACACCTCTTCACGGCGGGCGGCCGAGCGCGTCCGCGACGTGGCGCCGGACGTCGTCCTCGTCGTTCGCGGCGACACGCTCACGGAGGAGTTCTGGCAGGTCGCGTCCGCAGGTGGGCGACCCGTGGTCGTGTGGATGTACGACGAGATGCGGAGGACGGCGTTCGATGCTTCGCTCGTTTCGAAGTACGCGCGCATCGCGAGCTACAGCCCACTCGACGTGCAGGCTTTGGTGGCCGAGGGGATCGAGGCACTCCACGTTCCGCTCGGCTATGACGACACGGCCGAGCCCAATGCGAGCACCGAGGGAATCGGTGTCGTGAGCTTTCTCGGCGCGCCATCTCCCAAGCGTCACGGCGCGCTTCTTGCCCTGCACGAGGCAGGAATCCCGGTGCGTGCGTGGGGACGCGGGTGGTCGGACCATCCCTTCGATCGTGCTCGTACGTGGCGCCTTTCCTCCAGTGGTTTGCCGAACGGTCGTGACACGCCGGGACCCGTCGCACACGCGATCATGCGGAACTCGATTGCCACGCTCAACATTCACGGCGACCAGGACGGATTCACGATGCGCACGTTCGAGGCTGCCGGCAGCGGCGGCGTGCAGCTCGTGGACCGAGCCGACGTCAGCGAGGTTTACGTTACTGGCGAGGAAGTGTTGGTGTTCGAGAACGCCGAGGAACTCGTTGAGATCGCCCGCCGAGCGGAGGCAAGACCGGAAGGCTTCGTTGCATTGAGGGAAGCGGCACGTCGTCGCACCCTCGCCGAGCACACACTCACCCACCGTGCGAAGCAGCTGGAAAGTTTGTGGTGACTGACAACTCCTCGAGGGGACGGAGAACCCATGGGTAGTGTACGCGAGAGCCTTGGGCTGATTCGTGACGCTGTAAACCCGCGGAACGAGCGCGCAACCCGGAACGCGGCCGCCCGCAGGGCGAAGCTATTGGCCCTCCGGGGGCGCTCGGCGAGCCGTCTGATGTTTGTTCCTCAGCGGCGGAGCTCGTCCTTGGCTCCTGCCGGATGGCGGACGGTGAAGCGGACGCCTCGGCACGCCCACGTCATCATCTGGCTCGACCGCGGCATGCCGGCGCCAGCCGAGCGTGGCGATGTGGACGTGGTGGACCTCGTGACCTCGTCCTCACCTTGGGCACGCTTCACGCCCGACGGCTGGTCGCCTACCCAGATCCTGCTGGCCGCAGCCAACTCGGGGCTGTTGAACGGATACGAGACAGCCACAGTCGTTCTCGACGCCGCCAAGGGCGAGGCTGCCCACGCTCTGGAGGCGTGCGCCGATCCGCACGTCGGAGGCGTGACTCGTGCCCTCGTCAGTTCGTCGTCCGCCCACCGGCGTTGGGTGCGGAGCGTGCTTCGCGATCGCCAGTGGGAAACGTCGGGCATCGCGGAGCGTCGGCCTGAGTCGTTGAACCTAACGTGTCGAGCTTTCCTGCTCCAGGGGTTGCGCGGGCTGGGCATGTCGCCGGAGCTCGTCCCGGACGAATTCCATTTCCTCACCTTGCTGGCCACTTTGGCGCAAGCGGGTGACGCTCCGATCGTCGAGTCGTGCGAGGTCCGATCCGCACCCCAGAAACGACTTCACCCTCGGTTGGTCGCTTTCTACCTGCCGCAGTTCCACATCACTCCCGAGAACGACGAGTGGTGGGGTCCGGGCTTCACCGAGTGGACGAACGTCGCATCTGCGGTTCCCAATTATCCGGGGCATTTTCAGCCCAAGCTGCCGGAGGACCTCGGCTTCTACGATCTCCGCCTCGACGGCACGCGATCCGCTCAGTCGCGCTTGGCCAAGGAAGCGGGCGTCGAAGCATTCATGTACTACCACTACTGGTTCTCGGGGCGTCGCGTTCTCGATCTCCCGCTGGACCTGCACATCAAGGCGGGTGAGCTCGAGCAGCCGTTCAGCATCATGTGGGCCAACGAGAACTGGACACGATCGTGGGACGGGGACACCCGGTCTGTTCTCCTGGAACAGGACTACGCGAACGTGCCCGCTGAACGCTTCGTCGAGGATGCTCTGCCGTATCTCTTGCACAACGACTACATGACGGTCCAGGGCAAGAAGCTCGTCAGCGTCTACCGACCTGATTCGATCCCGAACTTCGTGTCGGTGCTCAAGCAGTGGCGTGCGACGGCGCGTGAGCACGGGCTGGAGCTCTTCGTTGTCGGGGTCGAGTACGGTGCGCTCGAAGGGCCGACGCGTGAATGCCTGGACGGCACCATGTCGTTCCCACCGCACTCGAAGGAATACGTGGGCGCCCGCGGCGTCAGCGCGAAGGTCTCCCGACGATTCACCGGGCAACTCCTGTCGTACTGGGGCATGGTGAGACACGACATCCGGCGGCTTCCGGACATTGCGGATCACCATTTCCCCGGGGTCATGACGGCGTGGGACAACACACCTCGCCGCCAGGAGTCGGCACACCTGTGGGTCGGCGCGAACCCCTACCTCTACCGACGGTGGCTCCTCGCTGCGGCCGAGGCGGTGTCAGAGCGGACCGTCCACGAGCGCATTGTCTTCATCAACGCGTGGAACGAGTGGGCCGAGGGCGCAGTGCTCGAGCCGTCGAACGAGTTCGGGCACGCGTACCTACAGGCGACTCGCGACGTGGCCTCGGCGTAGTCCTACGAGGTGGAGGCGCTGTCGTCGCGCGCGCCGTTACCGTCGAGATTGCCCAGAGCGACGAGTCGCGCGAACTCGGGCGAGGCCTCCACGACCTCCCGGAAGGTTCCGAGCGCGGCGACCCGCCCCTCGCTGAGGAAGGCCAGGGCATCGACATCGCGCACCGTCGACAGGCGGTGCGCCACGAGGATCGTGGTGATGTGTCCGTGCAGAGCGGAAAGCGTGGCCGTGATCTGGTGTTCCGTTTCGTTGTCGAGAGCGGAGGTGGCTTCGTCGAGCACGAGGACCTGCGGGTCACGGTACAAGGCACGGGCGATGCCGATGCGCTGGCGCTGACCGCCCGAGAGGCGCGTACCGCGTTCGCCGACGAGCGTCTCCAAGCCCTCGGGCAAGCTGTCGAGCAGGCCACCGAGGGCCGCACGCTCGAGACACTCGCGCACCTTCGCCTCGTCACGTTCCTCCGCCGTAAGGCCGAAGGCCACGTTGCCCGCCAACGTCGAATCGGTGATGTAGACGTCCTGAGGGACATAAGCGACGATGTCGTGCCACGCGTCACCTGCCGTGTCGGTCGGCACGTCGTTGAACGTCACCGTCCCCGAGGTGGGGGTGATGAGGCCGAGGATGATGTCGACGAGAGTCGTCTTGCCCGAACCACTGATACCGCACAGGGCGAGGGACGAGCCGGAAGGCACTCGCAACGAGATGTGGGAAAGGACATCGGCGTCACCGTCGGGGTAGCGGAAGCTCACGTCATGCACCGCGATGGCTCCACCTCCCCGGGCCATGGCCGGGGCAGAGCCTTGACGTCGGGGAGCCCGCGCGACGCCGTCGTCGAGGCTCCGCAGCGAGTCGACGGTGATGGCGAGACCCTCTCTGCCCACACGGATGAAGCCGAAAGTCGCGGTCAGAGCGACCATGAGCGGCAACATCTTGACCGTCGCCGCGACGAAGAGACTCATCGTCGGCATCGCCTGATCCGCAGAACCGGTGAGGATCGTGACCACGATGAAGGTTGTGAGTCCCACCATCGTCACGAGTTCGAGGACGTACTTCGGCAGCGTCGAGTAGTAGTTGGCCCGCATCGATGCCTCTGCGGTTCGGCGGTTCGCGACGTCGAACTTGTCGACGAAGTACCCGCGGGCGTTGTGGAGAACAGCCTCGCGGAAGCCGTGCATCGCATCGACGAGAGCGTGGCTGCTCACCCAGGAGGTGTGCTGGGCTTCCTTGCCCGCTCTGCGGTTCGCGGGTCCGAGAAGACGCTGAAGGAGGAGAACCGCGGTACCGAAGTAGAGCACGGCGACCAGCGTCGGCACAGGGGAGACCACGAGCAAGAGCACCACGATGAGGACGATGGACAGCAACGAGCTCAGGGCGGACAGGAACCCGCCGAGAACACGCGCGTGAGCGTCGGTGACGGCGGTCCCGACGTTCCGGATGAGCTCACCCGTGTTGCGGCGACGGTGCGTGAGGAAGCTTTCCGACATGTAGGCACCGAGAAGCCGACGAGCAGTCTGTGTCTGCAGCCGGGCCACGTACCGCGCGCTCCACCACGTGAGCCAGAGGGCCAGCACGGCCTTCAGGACGAAGGTCGCGATCATCCCGCCGGCCAGGAGGAGCACGAAGGTGTGCTGGGAAGGCTTGCCGAGCAGCGAATGCAGGGCGCCGAGGGTTCCTTCGTCGAGGGGCGCTCCCATCATGATCTGCATGAGTGGGAGGATCGCCGCGACGCCGAGGAGGTCCATCGCTGCGAGCACGAACTGTACGAGGCCGGTGAGGACGAAGCGTCGTCGATCGGCAGGGGTGAACGTGCCGAGGAGGTAGCGAACGTCCTGGATCATCGAGCGCTTTGCCGGGGTTGCCGGGCCTGTTGCCGAGGTCATGTTCGGTCCTGACCCGAGCGGTAGCCGGACGCCCCGGCAGCCTCGACCGTCAGGGCGACCAGCTTGCGGCCGATGCTGTTCGGCAGCGGGCCGATGAGGCGGTCGACAGCCTCGGCGATGACGGGCGTGGTGGTGGGTGTCATCGTTCGCGACGCAGCGACGACGGCCGCGTTCCACGGCGAGGAGAGTGCCCGCAGGGACGAGCCGGACGACCCTTGCCCGTGAAGGCGGTCGAAGGTGTGGCGGGCTTTGCCCGACATCAGAGCACGGTTCGCGCGAGCGACGGTGTTCACCGACGCCATGTGGTGACGCACTTCTGCGTCGGGCACCAGTTCGATCGGAAGCCCGAGACTGTGGAGCCGGTAACCGAAATCCACGTCCTCCCAACCGTATCCCCGATAGCGCGTGTCGAAACCGCCGAGCTCGGCAAAGGTCTCGCGCCGCACGGACGTGTTACCGCCCCACAGTTTCCAGCGCTCGTCCGGCGCGGTGGCATAGGCGTCGCGTCGGCTGCGCTCGTCGGCGTCACGTCCGTAGACACGCATGTACGCATTCTCGGGCGCGATGTTGAGGGGCAGGCCGATGGCACCACAGACGTGTGCTTCGTGGGCAGCCACGTGGGCTGCGACATGGCCGGGGGCCGGCTCGAAATCGTCGTCACACCGGATGAGCACATCACCTTCGGCTGCCTCGAAGCCGGCGTTGAGCGCGGAAACGCGTCCCCGGTTCTCCGGAAGCACGACGGCACGCAGCGGCAGGTCGCCGTAACGCTCGACGACGGCCGCCGAGTCGTCGATGTCGCCGTCGATGACGACGACCGCTTCCCAGTCCGTGTGGCTCTGATGGCGCAGGGCGTCGAAGAGGACGGGCAGGCGCGCCGCGCCGCCGCGCGTCGGAACGATGAGCGAGGCGCTGGTCATGTCGCCGTCTCCTTCGTCAGGAGGGAGTCGATCAGGGCCCCGAGTCGGGTTCGGCCAGCCTCGGGGGAGTACTGGCTCTGCCAGCGATCGTAGGAGTCTTCGACCAGGTCGTGCCACTCGGCGTCGAGGGCGCGGCCGATCGTCTCCGCCAGCGACGCGGCATCGCCGCGGCGCGCGACGAACGGGTACGTCGTACCGACGACCTCGGGTAGCGCCCCGGCATCGCTGACGACGAACGGGCAGCGCGCGGCCATGGCTTCTGCGGCGACGAGTCCGAACGGCTCGGACCACACGGAGGGGAAGACAGCGAGGTTCACCGCGTCGAAGAACGTAGCCCGGTCAATCCATCCTCGATGATCGACACGTTCTCCGAGGTCGGCGATGTTGGCGTGAATGCGTGCTGCGGCACCGGGAGCGACGAAGCGTGCTTCGCCGGCCACCAAAAGCCGAACATCACGCCCGTCGGCGAGGAGCCTGCGCACCGCGGCGACGAGGACGTCGACGCCCTTGTCCGGTGAAAGCCGACCCAGGTAGCCGAGGGTCAACGCCTGGCGCTCGCCCTCACGCGCGGTGGCCACAGGGGCAACCCAGTTCTCCAGGACGATGGAGCCTGGCACGCGTTCACCGACGTGGTGCGAGGGCACCACGGTGGCGCGACATCCGCGGCGTGCCAGTCGCGCAGCCACGGCCGTCCTTCCCTGGGGGATCTGGTGCAGGTGCACGACCCGCTTAGCCAGCCCTACGGTGGCGAAGGCAGGTCGAAGCCCGTTGCACCACAGCAGATCCGCGTCGGAACGACGCGCCCAAGCGCGCAGGTGGCGAGCGTAGGAGCGGGCGTCCCGGCCTGGTACCGCGACAACCTCAGTACCCCCTGCAGCTGCCGCCTCGACGACGTCTGCAGGCTGCTCCGGAGCTGCTACGACCACCTCGTGTCCGAGGTCTCGGGCCGCCTCGGCGAGGGCGAGAAGCATCACTTCGCCGCCGCCGATCTCGCCCTGATTGGAGAGAAATGCGATCCGGGCGTTCACCGCTTCAGCACCCGCTCACGAACTTGTCCCTCGAGGTTGCCGAGCACAGCTCCCGCTCGGGCGGCGAGAGCGTACCTGCTCTCGTGCGGCAGGCCGCGGCATTTCAGATACTCAACCGGGAGTTTTGCGGACTCCGTGACCGCCCAGCGCAGTGACATTCCGCGAACCGGCCGACCCTGTTCGATGCTCTTGTTCCACAACTTCAGTTGAGAACGCTGATACGCACGGCGTTGACGGAAGACCGCTGCGACGCCTGTCCGCAGCCGATAGTCAACGACGGCGTCGGGGGCCACGACGAGTGGAATGCCAGCCTCCAGCGCGCGCCACGAGAAGTCGACGTCCTCCGACCCCCCCAGCATCGTTTCGTCCATACCGCCAAGGCGATGGAACGTCTCTTTTCGGATGCCGAGGTTGCAGCCGACGGCGAAGGGCGCGTAGCCCAGGAATTCGTAGGGCAGGCCCTCCACAGGGCTCGGGACGGAGGTCGACGCATGGTCACCGAGGTAGGTGCGCCACGCGTATTCAGGATTGATCCTGTCCAGATGGAGAGGTCCTGTCACCAGGGCGTCCTCTGCCTCGAGGGCGTCGTGAAGGGCTGCGACCCACGTCGGGGCGACAATGTCGTCGGCGTCACACAGGGCGAGCAGCTTGGCGCGCGCCTCCTGTACTCCCACATTGCGGGCGTGGCACTGACCCCGTCGATCGGTCGCAGGCACGATGCGAATGTCGAGCCTCTGCCGGTAGGACGCCACGATGCGGGGGAGTCGGGCTGAGCCCTCGTTGTCCGCGATGATGACTTCGAACGGGGGCGCGTCCACCTGAGCCGCGAGCGCGTCGAGCTGGGCGCCGAAAGTCGCCTGGTTGCGATAGTAGGCGGTGACGACACTGACGAGGGGTACGGCGTCAGAGACCGGCTGCTCGAGATGCTTGGCGAGCTTCGCGTCACCGAAACCGAGATCGGCGTAGACATCGACCACCTGGTTCACCATGCCCTGCACCGTCGGGATCGACTCCGGCAGGTGGGGGCGCTGCGTGAGGTCGAGACCCTGTTCGATGACCGCGCCGACCATGTCGGCGTCGTCGTCGAGGCTGACGAGGGCGTGCACCGGCAGGATCTCGGGGTTCCCCCCGATGCTGCTCGCGACCACGCCCATGCCTGCAGCCACCGCATCGAGGAGTGTGTAGGAGAGGTTGTCCGCTCGTGAGGGCTGCAGAAGCACGTCGTGCTCCTGCATGGCGCGGCGGGCGTCGACGAACCCAGCGAACGTGGTCGCGTGCGCGACGCCGAGCTCGTCCGCGAGTCGGCGAAGGGCCTTCTCCTGCGGTCCGGTACCAGCGATCGTCAGGGTGGCCTGCGGCTGTTTAGCGAGGACGCCGGCGAAGACTCGCAGAGTCATCTCGAGGTTCTTCTCCCGGTCGAGGCGGGTGAGCGACAGCAGGCGCAGGCCGGGCGTGCGCTCCGGGGCGTGCTCGGGTCGTTCGACGCCGTTCTTGACGACGGTGATCGGCGCGGTCGGCCTCCAGTAGCGCAGCATGTCCCGCTTGGTCGAGTCGCTCACGGCGAGGAGATGGTCGAACCGTCGGATCCGCATGTGGTGTGCGGCCTGACGGCTGAGCGCCTTCGCTCGTGAGCTGTGCAGCGCGAGGGGTTCCTCGGGGATGTGGTGCTCGGTCGAGACGAGGGTGGTCGGCAGGCCGACGGTGGCTATCGTGGCGAGGAAGTCGGCCTTGGCCAGGTGCGAATGGACGATGGCCGGGGAGAGTTTCGTGACGATGTCGCGCAGCTCGGCGACAGCGCCAGGAACGGACTGTTCGACGTTCAGCGGGACGACGGGGCAGCACTGTCCACGCAGTTCGTCCAGGAGCGGGCCCTCGGGCGCAGCCACGACGAGACGCCAGCCAGGTAGACCGACGCGGGCGACGTCGATGATGTGGCGGGCGACACCGGCCAGGTTCGAGACGGGGCAGACCCAGAGGGTGAGGGGTGCGACGTGGCTCGCCGGGTGCGGCTCACTCACTCAGAACCACGCTTCCAGGCGATCGAGCGCCGTCCAGAAGCCCTCACCGTTGTTGACGTGACCCTGCCAGATCTCGGGGATGAACGGAACGCCGGGAGAGAGGCGGTCGAGCTGCTTCGCCGTCGTCGGCCAGTCGATCTCACCGTCGCCGATCTGCGGGCCTTCGCCGTCAACGCCCTCGGCGTCGACGATGTGCAGGTGCTCGGTGAGCGGCGCCAGCTTCTCGACGTACTCGCTAAACGGCTTTCGCGTGAAGTTCGCGGCAAGCTTCGAGTGCGACAGGTCGAACGTCAGACGGCGACCGAACTGCTCGCAGAACCACGCGGTGTCGTCGACGTCCATGAACAGGTTGTGGTGCTGCTGGCCGCCCATGAGCCACGGGTACGGCGGCAGGGTCTGCGCGGTGAGGCGCACGCCGTCGTCGTCGATGCGCTCGAGCGCCTGCGCGATGCGTTCGTACTTCGCCGTGCGTGCCTCGGGAGCGTCGAAGGCGTCCCGCGTGAAGCCGCCCATCGTGCAGATGACGACCGGCTCGTTCGTGCCGTCGAACCAATGACCGAGGTCGCGCGTGATGCCGACGACCTTCTGCACCTCGTGGATGGAACGCTCCCAGACGGCGTCGTCGCTGCTCGCGAGGTCGATGATGAAGTCGCCGGCATAGAGGTCGGGGCAGTGGACGGTGTGGAACATGCCCGTGAACTTCGAGCCGAACAGTTCGCCGATGGCCCGCTCGTCCATCTCGACGTCGCGGTAGGACAGGTGGAACTCGAGGAAGTCCGGGTTCGTCGCGCGCTCGCCAGTGCCGAGCAGCTTGCGCGCGTCGTGGTAGCGCACAGGCAGGCCCCACGGGCGGCTGAACGAGTACGCCCGGCCTTCGGCGACGGAGTCCGTCAGATCCGTGGCGTAGAAGAAGTCGCCTTCTTCGATCGGACGACGCAGGGTGCGCCCGACGAGCTCCTCGAGGCGGTTGGGCTGCAATCCGCGCCCCGGCGCCTTGATGCTCACGGCGTCCCGCGTGATCTGTTCGCCGGCCGACAGCGGGCGCGTGGCGACGAGCGACTTCGCGAGGTTCGCGCGGTTCATCAGCTCGCCCGTCGAGACGGCGCGCGTCTCGCCGTTACCGAGCGCGAGCTCCACCTCGCGGATGCGCGCCACCATGTCGGCGAACTCATCAGGCAGCAGCGAGACCTGGTGGTCGTTGCCCTCGAGCGTCTTGTCGATCGTGAAGTGCTTCTCGATGACGTGTGCGCCGCGCGCCACCGCCGCGATCGGCACGTGGATGCCGCGCTCGTGACCCGAGTACCCGACCGGGCACTCACCGAGTTCGGCGAGGCGATCCATGTAGCGCAGGTGGACGTCCTTGTACGGCGCCGGGTAGGTCGACTGGCACTGCAGGAGCACGAACTGCGCGCCCGCGCGCTGCAGCACTGAGACGCTCGCGGCGATCTCGTCCTCGGTCGACATGCCTGTGGACACCAGCAAAGGCAGATGCTTCGCCGCGCAGGCGCGGAGCAAGGTGTGGTTCGTGAGGTCGGCGCTCGCGATCTTGAGTGCCGGCAGACCGTAGTCGGCGAGCACCTCGAGCGACGGCTCGTCCCAAGGCGTGCAGAACGCATCGATGTCGACGCTCTTGCAGTGATCGAGCACCTCGATCATCTGCTCGGGCGTGAGGGAGTACTTGGCCAGCAGGTTCATCGTGTACTGCGGGCCGAGATCCTCGCCGGCGCTGGAGGCGACGTCTCCCTGGCGATAGAGCGTGGAGAGGTCACGCAGTTGGAACTTCACCGCGTCGGCACCGGATTCCTTGGCGAGGTCGACGAGTCGCTTCGCCAGGTCCACGTCGCCCTGGTGGTTGTTGCCGATCTCGGCGATGACGAGCGAAGGGTGACCCTCGCCCACGACGTGCCGCCCGATACGCATCGGGCCGGCGTCCTCACGCGCCACCCCAATGACATGACCGCGCTCGTCGACCAGGGGAACGATCTCGACGCCCGGCCGGAAGGCCGCAGCGATGTGATCGGCTTCGGAACCGTAGGCGACCTTGACGCAGTCGGGGTTCATGGCGTCCGACACAGGACGCTGAAGGTCGATGGGGGAGGCCTGTGTCACCCACCGGCGGAAGTCACCGTCGGAGAAGGAGCCGATGAGGATGCCTCGGCTGTCGACACAGAAGGCGATGCCCGCCTTGTTCTCGCCGATCTTGTTGAGCGACGCCAGGATGGTTTCCTGGCCCGCCACCACGAAGGGCCCGGTGAGGCGGTCGATCGTCGTCATACTTCTCCAAGCGTCGGGTTTCCTGCGCGCGATGCGCGACATTGATCCGCGAGCATCCCGAGGTGCATTCTACCGAGCGTCCTAGCGCTGCATGACCACGACGGCGGGGAGCCGAATCGGCTTCGCGCCGTTCAGAGTTCGGGAACGCTTCGTTCTTCCGCTGCGCGGCGGAGGAGGTGCTCGGCGACGACGAAGTCCTCCTCAGCATCGATGTCGATACCTTCGAGCGGATCCATGACGAACAACTCGATGCGGCCGCCGAGACGGTTGTGGTGGCGCTCGTAGATCTCTGTCCGTGTGAGATAGAGCGAGCCCGTTTCGCGGTACCGCATCTGCTCCGGCGTGATGTCCTGACGCCGGGGGCGAGCCTCGTACGGATAATGCGCCCGCACTGCCGGCGCGCCGCTCCACAGGAAGATCTCCGCCGGAACGACGCCCACCATCGAGTCGGCGCCTGAGGCCGCGAACTCCGTCAGGCAGCGCTCCAACGTTCCGGCCAGACGCAGGGGAGAGGTGGCCTGGAGGAACATCACCTGTTCCGGCTTGCGCCCCTCCTCGCGCGTCACGACGTCGATGGCGTGCTCGATGACGGGCTCGGAGGCGGTGTCGTCCTGTGCCAGCTCATCGGGACGCTCGATGATGCGCGCCCCAGCCGCCCGGGAGACCGCAGCGATCTCGTCATCCTCGGTGGAGACGTAGGGCACGACACCGGGCGTCGCGAGGGCCTGCTCGATCGTCCAGGCGATGAGCGGCTTGCCCTGCAGCGGCTTGACGTTCTTGCGCAGGACGCCCTTGGATCCGCCCCGTGCGGGGATCACTGCGGGGGTGAACTCAGGCATTTGCCAAGGATAAGTTAGGCGCATGGCCGACCCGAGCGAGAACGCAGCACGCGCCGACGTTTCGGTCGTCATCGCTTTCCACGAGGCTCACGCGACCTTGCCTCTCCAGCTGGAGGCCCTGTGCGCTCAGGTGGAGGCTCCGGCCTTCGACGTCGTCGTCGTCGACAACCGCTCGAGCCGGTCGCCCGAGTCGATCGTGGCCGAATGGCGTCGCAATGGCCTCGATGTGCGCGTCGTCGAGGCGCATCGTGCGCAGGGCACCTCCTATGCGCGCAACGTCGGGGTCTCGGCCACTGGGGGTGACGTGATCGTCTTCGTCGACGCCG
The DNA here is from genome assembly GCF_019895135.1 of Dermacoccus sp. Tok2021. NCBI lineage: Bacteria > Bacillati > Actinomycetota > Actinomycetes > Micrococcales > Dermacoccaceae > Dermacoccus > Dermacoccus sp. Tok2021. Next base: position 100,954 of record NZ_JAGTHU010000002.1, read on the forward strand.
ACGACTGCGTCGGGCCGCACTTCCTTCGTTCGGCCGTCGACGCACTGCACACCGTCCCGGTCGTCGACGGTGTCGTGCGTCCTGTTCCCGCTGCCGAGTTCGACCGGGGACGAGAACACCTGTGGCATCTCTTGGACGCTGGCACCGACCCGGCCCTGACGATCGATGCCGCCGATCACGACTACCCGATTCTCATGGGCGGTGCGTGTGCGATGACCCGCCAGGTCTTCCTCGAGTTGGAGGGGTTCGACCAGACGTTCTTCCCCGGCGCTGAGGACAACGACCTCGCACTTCGCATCGTCCGCAGTGGTCGCGCGATCGCGCGCCACTCCGGCATGGTTCTGGCCGAGCGGCGACGGGCCTCCGACGGCGCCGCGTTCAAGCGTGCCTACGACGCCGGGCGCATGCACATCGCGCTGTGCGCGCGCCACGCGCTGTGGTCGGCGTCGCCACATCTGCGCGACCCCAACTGGTTCATCGACCTCTCGAAGATGCCGGTCCTCGCCGCCAGGGCTGCACTGCCGGGAACCGACGGTGAGGTCCGACGCGCGGTGGCCTCCCGCACCGGGCTGCGTCTCGGCCAGGCCGTCGGCATGCTGACCTTTCGCGTGCTCCGCCGACCGGTCACACCTCAGCTCGGCGTCGGCCTCGACGACGGTGTGAGCAGCCAGTAACGCTCTCGTGTCGGGAGATGCCTCGCGGCGAGCAGACGGCCGGCGGTGTCCATCACCGGCATCTGGGACGTGTATGCGCGCAGGCGGGCGAACTTGGCGTCCGTGTCGACCTGCTCGCTCCAGGGCGTGGAGACGAGGTCGCGACTGTCGCAGAGTTCTGCGACGGCGTCGTCCGCGGAGCCGTGCCACAGGTACGGCAACTCCTCGTAGAGCACGACCTGGGTGTCGGGGCGCTCCGCCGCGATGGCCAGGGCGAGGTCGCGCAGCGCGAGATGGTCGGGGTTCGGCGCCAGGCGGCCCCCAGCGGTCGCGCGGCGACGACGGAGCGTGTACTCGGCGTGCAGAGCCCGTCCCGCCAGGGCGAGAGGCAGTCGGCCAACCGTCCGCGCCGCTGACCTCACGAGGCGCGTCGCGCCGGCGCCGCGTGCCTGTGCCGTCCCCGCCGTCGTCGGCTCGAGGGGTGGGTGCTCCTCGCCGTTGCCGTTGCTGCCGACCGAGGCGGCGACACTCAAGCGTCTGCGGCCGCCGCGTCGCTGCAGACCAGCCCACGGAGCATCGGGCACCTCGACGCCGGCGCCGGCAGGCGCCAGGAGGACCGCGTCCCGCGCCTGCGTGTCCAGCCATTCCTCGATCTGGGCTCGAACCTCGCCCAGCTGCCTGGCTCGTACGTCGCGCTCGACGTACGCGCCGTCCCAGGCGTCGAGCCGGCGAACGCGCGCGGGCGTTCCCGCAAACGCTGCGATGTCCTCCGCAAGCCTGGCGGTCATCGTGGCGTCCGAGTCGGGGAAGCCGCACGCTACGTCCCAATCCGTCCTGCGCGGCGGATCGGGGCGACCGGCGAACACCGTCCACACGTCGCACGGGGGGCCGAGCGCGAAGGTGCTCGCGCTGAGAAGGGCATCGTCGAGGTGCGGCGAAAGAACGAGCGTCGGGGCCTCGGTGAGGACGTCTGGGCGCGACGGCGGCGAAATCACGCGTTCAGTATGCGGGTGCGGTCCGCGGCACGTCCGAACTGGGCGGTAGTGCCGACGTCCGTTGGGGCGTAGAATGCTGGGGTGACCCTGCAACACGAGGACTTGCACGAGTGGCGCAGGTGGTCCGATTCTCAGCGCCGCGTCGAACGCGGAATGCGACGCCTGAAAAATACTGCACGGCCATCCAACTTTTCGGCTGGTCTCGCGGCGCGCCTGTATCTCCCCGATGATCCGCGCGTGCTCGTCGTCCTCGACAAGTCGACCCCGAGTTATGACCACGCAATACGAGAGCCGTTGCGTTTCCTCAATCCCAGCACGACGGCATGTCTGGCCCCCGCGGGCATCGAGATCCCTGCGGCCTACGCGGGTGAGGACCTCGACTTCACGACTGCGGACATGCTGCCGAAGACGATTCGAGCCGTGGCCTCCCTCGGTGCGTACCTGCCCCTCAGCGAGCAGATCCAGACCTGGGCGCTCGAGCGAGATGTCCCGTTCTTCCTCGTTCAGCACGGCCTGCTCACGCCCTGGTCGCCACCAGCCTCTACGGGCGCTCGGGTTCTGGCGTGGTGCGACGCCGACGCCGAGGTGTGGACCCATCGGCGCCCCGACGTGACCGTCGACGTCGTCGGCTCCGAACTGCTCTGGCAGGCAGCGGCCGCACCGACCCTTGATGTCGAGGACGAACGTCCCGTCGTCCTGGGCCAGCTGCACGGCACCGAGTTGGGGCGGCGTGAGGCTCTCGCCACCTACCTTCGCTTTGCCCGCGAGGTCGAGAGCGACTACCGCCCGCACCCGAACGAGAAGGACCTCGTCTCGCGAGCGCTCCATCGCGTCATGCGCAAGCGCGGTGTTACGTTCGAGACGAGCGGGCTCCTGCTCGTCGAGATGCGACGCCCGGTCGTCTCGATCTTCTCGACGGGCACTCTCGAGGCCGCCACGCGCGGCCTCCCCGCCTGGGTGACGCACCCGAACCCACCGACGTGGGTGCGTGACTGCTGGGCACGATATGGCCTTGCACAGTGGGGGGAACCACCGACGACAGGCTGGCAGCAGCCGAAGGTGCAGCCGGCGGCTGCCGTTGCTGCAGCCTTGGAGGCCGTATGACCAACCCTCGTATCGCGATCGCGCACGACTACATCACCCAGCGCGGGGGAGCGGAGCGTGTCGTGCTCGCTCTCACACGGATGTTTCCCGACGCGGTCCTCTACACGACGCTCTACAACGCCGAGACGACGTATCCGGAGTTTCGTGACGTCACGATCGTCACGTCGCCCCTGAACCGCATCCGGTTCCTGCGCACTCACCACCGCGCGGCGCTGCCGTTGCTCGCGTGGGCATCGAGTCGCGTCCGCGTCGACGCGGACGTCCTCGTGGCCTCCTCGAGCGGTTGGGCGCACGGCTTCCGGAACACGGGGCAGAAGCTGGTCTACTGCCACTCGCCGGCCCGTTGGCTCTACCGCAGCGACGAGTACCTCGGTGCCGACGCCCATCGCTCCCTCATCGGGTGGATCCTTGCGGCTCTCACCCCGGCGCTGTTGCGGTGGGACAAGCGCGCCGCTGCCGGCGCTGATCGGTACCTGGCGAACTCGACGGTCATCGCGGAGCGAATCAAGAATGCCTACGGCTTCGACGCCGAGGTGGTCTTCCCGCCCTTCGGCGTGAGCCCGGACGGGCTGCTGGAGCCGCTTCCTGACATCGAGGAGTGGGTGGCCGACGGGTACTACCTGGTTGTCTCGCGCCTCATGCCCTACAAGAACCTCGACCAGGCCATCGAGGCCGTACGCGAACGTGACCACAAACTCCTCATCGTCGGCGCCGGGCCGCTCGACGCGCAGTTGCAGGCGCAGGCCCCCGACAACGTCCGCATCGTCTCCAACGTGGGAGACCGTCAGCTGCGCTGGGCCTACCGGCACGCGCGCGCGGTTATCGCGCCGTCCTTCGAGGACTTCGGGCTCACGCCCCTCGAAGCCGGGGTCTTCGGTAAGCCCGTCGCGGCGCTCCGCGCCGGCGGCTACCTCGACAGCGTCGTCGAAGGACGATCCGGGGTGTTCTTCGACGAAGCGCGTGCGGCCGACATCGCCAGAGCGCTCGACGAGATCGAGGCCCACGATTGGGACGCCGACGAGATCATCGACCATGCGGCCGGCTTCGGTGAGGCGCACTTCCACGCGAAGCTCGACGCCGTCATCGACGAGATGATGAACGAACGCGGGTAAGGCACGAGCTGAGACCGACATCCCGAGCCGGCACGGTTGGGCCGACAACAGGGGCCCTGAAACTGAAGGAGCGGACACCGGTTCGGTGTCCGCTCCCTCAATTCATGATGACGCTCGGCGCAGAACTGGTCACTCGCCGAGATCCGCTCGACGTCGGGCGCGGCGGGTGCGGGGCCCCTGGGGGCTGGGTGCCTCCCCGAACTCCCGAGCATGCGGAGCGACATTCGGCCCGGACGCCTCGGAGGCTCCCGCTCGGGAAGGGGCGCTCGGAGCGCGAACCGCAGTCGCGGGTGCAGGTGGCGTCGGGGCCTGAGGAGCAGGCTGCCTCAGACGTGCAGCGTCCTCCTTGCCCGGCAGATCCGCGGGCGATCGTCCCTCCGTCAGAGTCAGGTCGCGGACCTCGGGGGACGGGGTGGGCGCCGTGGCCGCCGAAGGATCCTCGCTGCTGCCGTAGCCGTAACCGTAAGTGGCGCCGCCGTAGTTGCCGGCGCCGTAGCCGTAGATCGTGCTGCCCATCTGCTTGGGCGGGGTCATGTTGAGGATGGAGCCGTAGTAGTGCGCGCCGACCTGCTCGAGAATCTTGGCGCACAGTCCGACCTGCTCGCGGTGCGTGCGGCCGTGCTGGTACACGACGGCGGCACCGTCGGCGGCGACGGCGAGGAGGCCGGCGTCGGTGACGGGTAGTAGCGGGGGAGCATCGAGCACGACGAAGTACTCCTCGCCCAGGGCTTCGATGACCGCGCTCATACGGCGCGAGCCGAGCAGTTCCGAGGGGTTCGGGGGCACGCGGCCGGAGGTGATCACGGCGAGGTTCTTGTGGTCGCCCTGCTGGATCGCCGATGCGAGCGGCGCCTGACCGGTGAGCACCTCGGTGAGACCGACGAGGTTCTCGAGCTCGAACGTCTCGTGGACGGTGGGACGACGAAGGTCGGTGTCGACGAGCACCACGCTCTGGCCGGCTGCGGAGAGCACGCGGGCCAGGTTGGCCGCGACCGTCGATTTGCCTTCGCCCTGCATCGCCGACGTGATGACGAGTGAGCGCGGCGGACGTTCGGTGGAGATGTACCGCAGGTTCGTGCGCAGCATGCGGAACGCCTCGGCGGTCGTGCCGAGTTCACCGAGACCACCGCGACGCTTCGACTGGAGCGACGGCGCCTTCGGGATGACACCGAGCACACCGGAGCCCGTGAGCTTCTCGACCTCGCTCGTGTGGCGGATGCGCGAGTCGAGTTGCTTGCGCAGAACGACGAGGACGATCCCTGCGAGCAGACCGATGGCAGCGCCTGCCATGAGGTTACGCTTCCAGTTCGGTGACGACGGGGCGGAGGGGCGGGCCGCCGCGGTCAGGGGGAAGACGCGGTAGACCGATGTCTTGGCCTCCGTGCCGACCGTCTCGAGGTACTTGGCCTCGTCGGCGAGCGCTGTGCGTGCCAGGTCGGCGGCGCGTTGAGCCTTGGCGGGCGTCGCCGCCGACGCGGTCAAGGTGAGGGTCGCAGACCCCTCGCTGGAGGCTCCGACCACCGAGAACTCGCCGGCGCGCAGGCTGCCCTTCGACTCCTCGGCGATGCGGTTCGCCACACCCGAACTGCTCGCGAGCTGTGCGTAGTAGCCGGCGCGGCCCGTCGACAGCTGCTGCGACAGCACGGCGGAATTGGCGTCGATCGAGTTTCCCGCGATGACCTGTGCCGTTGAGCTGGCGGAATAGAGCGTCGGGCGCGTCAGGGTGTAACCCGCAGCGAGCAGCGTGCCGATCAAGGCAGCGAGAACGAGCAGTTTGAGGTTGGCGCGCATGATGCGCACGAGATCAAGGGCAGTCACACGAGCTCCTGGTGCCGCGGGCGCTGCCGCCGGCGAGGTGAAGAGTCATACATACCCGCTCAGGATAAACGGGTTGAACCGCCGCTGAGGCCGCCGTCCAGCCGCACGAAGTGCGGCGCCACGTAGCGGATCACTGGGCGACGATGAGTTGCCCGACCTTGTCGCTCACGAGACGACGAGCCTCGACGTCCAACTCGGCGTCCGTGACGAGGACGTCCACCTGGTCGAGCGAACCGACGGTGCACAGGCCGATCACGCCCCACTTCGAGTGGTCGGCCACGACGATGATGCGCTTGGCCGCCGCGATGAGCAGGCGGTTCGTCTCGGCTTCGAGGAGGTTCGGGGTGGTGAGGCCGGCGTCGAGATCGATGCCGTGGATGCCGAGGATGAGGGTGTCGACGTGCATGTCCGCCAGCACTCGGTTGGCCACGGGGCCGGCGAGAGCATCCGAGGGAGTACGCACACCGCCGGTGAGAACGACGGTCTGGTCCTCACGCGAGGGGTCGTAGAGGAGCTCGGCGACCCGAGGCGAGTTCGTCACGACGGTGAGTCGTTTGACCGGGCGCAGCTCGACGGCGACGGCATAGGCGGTCGTTCCGGCGCTCACCGCGACGGTCTGCCCGTGGCCGATGAGGCTCGCCGCAGTGCGGGCGATCTCGGACTTCTGGACGGGATTCATCGCCGACTTCACGGAGAAGCCCGGTTCGTCGATCGTGTGGTCACCGATCGCGGTGGCGCCGCCGTGCACCTTGAGGACGAGGCCCTTGCCGGCGAGGAACTCGATGTCGCGGCGCACCGTCATGTCGGAGACACCGAGCTTCTCGACGAGTTCACTGACGCGGACGCCACCGTCGTCCTCAATGCCGCGCAGGATGGCTTCTTGGCGTTGGCGTGCCAGCATGCGACCTCCTCGTGCCCCTGGAACCGGGGGTGACCCAACAGATCCCAACATAGTCGAACGCCCGGCGATCCGCCCGCACACCGTTGCCGACACTGCTCGGATGCGACAGCGCTCACGGCGAGTGTCAGAATGGCGCCATGTCCGAGAACACCTCGCCCCTCGTGGCGGGCCAGGAACGCCCGCACATCCTGTCCGGAATGCAGCCCACGTCAGATTCGCTGCACCTCGGTAACTACCTCGGGGCGCAGGTCAACTGGGTGACGTTGCAGCAGAACTACACGCCGTACTTCTGTGTCGTCGATCTGCACGCGCTCGAGGCCGGCCCCGAGCCCGCCAAGCTGCGTGAGCGCAGCTACGCCACAGCCGCTCAGTTCCTCGCCGGGGGAGTCGACCCTGAGCGCTCGGCGGTCTTCATCCAGAGTCACGTGCGCGAACACGCCGAACTGGCGTGGGTGATGAACTGCATCACCGGGTACGGCGAGGCGGCCCGCATGACGCAGTTCAAGGACAAGATGGCCAAGCGGGGGCAGGACAAGATCTCCGTCGGTCTGCTCACCTACCCCATGCTCATGGCTGCCGACATCCTGCTGTACGACGCCCAGGCCGTGCCGGTCGGTGAGGACCAGCGTCAGCACCTCGAGCTCACCCGCAACCTCGCGCAGCGCTTCAACTCGCGCTTCGGTGAGACCTTCGTCGTGCCGGAGCCGTACATCCCCGAGGGCACGGCCAAGGTGATGTCGCTGCAGGATCCGACGAAGAAGATGAGCAAGTCGGACGAGGACCCCAAGGCCTCGATCAGCATGCTCGACGAGCCCAAGGTCAACCTCAAGAAGATCAACTCCGCGGTGACCGACCTCGACAACAACGTCGCGTTCGACCCGGAGAACAAGCCGGGCATCGCCAACCTCCTGCGCATCCACTCGGCGCTCTCGGGCGAGAGCATCGACGTCCTCGTCGAGCGCTTCGCCGGTGAGAACAAGTACGGCGCACTCAAGGGTGAGGTCGCCGACGTGGTCACGTCGGTGCAGGGCCCGTTCCGCGAGCGTTACCTCACGTACATGGATGACCGGGCGGAGCTCGACCGTGTGCTCGCGCAGGGCGCCGAGCGCGCACGTGAGGTTGCCTCGGCCACGCTCGCCAGGGCGTACGACGCAGTCGGGCTCGTCCCGGCAGCCCGCTGAGGAGCGAGGTCGTGAAGACCGTCGGCGTCTCGATCGCCGTCCCGGAGCCGTACTTCTCGGCGCTGCAGCAGATGCGCCGGGACGTTGGCGACCCGCAGGCCGACGCAGTCCCGCCGCACGTCACGCTCATGCCCCCGACGGACCTGGGGGAGCAGGGCGAAACGACCCTCGAGGCGCTCTCGGCCCACCTGCGTGACGTGGCTGCGCGCACCGAGCCGTTCGAGATGATCCTTCGTGGCACGGGCACGTTCCGGCCCGTCTCCCCGGTGGTCTTCGTCCAACTCGCGCAGGGCGTCAGCAGTTGCGAGCTGCTCGAAGCCGCAGTGCGCAGCGGCCCTGTCGAGCGTCCACTCGAGTTCCGCTACCACCCGCACGTCACGATCGCCCACCACCTCGACGAGGACGCCCTGGACCGGGCGTTCGAGGAGAACAAGCACTTCGAAGCGAGCTTCGTCGTCGACGCTTTCCACCTCTACCTGCAGGACGAGGACGGCGTGTGGGCCCCGGTGGAGCGATTCGCCCTCGAGGGCTGATCCACTCCCAGGGTTCTTTCAGCCTCTTCGTGGCTCACTCACCGATCAGTGGAATGGGTCACAATTTGCTTGCGGTGGGAACCCCGGCCGTCCCCGGCGTGTTTCAGGGGCGTAAAGTGCCCTGCGTGGCAACGAATACTCTCCCCGCGAAGCGGACCGGCAAGGCTGGGAGCACCATCTTCCTGAAGACCCTCATGGCGGGTTCGGGAATCTTCTTTGTGCTCTTCGTCCTCGGGCATATGTACGGCAACCTCAAGCTCCTTGCGGGCGAGAGCGCGTTCAACGAATACGCCCATCACCTGCGCACGATCGGTGAGCCGATGCTCCCGCACCGTGGCGCACTCATCCTCGCCGAGGTGCTCCTCGTGCTCGCGCTCGTCGCGCACGTGTACTCGGCTGTCAAGCTCTGGCAGCGCTCGGGCAAGGCCCGTTCGCAGCGGTACGCCGTGAAGAAGTCCGGCGTGGGCGGCATCGAGGGCATCTCCGCGCCGACGATGCGCTGGGGCGGGCTCTTCCTCCTGCTGTTCGTGGTCTTCCACCTCATCCAGTTCACCCTCCCCAAGGTGAACTTCGACGGTGGTACGACCGAGAACCCCTACCGACTCGTGCACGACAGCTTCCAGCTGTGGTGGGTCGCCCTCATCTACGTCCTCGCGATGGTGGCCCTCGGCATGCACGTCATGCACGGCTTCTGGAGCGCCTCGCAGACGCTGGGTTACACGAGCACCCCGTCGGCCCGCAGGAATGCCAAGACCATCGCCATCGCCCTCGCAGTGATCCTGGTCGTCGGCTTCCTCATTCCGCCGCTCGCCATCCTCTTCGGCATCATCTGAGCTAGGAGCACACGACAGACATGAGTACTCCCATGGATGAGCAGACTCAGACTGCTACCTCCGACCGTCGCAACGATGCCGCGGCCTTCTTCACCGAGGGCGCGCCGATCCGCGACACGAAGGCACCCGACGTCGACATCGCGCAGATGTGGACGCAGCACAAGTTCGCCAACAAGCTCGTCAACCCGGCCAACCGCCGCAAGCTGAACGTCATCATCGTCGGCACCGGCCTCGCCGGTGCGTCGGCCGCCGCCACGATGGGCGAGGCCGGCTACAACATCAAGACGTTCTTCTACCAGGACTCGGCCCGACGCGCGCACTCGATCGCCGCGCAGGGTGGTATCAACGCCGCGAAGAACTACAACGACGACGGCGACTCCACATACCGCCTCTTCTACGACACGGTCAAGGGCGGCGACTACCGCAGCCGCGAGACCAACGTCTACCGCCTCGCCGAGGTGAGCACGAACATCATCGACCAGTGCGTCGCGCAGGGTGTTCCGTTCGCTCGCGAGTACGGCGGCCTGCTCGACAACCGCTCGTTCGGTGGTGTGCAGGTGGCGCGTACCTTCTACGCCGCCGGCCAGACCGGCCAGCAGCTGCTCATCGGCGCCTACCAGGCCATGGAGCGCCAGGTCGCCAAGGGCACCGTCAAGGAGTACAAGCGCCACGAGATGCTCGAGGTCATCATCAAGGACGGCCGTGCGCGCGGCATCGTGGCGCGCGACATGGTCACCGGTGAGATCGAGACGCACCTGGCCGACGTCGTCGTGCTCGCCACCGGTGGTTACGGCAACGTGTTCTTCCTGTCGACCAACGCGATGGGCTGCAACATCACGGCTCCGTGGCGCGCGCACCGCAAGGGCGCCTACTTCGGCAACCCCTGCTACACGCAGATCCACCCCACCTGCATCCCCGTCTCCGGCGACCACCAGTCGAAGCTGACGCTGATGTCGGAGTCGCTGCGTAACGACGGTCGCATCTGGGTGCCGAAGAACGAGGCCGACTGCGACAAGGACCCGCGCGACATCCCCGAGGACGCGCGCGACTACTACCTCGAGCGCATCTACCCGGCCTTCGGAAACCTCGTGCCGCGTGACATCGCCTCCCGTCAGGCGAAGAACATGTGCGACGAGGGCCGCGGCGTCGGCCCGCTCGTCGACGAGGTCGACGAGCACGGCAACAAGCGTCAGATGCGACGCGGTGTCTACCTCGACTTCACGGCCGCCATGGAGCGCATGGGTGAGGCCGCCGTCAAGGAGAAGTACGGCAACCTGTTCGACATGTACGCGCGTATCACGGGTGAGGACCCGTACAAGACGCCGATGCGTATCTACCCGGCCGTGCACTACACGATGGGTGGCCTGTGGGTCGACTACGACCTGCAGACGTCGATCACCGGCCTGTACTGCACGGGTGAGGCGAACTTCTCCGACCACGGTGCCAACCGTCTCGGTGCGAGCTCGCTCATGCAGTGCCTCGCGGACGGCTACTTCGTCCTGCCGAACACGATCCGCAACTACCTCGCCGACGGCCCGTTCGAGCCGATCACGGACGACGACCCGGCCGTGCTCGAGGCACGTCGCGCCGTCGAGGACCGCATCCAGAAGTTCCTCTCCATCAACGGTGAGCGCACGGTCGACAGCTTCCACAAGGAGCTCGGTCGCATCATGTGGGAGTACTGCGGCATGGAGCGCACGGAGGAGGGCCTGACGAAGGCCATCGGCCTCATCCGTGACCTCAAGAAGGAGTTCTGGAGCAACGTCAAGGTGCTCGGCGCCGCCGACACCCTCAACCAGTCGCTCGAGAAGGCCGGGCGTGTGGCCGACTTCATCGAGCTGGGCGAACTCATGTGCATCGACGCGCTGCACCGCCGCGAATCCTGTGGTGGTCACTTCCGCGCGGAGAGCCAGACCGAGGACGGAGAGGCGCTGCGTCACGACGACGAGTTCGCCTACGTCGCGGCCTGGGAGTACGCGGGCATGAACGGAGACGACTCCGACGGTGCCCCGCAGCACCCCGTCCTGCACAAGGAAGACCTCGTCTACAAGTTCATCGAACTGAAGCAGCGGAGCTACAAGTGAACCTCACTCTCAAGATCTGGCGTCAGGACAACGCAGCTGCCGCCGGGCGTTTCGAGACCTACAAGGTCTCCGACATCAGCGAGGACATGTCGTTCCTCGAGATGCTCGACGTGCTCAACGAGCAGCTGCAGGCCGAGAACAAGGAGCCGATCGCGTTCGACTCCGACTGCCGCGAAGGCATCTGTGGCACGTGCGGAATGATGATCTCCGGCATGGCCCACGGCCCCGAGGTCACCACCACGTGCCAGCTGCACATGCGGTCGTTCAGTGACGGTGAGGAGATCACCATCGAGCCGTGGCGCGCGGACGCGTTCCCGGTCGTGCGTGACCTCGTCGTCGACCGCAGCGCCTTCGACCGCATCATTCAGGCCGGTGGTTACATCTCGGTCAACACGGGTGCGGCCCCCGAGGCGCACTCCGTGCCCGTGCCGAAGCCGCAGGCCGACCGCGCGTTCGACACCGCGAAGTGCATCGGCTGTGGCGCGTGCGTCGCGGCCTGCCCGAACGCATCGGGAATGCTCTTCATGGGTGCCAAGATCACGCACCTGGGCGAGCTGCCGCAGGGCCAGCCCGAGCGCGACGCCCGCGTCGTGTCGATGGTCAACCAGCACGACCACGAGGGCTTCGGCGGTTGCACGAACATCGGCGAGTGCGCCGCGGCGTGCCCGAAGGAGATCCCGCTCGACGTCATCAGCCAGCTGAACAAGGACTTCCGTTCGGCCAAGGTTCGTCACTGACGTCCTTGGACCCCTCGTCTAAGGCCCCTACCGCGATGCCGGTGGGGGCCTTCGACGATTTAGGCCACAGTTCCCGGCGGCCGCGTATCGTATTGGTTCGTGTCCATAGATGATCGCGACGCGGAGCCGATTGGCCGACAGGTTGGTTTGCGTTCGCGGCAGGGGCTCCCGAGATGTCTTGTTGTTGTAACGCTTGTGCTTGCTGTTGGATTTCTTGTTGCACCCAGGCTCGTGGGCTGGCAGCTCCTGCACGTGCACAAGGAGGACGGCTATATCTTCCTCGCCGATGGGCTCCATCTCGGTTGGAAAGCGGTGTTCGAGCGATACACGGGCTACCTGCATGTCTTGCCGCGGCTCCTTGCGGCCATTGCTCTCCAGTTTCCGGCTGCCGCCTATCCGATCGTCGTCGGGCTCCTCGTTGCTCTCGTCCGGGTGTGGATGGCCTGCTTGACCTATTGGGTGCTTCGCTCCCGAGGCATTCCCGTACGGATGTCTGCTGCGATGGCGTCTTTGTTCGTCATCGTTCCGGCCGGATCCCACGAGGTTTTGGGCAATCTCACCAATGTGCGGTGGTTCGGCGACGCGATGGTGGTTGTCCTGTTCGTCGGTCGGTTGAGCGGTGCCCGAGCTTTCGCCGGGGCACTCACAGCGGCGTTGTGTGCACTCAGCGATCCCCTTGCCATCACAATGGCGCCGTTTGCGCTGGTTGCGTTGTGGAGGGGGCGTAGACCAGCTCGTGCTGTGCCGGCATCGGCACTCGCAGCTGCTGGTTGCACTTTGCGATGCTTGAGTCGACGGCCCGGTCCAGCTTCCTTGGGGCTTGGCTGTCGATGCCCGTGGAGTTCCTCTCGCAGCTCCTCGTGCGTGGAGTCATGGCGAGCCAGTACGGCGTCATTGGAACGCAGGTGATGTCCAAGCTCGTGGCATTCCCTCTTGTCCTAGTCGCGGCAATTCTTCCGCTTTACTTGCTGTGGCGTGGAGGGGACCGGTTGGTGGCCCAGTTCCTCGGAGCGGGGTTGTATCTGCTTCTCGGGGCTTTGGCATTCGCTGAGCCATCGTTGCACCTCGTGGATAGGTGGTGGGCCGTCGGTCAGCCCTCTCGGTGTTCGCTTGCGCCGGCGGTTCTACTTGGTATGGCAGGCATGCGGGCAGGCGGGCGCTTGCTCGCCGGATCGGGGCGCCGAATCGCCGTTCTTGCAGCCGTCGCCTTCGTCGGAGCCTTCGGGATGAGCCTTCGAGGTGACCACCGCAACGTGGAGGGAAGCGACTGGCCGACGACGGTCGAGCGGGCTAAGCAGGCTTGCCAGTTTGGCGGCGGTGACAAGGTGACCGTCGAGTTCACACCACAGACAGCAGAGAAGGAGTGGTCATCAGCATTGCCGTGTGACTGGCTCGAGGGCCGGACGTAGGACGAGCATGCGGGCGGCAAATCGCGTCGCCGACGCCACCTGTCGAGATATGGGGCGTGGGCCGGTGGCTACGAGTGCGACAGATCCGACTAGTTCGGCACGAATAGGATGTCCGAGTGGAACAGCCCTGTGGTGAGCCCTTGATCAGTGTCCTTACCGTGACCTACAACGGGCGCCCCTACCTCCCCAGCCTCCTGGCGTCGCTGGCATCCCAGGAGAGCGATTTTCCCTGGGAGTACGTCGTCGTGGACAACGGATCGACCGATGACACCGTTGAGTATCTCCGTGAGGCCTCGACGTCCTTCCCGACGCGGTTGACGGTTGTGGATGGTAGTGCCAAGCCCGGAAACATTCCCTATGTTCGCAACCTGGCTGCCGACGAAGCGCGCGCGGATCGCTTGGTCTACTGCGATCAGGATGACATCGTGCAGCCTGGATGGCTGAACGCAGCAGCCTCTGGGCTGTCCGAGCACGGAGCGCTGATGGGGTTGATTCGCGAGCTCGTCCCGGCGGGCACGGCAGAAGCGGAACCACGCGTAATGAATCCCACGGTTTACTCAGACCTCCCCATCGTGGAGTCCTGCAATTTTGCAGTTCGTCGTAGTGTGCTCGAATCGGTTGGTGGATTCGACGAGGACCTGGCCGGGTATGGAATGGATGACTCCGAACTCTCGATACGTCTGCGGAAGTCCGGCTACCGAATCGTCGGATGCCCAGAGATGGTTATCCATGCACGTGGGACTGCAAGCCCGACCAAGCGTTTTCGCAAGGTTTTCAGTTCTGCGCAGACCGAGATTCTCGTCTGGTCGAAGCATCCGGATGTCTTTCCGGGGCGGCTCTCTTGGAGGTACTTCCGGCGTGAGCTCGTTTTCAACCTTCGGAGTGGACTTCTGGGTGCCCTGAAGCGGGGTGGTGTGTCGCGTTCTGCTGGAGCTCGTGCCGTCGTGACGTCCTTGGCTCATGCCAAGGCGTTGGGGATGTTGAGTCTCGGGCGCCCGATTCGTCGTTGAGCATCGGCCCGCTCGAGGCTAGGCGGATCTCGCCCAGACCGGTAACAGCCCAGTTGGCCCCCCATGGGCAGTCCTAGGGTCAGGCCGCGCGGGCCCACGCGGGGCGGGTGACGTGGTCGTAGTAGTCGAGCAGCTTGTTCGTCGTGCCGGCCCACGAGCGGTCGGCGACCTTGCGGACCGCGGAGGCGCCCATGCGCTCGCGCATCGCCTCGTCGGCGACGAGCGAGCCGACGCTGCGGCGCAGCGCGCCGGGCGTGCTCGGGTCGAAGAGTAGGCCGGTCACACCGGGCTTGACGATGTCGAGCGGCCCGCCGGCCGCCGGTGCCACCACGGGCAGCCCGCTCGCCATCGCCTCCTGCAGCGTCTGACCGAAGGTTTCCTTCGTGCCGGTGTGGACGAAGACGTCGAAGCTCGCGTAGCTGCGCGCCAACGTCGCACCCTCCTGGCGGCCGAGGAAGTGTGCGTTCGGCAGGAGGCGCTCGAGGTCGTCGCGATCCGGGCCCTCGCCGACGATCGCGATGCTGATGTCAGGAAGGTCGGCGATCTCCTCGAGGCGGTGCAGTTCCTTCTCCGGCGCGAGTCGACCCACGTAACCCACGATTACCTCGCCGTTGGGCGCGAGTCGTTCACGCAGGGCGAGCACCTGGGGGTCGGTCTTGAGCGTGGCGTCGAACTGCGTCGTGTCGACCCCGCGACCCCACAGGGCAACGCGCGGTACGCCGTGTTCTGCCAACTCGGCAGTGGCTGCGCTGCTCGGCGCGAGCGTCAGATCCGCCAACGAGTGGAGGTGACGCACCCAGCGCCACGACGTGCGGTGCGCGAAGTCGCCCAGCACGCCACCGTGCTGGGCGACGTAGCTCGGCATGTCCGTCTGGTAGATCGCCACACTCGGGATCGCGAGGTTGCGTGCAGCGGCGAGCGCGCGGGCGCCGAGCCCGAACGGCGAGGCGGCGTGAACGACATCAGGTGCGAACTGCAGCAGGATCTGCTCGAGTTGCTTCGTCGGCAAGCCCACGCGGAACGCGCGGACGGTGACGCTCGGCACCGTCTTCACGGCGAACCCGAGATAGTTCGACGGCGCAGGGCCGGGGCACACGACGAGCACCTCGTGGCCACCCTGAGCAGCGAGGCAGTCGAGCACCCGGCAGACACTCGTGGTGACGCCGTTGAGGGTGGGAAGGAACGACTCGGTCACGATGGCGATGCGCACATGCTCATGACAGCCCTGTGACGTGGCGCGTGCTTGGCGAAGGGATGAACGATGAGCGCACCGGAAGGTGATCGGCACGTGAACCCGCCTGAGCTCATCGGTAGGCCTGAAGCGGGGTTCTATGCCGAGTCCATTACCGTTAGGCCCATGCACGAAGCGCAGCACGGTCCGATTCCAGGTTTCTGGGGCGTCATTCCTGCCGGGGGCTCCGGCACGCGCCTGTGGCCCCTCTCGCGGGCCAACTCGCCCAAGTTCCTGCACGACCTCACGGGCTCGGGTCGCTCGCTCCTTCAGGGCACGGTCGACCGCCTCAAGCCGCTGTGCGGCAACAACCTGCTCATCGTGACCGGTGCGGCGCACGCCGAGGCCGTGCGCGAGCAACTCAGCGAACTCGGTGACGACGACCTGCTCGTCGAGCCCAGCCCGCGCGAATCGATGCCCGCCATCGGGCTCGCCGCGGCCATCCTCGCCCAGCGCGACCCCGACGCGGTTCTCGGCTCGTTCGCCGCCGACCAGGTCGTCGGCGGCACCGACATCTTCGAGGCCACCGTGCGCCAAGCCGTGGAGGTGGCGCGCCACGACTACCTCGTCACGGTCGCCATCAAGCCCACCTACCCGTCCACCGGATTCGGCTACATCCGGGCGGGCGCCAACCTGCGCATCGAAGGCGCCCCCGACGCGACGATCGTCAAGGCCTTCGTCGAGAAGCCAGACGGCCCCACCGCGCAGGCGTACGTCGCCGTCGGAGAGTACTCCTGGAACGCCGGCATGTTCGTGGTCAAGGCAGCGACGCTCATGCAGATGATCGAGGATTACCAGCCCCGCCTGGCCGAGTACCTGCGGATCATCGCCGCCAACCCCTTCCGCCTCGCCGAACTGTGGCCGCGCCTGACGAAGATCGCCATCGACAACGCCATCGCCGAGCCCGCCGCCGTCGACGGTCGCGTTGCCACCGTTCCGGGAGATTTCTCCTGGGACGATGTCGGCGACTTCGCGTCCCTCGCGTCGCTGCTCGTCGAATCGGCGGAGGCGCCCGGCGTCAAGGTGCTCGGTGAGAGCGAACTCGTCGTCATGCAGGACGCGACGGGCGTCGTGGCTCCACGCTCCGGTCGAACCGTCGTCGCCATGGGCCTCGAGGACATCGTCGTCGTCGACACCGTCGACGCCGTGCTCGTCACCACCCGCGAGCGGGCGCAGGACGTCAAGCAGGTCGTCGAACAGCTCAAGCTGACGGGCCGCGAAGACCTCACCTGATCCACCGAGTGGAGCCACACGCGGCCGTTCGGGGACAATGAACGTATGAACTTTGATCTCGACGCCGTCCGCCGAGCGACCCTCACCCACGGGTACGAGCGCGCCATGCGCCCGGCCCTGTTCCGCATCGGCGGGGGAGATGCCGAGGCCGCACACCACGCGACCCTCCAGGCGATGGCGCAGTTCGGTTCGCTGCCCGCCGCCGGGCTCATCGCCGACGTCGTCGGAGCAGCCCTCGGCGCACCCGACGACGCCGTGACGATCGCGGGGATCCGCTTTCCGGGCCGCGTCGGCCTCGCCGCCGGCGTCGACAAGGACGGCGTCGCCGTCACCTCCTGGGGCGCGCTGGGCTTCGGCCACGTCGAGGTCGGCACCGTCACCGCCGAGGCGCAACCGGGCAACCCGCAGCCGCGCCTGTTCCGCCTCAAGGCCAGTCACGGCCTCATCAACCGCATGGGGTTCAACAACGACGGCTCCCAGGCGCTCGCGGCCACACTGCGTCGCGCACGTTCGAGCGGCAACCTCTCCATTCCCGTCGGCGTCAGCCTCGGCAAGACGAAGACGACGCCCGTCGAGGAAGCCACACGCGACTACCTCACGTCGCTCGGGCGTCTCAGCGGCCTGGCCGACTACTTCGCCGTCAATGTCTCCAGCCCCAACACGCCCGGCCTGCGGACCCTGCAGGACAAGGCGCCGCTTCTCGAACTGCTCCAGTCGATCACGGCGCGCGAGCGCAACCTCGCGGCCGAACGCGGCGCGCGTCCCACGCCCGTCTTCGTCAAGATCGCCCCCGACCTCACCGAGGAAGCCCTCGAGGACGTGCTCGAGGTGGCCCACGGCTCGGGTGTCTCCGGCCTCATTGCGACGAACACGACGCTCGCGCGTGACGGCCTCGCCCGCGCCGACCTCACCCTTGCGTCCGAGGCCGGCGGTCTCTCGGGCGCCCCGCTGACGCGTCGCGCCCGCGAGGTCGTCGGGTTCCTCGCGAGCCGCACTCAGCTGCCCATCATCGGGGTCGGCGGCATCATGTCCGCCGACGACGGTCTCGCGCTCATGGACTCCGGCGCCGACCTGCTCCAGGTCTACAGCGGCTTCATCTACAAGGGGCCGGGCCTCGTGCGTGATCTCAACGAAGCCCTGCGCACGCGAGCCCGCCGCGGCTGAACCTTCCACAGGGCCAATCGCTTCGGCACCCTCGCGCCCGGTCCGCCGGATAAGGTGCGGCTATGAGTGGCGCAACGGATCGCAGTCGGATGACGGAGTCGGGGCTCGGGCTCAAGCCCGTGTACACGGCGAACGATCTTTCGGGGTTCAACGCCGACGAACGACTCGGCAATCCGGGGGAGTACCCGTTCACCCGCGGCGTGTACCCCTCGATGTACACCGGTCGCCCCTGGACGATGCGCCAGTACGCCGGCTTCGGCACCGCCCGGGAGAGCAACCAGCGCTACCACGAGCTCGTCGCCAACGGCACCGGCGGCCTCTCCGTCGCCTTCGACCTGCCGACCCAGATGGGCTACGACTCGGACGCCGCCCTCGCGCACGGTGAGGTCGGCAAGGTCGGCGTCGCCATCGACTCGCTCGACGACATGCTCGTTCTCTTCGACGGCCTGCCGCTCGACGAGGTCTCCACCTCGATGACGATCAACGCGCCCGCCTCGAGCCTGCTGCTCATGTACCAGCTCGCCGCAGAACGTCAGGGCATCCCGGGAGCCAAGCTCACCGGAACGATCCAGAACGACGTGCTCAAGGAGTACATCGCGCGCGGCACGTACATCTACCCGCCGGCCGAATCCCTGCGCCTCATCTCGAACATCTTCGAGTACTGCCACAAGGAGATTCCGCGCTGGAACACGATCTCCATCTCGGGATACCACATGGCCGAGGCGGGAGCGACGCCCGCGCAGGAGATCGCCTTCACCCTGGCCAACGCCAAGGAGTACGTGCGCGCCGCGCTCGCGGCCGGCCTCGACGTCGACGACTTCGCCCCGCGCCTGTCGTTCTTCTTCGTCGCCCGCACGACGCTGCTCGAGGAGGTCGCCAAGTTCCGCGCGGCCAGGCGCCTGTGGGCGCGCATCATGCGCGAGGAGTTCGGTTCGAAGAACCCGAAGTCGCAGATGCTGCGCTTCCACACCCAAACGGCAGGCGTGCAGCTCACCGCGCAGCAGCCCGAGGTCAACCTCGTGCGCGTCGCGCTGCAGGGCCTCGGCGCCGTGCTCGGCGGTACGCAGAGCCTGCACACCAACTCCTACGACGAGGCCATCGCTCTGCCCACGGCCAAGGCGGCCCGCCTCGCCCTGCGCACCCAGCAGATCCTTGCGTTCGAGACCGACGTGACGAAGACCGTCGACCCGTTCGCAGGCAGTTACGTCGTCGAGTCGATGACGAACGACCTCGAGGAGGAGGCGCTCGCGCTCATCCAGGCCGTCGAGGACAAGGGCGGCGCCGTCAAGGCCATCGAAGAGGGCTTCCAGAAGACCGAGATCGAGAAGAGCGCCTACGACGTGGCGCTGCAGATCGACCACGGCGAGCGCGTCGTCGTCGGCGTCAACCGCTACCAGCTCGACGAGGAGGAGCCCTACGAGCCCCTTCGCGTCGACCCGTCCATCGAAGCCGAGCAGTGCGAGCGGCTTGCGCAGCTGCGCAAGAACCGTGACCAGAGCGTCGTCGACGCAGCCCTCGAGAAGATGCAGAAGGCCGCGCAGGGCAACGACAACGTCCTGTGGCCCATGCGTGACGCCCACGTCGCCGGCGCCACGGGTGGCGAGGTCAGCGATGCTCTGCGCGAGGTCTGGGGCAAGTACGTCCCGCAGGATGTGTTCTGAGCCGGTGCTGATCCGCTCGTTCGACGACACGAGGAGATGGTGGCGCTGAGTCGCCCGAAACTGCCACAGGCAGGGCTCGGTCAGCGCATCGCCACCATCGCGTTGTTGCTGCTTGCCCTCATTGCCGCCATCGCGTTGCTCTCGCGTGGCTCGGATGACGGCCGATCGTCCGGGCCCGTGCCCTCGCCGTTCACAGCGCAGAGCTACGGCAGCGACACTTTCGCCTCGGGCGGGTCGGACGGCTCGAGTTCTTCACCCTCGTCGTCGCAGGCGAGGGGTGGGGAGGACGGCCTCGCCACCGTGCGTCTGTCGCAACTGCCGCGTCAGGCTCGAGAGACGGTGGCGCTCATCGACGACGGTGGGCCCTACCCCTACCGCCGTGACGGCGTCGTCTTCGGCAATCGCGAACGGATCCTTCCGCGCCAGGCGTCCGGCTGGTATCACGAGTACACGGTGAGCACCCCGGGCTCGTCCGACCGCGGGGCGCGCAGGATCGTCACGGGCAAGGACGGCACGATGTATTACACGGACGATCATTACGAGACGTTCAGGAGGGTCGTGCGATGACGACCGCAGCGGTGCGAGACCTCGTGACGGCGGGGCGTGGCGGCTGGGTGCCGCGCGGTCTCGTGGGCCCGACGGCCGACGAACTTCGAACGATCTGCGCCGACTCCGGGTGGGCGTTCGCCGAGGTGACGTTGAACGGCGTCGTCGACAAGAAGGGGCTGATGCGCACCCTCGCCCAACAGCTCGGCCTTCCCGATCACTTCGGGCACAACTGGGACGCGCTCGCGGACTGCCTCGCGGATCTGGCCCCCGAAGCGCCCGGCGTCGTCCTGCGCCTGCGCGGGTTGTGGCGCATTCCCGAGCCGCTCGTCGAGCCGCTCGTCGAGGTTCTCGACGAGCGCGTGGGCGCTGCCATCCATCGCGACGACCTCGAGGCCGGGCGGCCGATTGCGGGGGAGGGGTCGGACGACGGAGTTCCGCACGCTTCCGCGCCGCTGCTCATCGTGGCCGACCCACCTCTTCCGGTGCGTCGCTGAGCACTTATCACACGAAGGAATCCGGGCGGTGGATAACGGTTAGGTCACCACTCGTCATCCGCCCTTATTGTCCCTGTGACTCGCGGGTACGCTTGGTGGGTTGGCAGTCGTGACTGCGACGCCCGATCTGCTCGACGGCCCTCGCGCCGCTTAACCCAAGGAGTGCCCCGTGAAGCGGGTTGTTTCCATCGCTGCCGCCGTCGCTATGACGGCCGGCCTCGCCGCCTGTGGTTCGAACGACAAGTCCGCCGGCGGTTCCGGCAACGGTTCCTCGGGTTCCGAGTTCAAGGCCGCCATCGCCTTCGACGTGGGCGGTCGTGGTGACCACTCCTTCAACGACGCCTCGTACGCGGGTATGGAAGCGGCGAAGAAGAAGATCCCGAACCTCAAGATCACGACCGCCGAGGCCGGCGAGGGTGAGAACGACCAGGCTCGCGAGAACCGTCTCAGCCAGCTCGCAGCGTCGGGCAACAAGGCGATCGTCGCGGTCGGCTTCGTCTACGCCAAGTCCATCGGCACCGTCGCCAAGAAGTACCCGAACGTGAAGTTCGCCATCATCGACGACGCGTCGCCCGACTCCAAGGGCACGAACGTCGAGCAGATCACCTTCAAGGAGCACGAGGCGTCCTACCTCGCCGGCGTCGCCGCCGCGAAGATGAGCAAGACGGGCCACATCGGCTTCGTCGGTGGCGTCAACGTTCCGCTGATCCAGAAGTTCGAGGCCGGTTACTTCGCGGGCGCCAAGCACGCCAACCCGAAGATCAAGATCGACAAGACGTACCTCACGCCGGCCGGTGACTTCAGCGGCTTCGCTGCTCCGGACAAGGGCAAGGCCTCGGCCAACTCGATGTTCCAGAAGGGCGCCGACATCGTCTACGCCGCTGCCGGCAAGTCGGGTGACGGCGTCATCCAGGCCGCGCACTCCGCGGGCAAGTGGGCCATCGGTGTCGACTCCGACCAGGCCCTGACGGCCGACAAGTCCGTCGCCGGCTCGGTGCTCACCTCCGCCATGAAGAACTGCTCCGGCACGGTCGAGGACTTCGTGGGCTCCGTCAAGGACGACAAGTTCTCCGGCGGCAACAAGGAGTTCGGCCTCAAGGAGGACGGCGTCTCGCTGGCCACGACGGGCAACCACCTGTCGGCCGAGGCGAAGAAGGCTGTCGACGACGCCAAGAAGGAGATCGTCGACGGCAAGGTCAAGGTTTCCCCGACCCCGTCCAAGTAGTTCCACACCGGCTCAAGGTCCGGCATGCGGGTATCCTGCGTGCCGGACCTTGACGGTTTGACCAGGAGTGTGCGTCATCGACACCACCGACACCCCCGAAGCGCCCACCGGCGTGAGCGGCATCGCCGTCGCCGATGTGACGGCGCCCCCGAGCGGGGCCCTCGCCGTCGACCTCGACGGCATCACGAAGCGATTCCCCGGCGTCGTCGCCAACAAGGACCTGCACCTGCAGGTCGAGCGCGGCACGATCCACGCCATCGTCGGCGAGAACGGTGCCGGTAAGTCGACGCTCATGAAGATCCTTTACGGCGTGCAGAAGCCGGACGAAGGCACGATCCGCATCAACGGCGACGAGGTCTCCTTCTCCTCGCCGAAGGACGCCATCAAGGCCGGCGTCGGCATGGTGTTCCAGCACTTCATGCTGGCCGACAACCTCACGGTGCTCGAGAACGTCGTCCTCGGCGCCGAGAAGCTGCACGGCATCGGCTCCAAGGCCCGTGACGAGATCAAGCGCATCTCCGACGCCTACGGCCTCGGCGTGCGCCCCGAGATGATGGTCGCCGACCTCGGCGTCGGCGCCCGCCAGCGCGTGGAGATCCTCAAGGTTCTCTACCGCGGCGCCAAGATCCTCATCCTCGACGAGCCCACGGCCGTGCTCGTGCCGCAGGAGGTCGACGAACTCTTCGGCAACCTCAAGGAGATGAAGTCCGAGGGCCTCACCGTCCTGTTCATCTCGCACAAGCTCGACGAGGTGCGCGGCGTCGCCGACGACATCACCGTCATCCGCCGCGGTACGACGATCGACCGCGTCAAGAGCTCGTCGGTGACGAGCAAACAGCTCGCCGAGCTCATGGTCGGTTCGCAGCTGCCGACGCCCGAGACGCAGGAGTCGACGGTCACCGACCGCGTCGTCATGCAGATCACCGACGTCACGCTCGCCGATCCGGCCGGTGGCCCCGCGCTGCTGTCCGACCTCGACCTCACGATCCACGCCGGTGAGGTGCTCGGTATTGCAGGTGTCGAGGGCAACGGCCAGGCCGAGCTCGTCGAGACGATCCTCGGCATGCGCCGCGCGGACGCCGGCACCGTCGTCGTCGAGAACGACGACATCACGGCGTGGCCCACGCGTCGCATCCGTGAGAACGGCATCGGCTACATCCCCGAGGACCGTCACCGCCACGCCCTGCTTCTCGGCGCGTCGCTGTGGGAGAACCGCATGCTCGGCCACCAGCGTCAGGAGCCGGCGAGCAAGGGCTGGCGCCTCACGCCCAAGGCCGCGAAGGACGACACGCAGCGCATCGTCGAGGCCTACGACGTGCGTACGCCGAGCATCGACGTCACCGCCGGTTCGCTCTCGGGTGGTAACCAGCAGAAGCTCATCTTCGGCCGCGAGATGTCGCACGCCCCGCGCGTGCTCGTCGCCGCCCACCCCACCCGTGGTGTCGACGTCGGCGCCCAATCAGCGATCTGGGACCACATCAAGGACGCCCGCCGCGAGGGTCTCGCCGTGCTCCTCATCTCCGCGGACCTCGACGAGCTCATCGGTCTGTCCGACACGATCCGCGTCATCCTGCGCGGCAAGCTCTCGGGTGAGTTCGACCCCAAGACCGTCACCGCCGAGCAGCTCGGTGCCGCCATGACGGGCGCCAACACCCCCGAGAACGCCACCACCGTCGATGCGCAGGAGGAAGCTGCACGATGAACTCCACGCTCCGAAGGATCGGCGTGGCTGTCGCTGCGCCGTTGCTCGCCATCGCGATCGCGGTCGTTCTGACCTCGATCGTCCTGCTCGCCCTCGGCAACGCCGTCGGGCCGGTCTGGCAGGTCTTCCTGTCGACGCCGATGCAGGGCGTCGCCGAGGCCATCGTCAACGACGCCGCCGTCCTCTACCTCTCCGGTATCGCCGTGGCCATCGGCTTCCGGATGAACCTGTTCAACATCGGCGTCGACGGCCAGTACCGCGTCGCTGCCTTCGCGGCCGCGCTCTTCGCCGGCCAGGGCTGGCTGCCCGGCTTCCTCAACGTCATCGGTGCCCTCGTGCTCGCGATGCTCGTCGGTGCCGCCTGGGCCGGCATCATCGCGGTGCTCAAGGTGACGCGCGGCGTCTCCGAGGTCATCAGCTCGATCATGCTCAACTCGATCGCCACCGGCGTCGTCTCCTGGCTGCTGTTCAAGGTCGCCGACAAGCAGGAGGGCTCGAACGCGACGAACACGAAGAACATCCCGGAGAGCTCGCACGTTCCGGCGCTCGCGCAGACCGCCACGGGCCAGATCTTCGGTCTGACGATCCTCGCCGTGCTCATCGGCATCGCCTACTGGTACGTCATCAACCACACACGCTTCGGCTTCGACCTGCGCGCGACGGGCTCGTCCGAGTCGGCCGCCGTCGCCTCCGGTGTGAGCGTCAAGAAGATGACGATCACCGCGATGCTGCTCTCGGGCGCCGTTGCGGGCCTCGTGGGTATGCCGCAGCTGTTCGGTCAGGACTTCAACTACGGCTCCAACAGCCAGACGGGCCTCGGCTTCGCCGGCATCGCCGTCGCGCTCATCGGCCGTAACCACCCGATCGGCATCGGCTTCGGCGCGCTGCTGTGGGCCTACCTCAACGGTCAGTCGAACGCGCTACAGATCAACGCCGGCGTCAACGCCTCGCTCGTCAACATCATCCAGGGCGTCATGGTGCTCGCCGTCGTCATCGCGTACGAACTCGTGCGTCGTTGGGACAAGCGCATCGAGGCTCGACGTGTCGCCGCCGAACTCGCCGCAGGCAAGACCGCAGGAGCCACCGCATGAGCACCGTCGCTGCCACCGCAACCCAGCCGAAGCGGACGCTCGGGCTGCCGCGCAAGGCGCTCCTTCCGCTCGCGCTCGTCGCCGTCGTTCTCGGCCTGTCGATCCTTCGCGTCGCCACCGGCGTCAACGACATCGACTCCTCGAACGCCATCTCTGCGGCCCTCGTGGCCGCTGTGCCGCTGGCCCTCGCCGGTCTCGGTGGTCTGTGGTCCGAGCGGGCCGGTGTGGTCAACATCGGTCTCGAGGGCATGATGATCATGGGCTCGTGGAGCGCTGCCTTCGCGGCCTACCACTACGGCCCGTGGGCCGGCGTGCTCGGCGGCATCCTCGGCGGCATGCTCTTCGGCCTGCTCCACGCCATCGCCACCGTGTTCTTCGGCGTCGACCACATCGTCTCCGGTGTGGCCATCAACCTGCTCGGTGCGGGCCTGACGAAGTTCCTCGCCGAGCGCTTCTTCTCCGAACTGCCCGGCGGTGGCCCCACCCAGAGCCCGAGCCTGCCGGACGTCGCGAGCGTCACCCTTCCCGGGTCGAGCGCTCTCGTCGACATCGAGAAGAACCACTGGTTCCTCGTCTCCGATGTCGCCGGCATCCTCGCCGGTCTGACGAAGGACGTCTCGCTGCTCACGCTGCTCGCCATCGGCCTCGTCATCGGCACGATCTTCGTCCTGTGGAAGACCTCGTTCGGTCTGCGTCTGCGCAGCTGTGGTGAGGCCCCGCAGGCGGCCGAGACCCTCGGCGTCAACGTGTACCTCTACAAGACGATCGCGGTCGTCGTCTCCGGTGGTCTCGCCGGTCTCGGTGGTGGCTTCCTCGCGATGGTCGCCTCCGACGGGTTCCAGCAGGGCCAGACGGGTGGCCGCGGCTACATCGGTCTGGCCGCGATGATCTTCGGTAACTGGATGCCGATCGGTACCGCCCTCGGCGCGCTGCTCTTCGGTTACACCCAGGCGCTCCAGCTGCGCGGTGGCGACCAGGTGCACGCGCTGCTGCTCCTCGTGGGTGCGGGCGTCCTCGTCGGTGCCGTGTGGATGGCGGTCAAGAAGCGCGTGCTTCACGCCGTCATCCTCGCCGTTGCCGGTGTGCTCGTGCTCATGTGGTACTTCGGATCGAACACGATCGATCCGAACCTCACGGCCACAGCGCCGTACGTCGTCACACTCCTCGTCATGGCGTTCGCCAGCCAACACCTGCGGATGCCGGCTGCTGACGGCGCCATCTACCGCAAGGGCGAAGCAGGGTGAGCGACAACGCTTCCGCGACGGCCTCGACCGGGCAGAGCCCCCGTCCCTCGGTGGACTGGGAGCTCCTGCGCGGCGAGGCCGTCGCCGTCTGCGCCAGGGCGTACGTGCCGTACTCCCGGTTCCCGGTCGGCGTGGCCGCGCTCACGACGCGCGGTCGCATCCTCACCGGCTGCAACGTCGAGAACGCCGCCTACGGCGTCGTCCTGTGTGCCGAGTGCGGCCTCGTCTCGTCGCTCTACGGCACGGGCGAGTCCCGCGGTGACGGCCCGGTGCTCGACCACGAGGCGGAGCGCGAACTGCTCGTCGCCCTCTCGTGCGTCGACGGCAACGGTACGCCCATCACGCCGTGCGGCCGATGCCGTCAGCTGCTCTTCGAGCACGCGAGCCCCGACATGCTCATCGAGATGGACGGTGGGCCGCCGCTGCCGCTCACCGACCTCCTTCCCCACGCGTTCGGCGCCCCCAACCTGGGTGCCGTCGCCACCGCAGCAGCGACCCTGAAAGGTGATTCATGACCCCCGCGAACTCCACGCACGAAGCGTTCGACGCCGTCGACCTCATCCGCACCAAGCGTGACTCCGGAACCCTCTCGAACGACGAGATCGACTGGATGATCGACGCCTACACGCGTGGTGCGGTCGCCGACGAGCAGATGGCCGCCATGGCGATGGCGATCCTGCTCAACGGCATGTCGCGCGAGGAGATCGCCCGCTGGACGAAGGCGATGATCGCCTCCGGTCAGCGCATGGACTTCTCGTCGCTGTCCGTGCCGACGGCCGACAAGCACTCCACCGGCGGCGTCGGTGACAAGATCACGTTGCCGCTGGCGCCGCTCGTCGCGGTCTTCGACGTCGCCGTCCCGCAGCTCTCGGGCCGCGGCCTCGGCCACACCGGCGGCACGCTCGACAAGATGGAGTCCATCGCCGGGTGGCGGGCCTCCCTGACGAATGCCGAGATGATGCGTCAGCTCGAGCGCGTCGGCGCCGTCGTCTGCGCAGCCGGTGACGGCCTCGCGCCGGCCGACAAGAAGCTCTACGCGCTGCGCGACGTCACCGGCACGGTGGAGGCGATCCCGCTCATCGCCAGCTCGATCATGAGCAAGAAGATCGCCGAGGGCACAGGTGCGCTCGTGCTCGACGTCAAGGTCGGCTCCGGTGCCTTCATGAAGAATGAGGAGAACGCGCGCGAGCTCGCGCGCACCATGGTCGACCTCGGCACGGACGCGGGCGTCAACACCGTCGCGCTGCTCACCGACATGTCGACGCCGCTCGGCCTCACCGCAGGCAACGCCCTGGAGGTGCGCGAGTCGGTCGAGGTGCTCGCCGGTGGCGGCCCCAAGGATGTCGTCGACCTCACCGTGGCGCTCGCTGTCGAGATGCTCGCGGCGGCCGGTCGCCCACAGGACGAGGACGCGGTGCGCAAGGCGCTCACCGACGGCCGGGCCATGACGAAGTGGCGCGCGATGCTCGGCGCTCAGGGCGGTGACCCCGAGGCGACGCTGCCCACCGCGAAGGAAACGCACGTCATCACGGCACCGTCGTCCGGTGTGCTGACGAAGCTCGACGCCCTCGCCGTCGGCGTCAGCGCGTGGCGCCTCGGCGCCGGGCGTGCGCGCAAGGAGGACCCGGTGCAGGCGGGCGCCGGTATCGAGATGCACGCGAAACCGGGCGACCACGTCACGGCGGGCCAGCCGCTGCTCACGCTCCACACCGACACTCCGGAGCGCTTCGACCGCGCCGTCGCGGCGCTCGAGGGCGGCTACGAGATCTCGGCGAACAGCGGTGACTTCACGCCGCGCGACATCGTGCTGGAGCGCATCAGCTGACGCTGCTCGCCGGCTACGTTGGTTGCGGTTGGTGACGGTGCACCGTCACCAACCGCAGTAAACGCAGCCACTCAGGGGGACGCCGCTTCGCCCGTCTCCACGGTGGCGTCGCGTGGCAAGTGGGACCGCCGCGGAGCACTAGGCTGACCGCATGCCTGAACTCCTCACCACGCCGGTGCGCATTCCCGTACCCGGCGGCAAGATCATCGACGAACACGTGGGCGTCGCGTCCACCGGCGAGCGCGCGGTCTCCGTGGCTCACATGAAGGCGCCTGCCGGGTGGGACGAGCCGGCGCAGACGCCCCAGTTCGACGAGGTGACGCTCGTGCTCGCTGGTCAGGTGCGCGTCGAGCACGAGGGCGGCACGCTCGAGGTCGAGGCCGGCCAGAGCGTCGTCACTCGCGCGGGGGAGCGCGTTCGCTACACCGTCGGCCCCGACGGCGCCGAGTACGTTGCCGTCTGCCTGCCGGCGTTCACGCCCGAAACGGTTGGCCGCGAGGACGAAGGAACGAACGCATGAGCGACGAGACCACGAAGAGCACCCTGAGGGAGGACGTCATCGCGCGGCTGCCGAAGGTCGTTCTCCACGACCACCTCGACGGCGGCGTGCGCCCGGCCACGGTGCTCGAACTCGCCCGTGAGACCGATTACGACGCCCTGCCCGCCGCCGACGAGGCATCGCTCGCCGCGTGGTTCCGCGACAGCGCGGACTCCGGTTCGCTCGAGCGCTACCTCGAGACGTTCGCGCACACCGTCGGCGTCATGCAGACGCGCGAGGCCATCGAGCGCGTGGCCCGAGAGTGCGCCCTCGACCACGCGAACGACGGCGTCGTCTACGCCGAGGTGCGCTTCGCGCCCGAACTGCACATCGAACAGGGACTCGGTCTCGACGAGGTCGTCGACGCAGTGCTGGCCGGCTTCGAGGCCGGTGCCCGCGAGTCCGAGAGCCAGGGACGCCCGATCGTGATGCGCGCCCTGCTCACCGCGATGCGTCACGCGGCCAAGAGCGTCGAGATCGCCGAGCTGGCCGTCGCCTACCGTGACAAGGGTGTCGTCGGCTTCGACATCGCCGGCGCCGAAGCCGGCTTCCCTCCCACACGCCACCTCGACGCCTTCGAGTACCTGCGCCGCGAGAACGCCCACTTCACGATTCACGCCGGTGAGGCGTTCGGTCTGCCGAGCATCTGGGAGGCCATTCAGTACTGCGGCGCCGAGCGGCTCGGCCACGGCGTGCGCATCACCGACGACATCAGCGTGGACGGCGTGGAGTACGGCGAACTCGACGAACCGGCACGTGCCGCGCTCCCGGCCCGCGTGCGCGCGGGGGAGGCCGACGTCCGCCTCGGCCGCCTCGCCGCGTTCGTGCGTGACCGCCGCATCGCGCTGGAGGTCTGCCCCCGCTCGAACCTCCAGACGGGCGCTGCTTTCTCGCTGCGTTCGCACCCGATCTCACTGCTGCTCGCGCTGGGCTTCCGCGTCGCACTGAGCACCGACAACCGCCTCATGAGCGACACGTCGATGACGAAGGAGATGACGGGCCTCGTCCGCGAGGCGGGCTGGACGCTGGCCGACCTCGAGAAGGTCACCGTCAACGCGATGAAGTCCGCGTTTGTGGGCTTCGACGAGCGACTCGACATCATCATGACCGTGATCAAGCCGGCCTACGCCGTGGCACGCGGCCAGGGCTGACGACCGCACGAACACGACGGCCCGTTTCCCCTCAAGGGGAAACGGGCCGTCGTTCGCGTTTCAGACGGGTCAGCGTCCGAGGACGGAGCGCCTGATGCGCGCGTCGCGTTCGATGCGGCGGGCGTCGGCGTCGCGACGCAGGACGCTGATGGCGACGAGAACGGCGAAGGGGTCGTGGCCCGGCGGGGGAGGCGGCGTCACATGCGGGAGGACCTCGCGCAGCGTCTGCGTCACAACGGCGTTGAACGCCGGGGTACGCATGACGTGCTGTTGGCGCACGAGGAAGGCCATCCGTGCCGCGAGGTCCTGCGGTAGCGGGCTGACGACGGCGGGGGAGTCGGCCCACGCCGCGAGTTGCCTCGGCATCTGGGCGGGCGGCGGTAGCGTGAGTCCTCGGGTTTCACGCACGACGTAGGTACCGGCCGCGAGGTCGCCGAGTCGCCTCGCGCGGCTCGTCAGCGTGGCCGTGATGAGAGCGACCATGCCTGCGGTGCCGATGATCTCGACGAAGCCCACGAAGCTGCGGACGAGAGCGTGACGGAACGAGATGGCGCCACCGTCGGTGCGCACGACCCGCATGCCGAGAATGAGTTTTCCAAGGCTACGCCCGAGCGTGAGGGTCTCGACCACCGTCGGCAGGAGCACGAAGGAGGTCACGAGGACGACGATGCTCCACCCTGCTCGGACCGCATCCGAGGCGGTGCCGACCAGCTTCAGCGCGGCCCAGTTGAGGCAGAAGAAGGTCACCGCCCACACGATGAGGTCGATGATCACGCCGAGAATGCGCATGCCGACGCCGGCCGGGGGCAGGTCGAGAGCGACCGCATCACCGGTGATCTGCGCCGGGCCGGTGAGATCCCGCAGCGGGCGCAGTTCCCGATCGTCGACGTGTGCCACGCGAACAGGTTACTGGCCGCAGCCGGTGCGTAGAGTACGAGCGTGGATGTGGAAGCCGTTGTCGCAGCGCACCGCGAGGAGTGGGCCCGTCTCGACGAACTCGGGCGCAAACGGCGCCTGACTGGCACCGAGGCCGAGGAGATGCTCGACCTCTACCAGCGCGCGGCGTCACACCTCTCGCTCGTGCAGTCCACGTCGGCCGATCCCGTTCTCACGCAGTACCTCTCGACGATCATCGCCCGTGCCCGGGTGAAGTCCTCGCGCGACTTCCGGGCCGATCCGGGGGCGTTCGCCCGCTTCTTCCTCGAGACGTTTCCGGCCATCTGCTACCGCGCCTGGCGCTGGTGGGCCGGCGTCGGCGTCGCCTTCGTCGTGCTGACGGCGCTCGTGGCCTGG
Source organism: Dermacoccus sp. Tok2021 (assembly GCF_019895135.1). NCBI lineage: Bacteria > Bacillati > Actinomycetota > Actinomycetes > Micrococcales > Dermacoccaceae > Dermacoccus > Dermacoccus sp. Tok2021. Next base: position 131,725 of record NZ_JAGTHU010000002.1, read on the forward strand.
TGGACGGCGACGCACCCCGCGTTCGTCTCGAGCGTCCTCAGCCCGGAGGAGATCTCGCAGCTGACGCGGCACGACTTCGAGGACTACTACTCCTCCTACGCGGCCCAAGACTTCGCGTTCCGGGTCTGGACGAACAACGCGTGGGTCGCGGCCCTGTGCATCACCCTCGGCGCCCTCGGTTTTCCCATTCCGCTCCTGCTGTGGTCGAACATCGTCAACACGGGCGTCTCCGCTGGCCTCATGGCCTCCGACGACCGGCTCTCGCTGTTCTTCGGCCTCATCCTGCCCCACGGCATGCTCGAACTGACGTCGATCTTCGTCGCCGCCGGCATCGGTCTGCGCGGCTTCTGGTCGTGGATCGAACCGGGCCCCCGCTCGCGCGCCGACGCGTTCGCGGCGGAGATGCGCACGGCGTTCACTGCGGCGATGGGCCTCGTCGCCGTTCTGGCGCTGTGCGGCTTCATCGAGGCCTTCGTCACGCCGTCCGGGCTGCCCACGCCGGTGCGCCTGCTCATCGGCTTCACGGCGTGGTGTTCTTTCATCGCGTACGTCGTCATCCTCGGTCGCCGCGCGGTGGCGGCCGGTGTGACGGGTGACGTCGACGCCCGCCTGCGTGAGGACGAACTCGTCGCCGGCTGACCGGCGCTACAGGCGGCCCTCGCGCTTGAGGACGAGGTAGTGGTCGGCGAGGGCCGGCGCGAGGCGCTCGGGTGGTTCGTGCAGCACCGAGATGCCGTGACGTTCCAACGCCGCGCGCATCGTCGTCGTGCGGTGCCGGAGTCGTTCGGCGGCCGCGGCTCCGTAGACGTCGCGCACGTTGTCGCGCTTCGCCGCGATGGCGCCCACCTCCGGATCGGCCACGGAGGCGATGACGACCCGGGTCTCGCGGGCCAGAGCCGGAAGCAGCGGAACGAGGGATTCCTCGACCGCGGCGGGTTCGAACGGCGTGACGATGACGAGCAACGAGCCGCGGCGCGCGTCGGCAGTGGCTTCCTGCACGAGGCGTGACCAGTCGGGTTCGACGAGGCGTGACTCGAGCGGAGCCATGGCGAGCATCATGCGCCGCACCGCCTCATTGCGACCGCTCGTCGGCGGGACGTGCGCGAGAACAGCACGGTCGCCTGCCGTCCATTCGACGTTGTCGCCGGCGTGACCGGCCAGAGCGGCCAGGAGGAGGCAGGCCTCCATGCCGGCGTCGAGGCGTGTGGTGTCGGCGAGGCGCCCTGCGCTGAGCCGCCCGGTGTCGAGCAGGATCGAGACGCGGCGATCGCGTTCGGGCCGCCACGTCCGGACGACGGGAGCGCGGCGTCGTGCCGTGGCCCTCCAGTCGATGCTGCGCACGTCGTCGCCGCGAACGTAGTCGCGCAGCGAGTCGAACTCGCTGCCGCTGCCGGGAGCGCGCACCAGCGAGCGTCCCTCGATCTCGCGAAGCTGCACGAGACGACTCGGCAGGTGGGCGCGTGAACTGAAGGCGGGCAGCACGCGCACCAGGCCGGGTTCGTCGAGGCGCGTCTGGCGACCGGCCAACCGGAGCGGACCGGCCGAGCGCACCGTGATGGCGTCGTTCGGGCGCATTCCGCGCCGCGTGGGGAGCAGGTGAACGACGTGGTCGACGCTCGCGCCGGGGGCGAGGTTCAACACGCTACGGTCGTCCTGGGCGCCGGCTCCGGGCGACCAGACGTCGCGAACGGCGCCCCGGAACGTACGCGACGTCGGGTTGGTCACGACGAGGTGCGAGACGGTTTCCTCGCCGAGACGAACGCCATCGGGCTGGCGACGCTCGAACTGCAACGACGACGGCCGCGGCGCCAGGAGGACGTCGAGGCCGGCGAGGAGCGCCACGACGACGAACCACACGAGGACGAGTTGCGTCGAGGGCACGACGAACACGACGAGGCAGACCGCGGCCATTGCGGCGACTGCGGGCCATCTCAGATACACGGCTTACCTCCTCACGGGATCGTTGTGGTCAGTGGGACGTCGGGGTGTTGGGGGCAGGGCCTCAGCGCGGGACGGCCACCGACCTCACGGCCTGGTCGAGCACCTGCGCGGCGTTGAGGCCGTCCATCTCGGCCTCGGAGCGCAGCACGATGCGGTGGGCGAGTGTCACCTGCGCGAGGCTGCGCACGTCGTCCGGGGTGACGAAGTCGCGGCCGCTCAGCCACGCCCACGCCCGCGAGACGGCCATGAGGGCGGTGGAGCCGCGTGGACTCACGCCGAGCTGGACTGCGGCAGAGCCGCGCGTGGCCCGGGCAAGGTCGACGATGTACGCAGCCACGTCGGCGTCCAAGCGCACCGACTCGACGGCGCGCGACGCGGCCTCGAGGTGAGCGGGCGTCGCCACGGCACGCAGGTCGGCCGACTGCATGCGCCGCGGGTCGAAGCCCTGTGCATGACGGCGGACGATCTCGATCTCGGCGTCGCGCTCCGGTACGGGCAGCGTGATGCGCATGAGGAAGCGGTCGAGCTGCGCTTCGGGCAGCGTGTAGGTGCCCTCGAACTCGACGGGGTTCTGGGTTGCCGCGACGAGGAACGGCGTCGGCAGAGCGTACGTCCGCCCGTCGACCGAGACCTGACGCTCCGCCATCGCCTCGAGCAGCGCGGCCTGCGTCTTGGGAGGCGTGCGGTTGATCTCGTCGGCGAGCAGGAGGTTGGTGAAGACCGGCCCCTCGCGGAACTCGAAGGCCGACGTTCCCGCGTCGTAGAGCATCGAGCCGGTGATGTCGCTCGGCATGAGGTCGGGCGTGAACTGCACGCGCTTGGAGTCGACCGACAACGCCTCGGCGAGCGAACGTACGAGGAGTGTTTTCGCGACACCGGGCACGCCCTCGAGCAGCACGTGCCCCCGCGCGAGGAGCGCCACGAGCAGCGCCGACACCGCGGCGTCCTGCCCGACGACGGCCTTGGCCACCTCACGGCGCACCTCGTCGAGCGCGGCCCGGGCCTCCTGCGCCGACGGGAGGTCGGGCGACGGGCTCGTCGAGCGCTGACTCTCATCGTCGTGCGAACGCGGCAGCACGTGACGGGCCTCGTCGTGGCTGGGACGGGGTGCTTCGCTCATCGCAGGATCTCCTTCTCGAGGCGGTCGAGTTCTCGGGCGAGCTCGACGAGGGCCTTGTCGTTCTCGGGCGTCGGGCCGGTGAGCCACTCCGCCAGGTCATGAGGAACGTTTGACGCCGTAACGCCGTCGGCGTCCGCTGCAGCTGCTCCGCGAGCTCGCAGGGCGTCCGCGACGAGGTCGGGGGAGCGACGTCCCTGCGACAGACCGAGGCCGGCTCCGACGCGGGAGGCGGTGCCGTCGCGTAGGGCGCTCGCGGCCGAATCCCGTGCTGACGAGCGGCGGTAGAGGGAGGCAAGGGCCCGTGTCGATTCGACGGCCTTGACCGTCACCGGCATGGGCTCGAGCGCGAGTAGGCCGAAGCGTCGCCCGCGCAGGACGACGAGGAAGAGCACCGACAGCCCGATCGCCCACGTGAGCGGCGTCTTCCAGGCGGGCCAGTCGAGGCCGGTCTGCTCGCCGGTTGCACCGTTCCACGTCGAGATCCACACCATGCGCCGGCGCTCACCGAGGCTGGTCAGAGCCTGGCGGGCGTTGTCGCCGTCGTCGACGGACGCGTTCGTCAGCAGCGTGGGGTCGTTGAGGGCGACGATCTTCTTGCCGTCCCCGGCCGAGGCGGCGTAGACGGGCCCGTTCTCCGACTCGTCGGCCTCCTGGTCGAACAGCGACTCCCGCAGGCTGTCGCTGGGGTCGACGACGACGAGGGTGCCGGCCGTGCGGGCCGACGCGAGGAAGTCCTGCCGCTCGTCGTGCGGAATGAGGAACTCGTCGGTCAGCAAGACCGTCGTCTCGTCGCCGGTGTTGCCACGACGCAGCTCGTCGAGGTTCCCGGCTCGGTCGACGGCAACCCCGTGCTGCTCCAGGACGCGCGCAACGGCCTGAGCTCCGTGAGGCGAGGGGTTGTCCGGGTCGAGCGGGGTGTTCGTGTGCGGGCGCGCCGTCATGACGAGCAGGACGAGGAGAAGGACGCTCAGCGTGAGCACACCAACGATCAACCCGTTGGGCCGGCGCTTCATCGCGCGGCTCCGCTCGGACTGGGGGCTTCGCGTACGAGAGCCTCGAGAGCGAGGACGTCGTCGACCTGCGCGGTCGTCGGCGTGTGGTGGCCGTAGCGCACCGACTCGAATGCGTGGCTTGCCTCGGGCACCCCGAACGACGGCTCCTGAACGTCCCGACGGCGCAGCGCGTCGCGCAGGACGTGCGTGACGTCCCCGACCGTCGTCGCGTCGTCGAGAAGGAGCATGCCGCCGTCCTCGGCCCGCACGACGAGCGCACGGTAGGCAGCGAGCAGCGCCGCAGCGTCGTCACGCCCGCGCAGTTCGCGGGCCCGGGCGAGGTAGTCACCTGCCTCGAGGCGGGCCGCGTCGAAGACGGTGGCCGAACGCTTGTGCCTCGCGTCCTTCTCGACGCGCGCACTGGGGCGATGCCGACGCCACGACACGACGAAGAGCGTGACGAGGACGGCGAGGAGGACGACGGCGATCAGCCACGCGGGGATCGAGACACCACCGACATCGACGCCGCCTCCGAAGTGCTCGGACAGCCATTTCATGATGCGTTCGATGAGCGACGGGTTGTCCTGATACTCCGGCTTCGCCAACTCCTCGGACAGCCAGCGGCGCGCCGTCGGGCTGTCAGGGGTGAGGGGAGGCGAGTCGGCCATCGTGCACGTCCGCGCGAAAGGTCAGCGGTAGTCGATCGGACCCGTACCGGGAGCGCCGTACGGCGCCTGGCCGAATCCACCCGGGGCGCCGGCTCCCGGCAAGGGGAAGTCGAGCGCCCCGTCGGTGAGCTTCACCTTGGCGGCCATGGCGTTCGACGGCAGCTGCATCAGCTGGTTCGCCAGGCCTTCGTCACGCATGCGCGCGTCGACGTACAGGGCTCCCGTGACGTTCGTCGTGAACGGGTAGATGAGGGCATAGGACAGAAGGGTGAAGACGACGGCGAGCACACCAGCCGCGATCGCGGCGCCGACGCTCGTATCGGACACCTCCCCTCCGTTGGAGGCACCCGCGAGGCTCACGCCGAGGAAGATGAGCATGATCAGGGACACAATGAACTGCACCACCCAACTGATCGCCGAGACGATGAGCTGCGCGAGGATGGTGATGCCGAGAGTGCGCCAGAAGCGGCCCTTCGTCAGCTGCCACGACCGCCGCAGTGCCGTGGTGGGGCCGGCCTTCTCCATGACCACGATGTGCCCGGCGAAGCAGAGGCGAATGCCCACCCACACCACGGCGCAGATGGTTGCGATGCCGACGAGGACGGCCAGGAAGATGGGGCCGCCGTTGTCCTGCGACGCAGCGAGGACGATCGCCAGGATCAGGGGCACCATGACGGCCACCATGATGAGAGCCATGAGCAAGCCCACGCCGAGCATCGACCACATGCGCCGCACTCCCACACGCAGCGATGCGCTGACGGTGGCGCGGCGGCCCATGACGGCCTGGGCGAACACGTGGACGAGACCGGCGGCTGACGCCATGGCGGCGAGCCCGGCGATCGGCGCAGCGAGACCGATGACGACCAGCGCGGCCGTGTCCGGAGTGCCGTCGGCGCTCGAGCTGTTCATTGCTCCCGTGATGATGAAAGCAGCCGAGAGGATGGCCGCGAGGAGCGCACCGACGATCACTGTGCCGACGGAACCGCCGGGGTTGCCGCGAATGGTCTGGAAGGCGGCGTCGAAGATGTCGCCGACGTTCTGAGGACGCAGCGACATGACGCCAGGCTTGGCCGCCTGCGGGACGAAGGCGGGGCCGGGGGGAACGAAGCCGCCCTGGCCGGGCCCGTACCCGGGCTGACCGTAGGGATTCTGAGGCGCGCCGTAACCACTCTGGTTATAACCGCCTTGGCCGTAGGCGCCCTGCCCGTAAGGCTGCTGCTGGGGCGCCCCCTGCCAACCAGGGTTCGCCGGGCCGTTCTGCCCGCCCCACGGTGTGTGGTTGTCCTGGCTGCCGTACTGGCCCGCGCCTCCGCCCGGCACCTGCCCGTCGTACGGGCCGGGTGGCGGCTGCTGACCCCAGTTGCTCACGGTGATGTTCCTCCCAGTTGATCGTGCGCGATCACCCTATCCGCCTGGACGGACACCGGCGGGCAACGGAGTTCAGCCGTTTTGGAGCGCGGACGCCCGTCGCAACGCCTGACGGAACGAGACGGGTTCGGCACCCAGGTTCATGTGAGCGGCGACGATGGAGGGCTCGTCACGGCACAGCCGCCATCCACGGCGCACGAGGACGCCCGGCGGCTTGCGTCGTTCGGAAAGGTCACGAGCGAAACGTCGAGCCGCCGTCACGTAGCGGTTACGACGCAGGCACCAGGCCTGTTCGAGGAGCCCGCGCTCACGCAGGCCGGCGATGACGTGCGGGGCGAAGATGCCCTCGGCGACGACGAAACGCGCACCGTCGAGGTGCACGGGGTGGGTGCCCTCGGCGCGGCTGTGCGAGATCGAGTACGTCGGTGCGTTCACGGTGCCCTCGCGGCACAACGTGTCGAGCGCTACGGCAGCAGCCTCTTCGTTCCACGTGCCCGGGTGGTCCCAGTCGATCTCGCCGTTCGCGAAGCGGGGTAGGTCGGGAGCGTCGTGGTCCTTGTAGAAGTCGTCGAGGTTGACGAAGGCCCACCCGTGAGTGGCCGCCAGGTGCCGGGCCAAGCGCGACTTGCCGCTGCCCGAAGGCCCCGACACGACGACGACGCGGGCGGGGGGAGAGGACGATCGAGCCTGCGTCACAGCGCCGTGAGAGCTTCCATCGCCGCACGCGTGGCCGCCAGGCGTTCGGCAGCCTGAGTGCGGGCGCCGGCGAGGTCGTCGCCGTCGACGTGAACGATGGCCTCCAGGTAGACCTTGACCTTGGGTTCGGTGCCGCTGGGGCGCACGATGACGCGGGTGCCGTCGGCCAGGAGGTAGCGCAGACCGTCCGTGGGCGGCAGGCCTCCGTCGCCCTTCGCGAGGTCGTGGAAGGCCGCGACGACGACGTTGCCGATCTGCGTTGCGGGCTGCTCGCGCAGGCGCCCCATGAGCGCGGGCATGAGGGCGAGGTCGCTCACGCGGATGCTGAACGAGTCGCTCGCGTGCACGCCGTGCTCGCGAGCCAGGTCGTCGAGCAGGTCGACGAGGGTGCGGCCGTCAGCCTTGAGCCCGGCGGCGAGCTCCGCGACCGCGAGGGCCGCGCTGATGCCGTCCTTGTCGCGGGCCACCGCCGGAGCGGTGCAGTAGCCGAGCGCCTCCTCGTAGCCGTAGGCGATGTCGCGAACGCGTGCGATCCACTTGAAGCCCGTGAGGGTCTCCTCGTGCGGAACGCCGGCGGCCCGGGCCATCGCGCCGAGCAGCCGCGAGCTGACGATGCTGTTCGCGACGACGCCCGGGCCGCCATCAGCACCAGTGGCGGCTCCGGTCGTGATGAGGCCGAGAGCACGGTGGCCGAGCAGCGCGCCGACCTCGTCGCCGCGCAGCATGCGCCAACCCTGCGGGTCGGCGTCGGTGGCCGCCTTGGGGTCGGGCACGGCGACGGCGCACCGGTCGGCGTCCGGGTCGCTGGCGATGACGAGGTCCGGGGAGGTCTCGCGAGCGAGGTCGAGCGCCGCGTCGATGGCGCCCGGCTCCTCCGGGTTGGGGGGGAAGGCGACGGTCGGGAACTCCGGGTCGGGCTGCTCCTGCGAGGCGACCGGGCGCGGGCGGGCGTAGCCGGCCGCCTCGAAGGCCTCGAGAAGCGTGGCCGAACCGACGCCGTGCAGGGCGGTGTGCACGATCAAGGGCTCGGCGGCGGGTGCGCCGACCGACGCCCCGCAGGCCGCCACGTAGTCGGCGGCCAGTTCGTCGGTGAGAGTCTCCCAGCCGTCCTCGGCGCGAGCGACCGACGCGGCCGTGGGGAAGGTGTCGATCGCCGCGGCGATCTCGACGTCGGACGGCGGCACGATCTGGCTGCCGTCGCCGAGGTAGACCTTGTACCCGTTGTCCTGCGGCGGGTTGTGGCTGGCCGTCACCATGACGCCGGCGTCGGCGCCGAGGTGTCGGATCGCGAAGGCCAGAACGGGCGTCGGCAACGGACGGGGCAGAACGAGCGCTCGCCCACCCGCGGCCGTGACGACAGCGGCCGTGTCCGCGGCGAAGACGTCGCTGTTGTGGCGGGCGTCGAAGCCGATGACGACGGTGACGTCACGGCGTGCCAGCGAATCCTGCAGGTACCGCGTGAGCCCGGCCGCGGCGCGCAGCACGACGACGCGGTTCATGCGGTTCGGCCCCGCACCGAGGGCGCCACGCAGGCCCGCGGTGCCGAACTCGAGGAACGCGGCGAAGCGGTCGGCCAGGTCGGCGGCCGCCACGTCGTCGCCACCTTCGGCGCGCGCGACAACGGCCTCGAGCTCCGCGCGGGTGGCGGCGTCGGGGTCGTCGGCGATCCAGGATCGGGCCGAGGCGAGCAAGTTCTCGAGACTCATCGCGTGGTGCCTTTCGGGCGGGTCGAGGGGATCAGAGTGCGCGGACGATGCCGGAGAGCAGCTGGCCGCAACGCGCCGCGGCGGCCTGACCGGCCTCGATGACTTCCTCGTGGCTCAGGGGGTTCTCGCTGATGCCGGCGGCGGCGTTCGTCACGAGGGAGATGCCGAGCACCTCGAGGCCCGCGTGACGCGCGGCGATGGCTTCGAGCGTCGTCGACATGCCGACGAGGTCGGCGCCGAGCGTCTTGGCCATGCGCACCTCGGCGGGCGTCTCGTAGTGCGGCCCGGGGAACTGGGCATACACACCCTCGTCGAGGTCGGCGTCGACGCCGCGGGCGACGTCACGCAGGCGCGAGGAGTAGAGGTCGGTGAGGTCGACGAAGGTGGCGCCCTCGAGCGGCGACGTGGCCGTGAGGTTGATGTGGTCCCTGATGAGCACCGGCGTGCCCGGCGCCCACTCGGGGCGCAGTCCGCCGCAACCGTTCGTCAGGACGACCGTGTCGCAGCCGGCCGCCGCAGCCGTGCGCATGCCGTGGACGACGGCGCGCACGCCCTTGCCCTCGTAGTAGTGGGTGCGCGTACCGAAGACGAGAGCACGCTTGCCACTGCCCTCGATCTCGATGGAGCGCATCTGACCGGAGTGGCCGGCCACGGCGGCGGCTCCGAAACCGGGAACGTCCGTGTTGTCGACCGTGGCCTTGACCTCACCGATGAGATCGGCCGTCTGGCCCCATCCGGAGCCCAGCACGAGGGCGACGTCGTGCTTCTCGACGCCCGTGCGTTCGCGGATGACGCGGGCAGCGTCACGCGCGACCTCGAAGGGGTCGACGGAAGGGTCGGCAAGGGGGGAGAGGCTCGTCTGCTCGTTCTGCGCGTTCACGTCGTTCAGGGTAGTGCTCCCCACCACGGCCGGGAACCGAACGCGGTGGCCGGAGTCTGCGAGAATGGCTCGTGAGAGTCCTCATCGGGGATTCGATTTATCTTGACGTCAAGTGATTTGATAGGTCTGTGAGCTCTCGGAAGAAGTCTGTCGTCGTCATCGGTGGTGGCCCGGGCGGTTATGAGTCCGCGCTCGTCGCCTCTCAGCTCGGTGCGCAGGTCACCGTCATCGATCGTGACGGTCTCGGTGGTGCCGCGGTGCTCACCGACTGCGTCCCCTCCAAGACCCTCATCGCCACGTCCGACTTCCTGTCGCGCTTCGAGGCGGCCGGCCGTCTGGGTGTCGGGTTCGACGCGTCGCAGGAGGACCAGCACGCGCACGCCAACCTGGGGCAGGTCAACGAGCGCATCATGAAGCTCGCGAAGGCCCAGTCGCGTGACATCCAGGCCCAGCTCGAGAGCGTGGGTGTGCGCATTCGCCGCGGCATCGGCCGCATCAAGGGCCACGGCTGGGTGGAGGCCGAGCTCGACAACGGCGAGACCGAGGACATCCGCGCCGACGTCATCCTGCTCGCCACCGGTACGAGCCCGCGCATCATGGATTCGGCCAAGCCGGACGGTGAGCGCATCCTCACGTGGCAGCACATCTACAACCTCACCGAGGTGCCCGAGAAGCTCATCGTCGTCGGTTCCGGTGTCACGGGTGCCGAGTTGGCGCACGCCTACCTGGGCCTCGGTTCGGACGTCACGCTCGTGTCGTCGCGTGACCGCGTGCTGCCCGGTCAGGACGCCGACGCCGCCACCGTCATCGAGAACGTCTTCCGCCGCCGCGGCATGACGGTTCTCAACCGCAGCCGTGCCATGGCCGCAACGCGCGAGGGCGAGAAGGTCATCGTCACGCTCGAGGACGGGCGCAAGGTCGAGGGCAGCCACGCCATCCTCGCCGTCGGTTCGATCCCACAGACGAAGGGCATCGGCCTCGAGGCCGCGGGCGTCGACCTCACCGAGTCGGGTCACATCGTCACCGACCGCGTCTCGCGAACGACGGCCCAGGCCATCTACGCCGCAGGTGACTGCACGGGCGTGTACCCGCTCGCGTCCGTCGCCGCCATGCAGGGCCGCGTCGCCATGCACCACGCGCTCGGTGACGCGGTGCAGCCGCTCAACCTGCGCGGTGTCACGGCCAACATCTTCACCGACCCCGAGATCGCCACCGTCGGTTACAGCCAGACGGACATCGAGGAGGGCAAGATCGAGGCGCGCACGGTCACGCTGCCGCTGTCGACCAACCCGCGCGCGAAGATGCGCAACATCACGGACGGCTTCGTCAAGCTGTTCGCGGTGCCGGGGTCGAACACGATCGTCGGTGGCGTCGTCGTGGCACCGCAGGCCTCGGAACTCATATACCCGATCGGTATGGCGGTGCAGAACCGCCTGACGGTCGACCAGGTCGCCAACACGTTCTCGGTGTACCCGTCGATGACGGGCTCGATCGCGGAGGCCGCACGTCGCCTGCACAGCAGCGACATCATCTGATCCCACATGACCTCGACGAACGCCGCCACGAGCGAGCCCCAGCCACGGCGTGAGGCATTGCTCGACGCTGCGACGGCGGTGCTCGCCACGTCGGGTCTGCGTGGGCTCACGCACCGCGCCGTCGATCGTCAGGCCGGGTTTCCCGAGGGCACATGCTCGGTGAGTTTCCGCACCCGCGCCGCGCTGCTCGCGGGGCTGACGGGCCACGTCGGGGCGCGCCTGGCCGACGAGGTGCGTGCGCTCGGCGATTCGCTCCCAGACGTGTCCGGCGACCCGATGATCACCGCGCCGTTCGCTACCGCGCTGCTCGAACGATGGGTGACGGACGACGGTGGCGCGCTCATGATCGCCATCCTCGAGCTGTCGCTCGAGTCCCTGCGGTCACCGGAACTCGTTCCGGCCGTGGGGGAGTGGCGCGGTGAGCTCGTCACGATCGTCGAAGGCATCGTCAGCCGTACGACGACGGAGAACGCCCGCCTGCGCGCCGAGACCGCCGTGGCCAGCATCGAGGGCATCGTGCTGTCGGCGCTCGCCGTGCCCACCGAGGAACGTGGCGCCTACATCGACGCCACGCTGCGTACGGTGCTCCAGGGAACCGCCCCGCAGGACTGATCCGCACACGCAGGCGCGTGCGCGTCTGTAGTGAACGTTTTCTCCCTTGAATGTGTGAAGGCCCGCGCCGCAACGGCTCGGGCCAACACACGTTCAAGATGCTTACTCGGCGTCCTTGATCTCCGCGATGACGCTGCCCGCGGTGACGGTCTCGCCGACAGCGGTCTTGAGGCCGGTGACGACGCCGTCCTTGTGGGCGGTGATGGGCTGTTCCATCTTCATCGCCTCGACGACGACGATCGTGTCACCGGCGGAGACGGTGGCGCCGTCCTCGACGCTGACCTTGACCACGGTGCCCTGCATCGGAGCGGTGAGCGAGTCGCCACTGGCGGCGGAGCCACCGCCGCTCTTGCGGGACGTACGGCGGCCCGCCGACTTGCCCTTGCCTCCGGCCGGCGCGACGGCGAGGTCACCCGGCAGCGAGACCTCGAGGCGCTTACCGCCGACCTCGACGACGACGTTCTGGCGCGCCGCCTGCTCGGCCGCAGCCTCCGGGGAGCCGTCGAACGGGGCGATCTGGTTGTCGAACTCTGTTTCGATCCAGCGCGTGTGAACGCTGAACGCGTCGTCCGGGGAGTCGGTGAACTCCGGTGCGAACGCAGGATCCTCGACGACGACCTGGTGGAAGGGGAGCACCGTCGGCATGCCCTCGATGACCGTCTCGGCAAGCGCGCGGCGGGAACGTTCGAGAGCTTCCTTGCGGGTGCGGCCGGTGACGATGATCTTGGCGAGCATCGAGTCGAAGGCTCCACCGATGACGTCACCGGAGACGACGCCGGAGTCGACGCGAACGCCGGGGCCGCTGGGAGCCTTGAAGGTCTCGACGGTGCCCGGTGCGGGGAGGAAGCCGCGGCCGGCGTCCTCACCGTTGAGACGGAACTCGATCGAGTGCGCGTGCGGCGTGGGGTCGTCGTAGCCGAGTTCCTCGCCGCGGGCGATGCGGAACTGCTCGCGCACGAGGTCGATGCCGGTGACCTCCTCCGAGACGGGGTGCTCCACCTGCAGGCGCGTGTTCACCTCGAGGAAGCTGATGACGCCGTCGGTGCCGATGAGGTACTCAAACGTTCCCGCGCCGGTGTACCCGGCCTCCGTGAGGATCGCCTTCGAGGCGCGCAGCAGTTCCGCGTGCTGTTCGTCCGTGACGAAGGGGGCGGGAGCCTCCTCGACGAGTTTCTGGTTGCGGCGCTGCAGCGAGCAGTCACGCGTGGACACGACGACGACGTTGCCGTGGCTGTCGGCGAGGCACTGGGTCTCGACGTGGCGGGGGTTGTCGAGGAACCGCTCGACGAAGCACTCGCCGCGACCGAACGCGCTCACAGCCTCTCGGACGGCCGAGTCGTAGAGGTGCGGGATCTCCTCGATGCTGCGGGCCACTTTGAGGCCGCGGCCGCCACCGCCGTAGGCGGCCTTGATGGCGACGGGCAGGCCGTGCTCCTTCGCGAAGGCCACGACCTCGTCGGCGTCGGCCACCGGGTCCTTGGTGCCGGGCACGAGCGGGGCGCCGGCCTTGGTGGCGATGTGGCGGGCCTTGACCTTGTCGCCGAGGCCGTCGATGGCTTCGGGGGACGGACCGATCCACGTCAGGCCCGCGTCGATGACCGCCTGGGCGAAACTCGCGTTCTCGGCGAGGAAGCCGTAGCCGGGGTGGACGGCGTCGGCGCCGGAGGTCTTGGCGACCTCGAGGATCTTGTCGACGACGAGGTAGGAGTCACCGGGGGTGGAGCCGCCGAGGGAGTACGCCTCGTCGGCGACCTTGACGTGCAGAGCGTCACGGTCGGGCTCGGCGTAGACGGCGACGGAGGTGATTCCGTCGTCCTTGGCGGCGCGTGCGATGCGGACGGCGATCTCGCCGCGGTTGGCGATCAGAACCTTGGTGACAGAACCCATGGGGAGACCATATCGGGCGGCCCAAGGCCCGACGTGGCTACCCAACGGTAGAAATTTTCGTTGCGAATCGATGCCTCCGATGCGGAATAGCAAGGCGGTTCGTGGGGTTGGCGCGAACATGGCTGAAAACACGAATGTGCCCACCGTCTCCCTCTCGGCAGGCTCCGAAACGGTCGAGATGCCGCAGCTCGGTTTCGGCGTCTGGCAGGTCGAGGACGACCAGGCCGCCGACGCCGTGCGCGAGGCGATCAAGATCGGTTACCGCAGCATCGACACCGCGAAGGTGTACGAGAACGAGGCCGGTACCGGCGCCGCTATCGCGAGTGCGGACGTGCCGCGCCGCGACATCTTCCTCACGACGAAGGTGTGGAACGAGGATCAGGGCTACGAGGCGACGAAGAAGGCGTTCGACGCCTCGATCGAGCGCCTGGGCGGCAAGGACGCCGTCGAACCGCTCGATCTGTATCTCATCCACTGGCCCACTCCGGAGAAGGACACCTACGTCGAGACGTTCAAGGCGATGCTCGAGCTGCGTGACGCCGGGCGCGTGCGCGCCGTCGGAGTGTGTAACTTCGAGCCCGAGCACCTGCAGCGCCTCAAGGAGGAGACGGGCGAGTTCCCGGCGATCAACCAGGTGGAGCTGCACCCGAAGTTCCAGCAGAAGGCCGTGCGCGACTTCTGCTCTGCCAACGGCATCGCGGTCGAGGCGTGGAGCCCGCTCGGTCAGGGCGGCGACATCCTCACCAACCCGGTGCTCGACGGCATCGCGGAGCGACTCGGCAAGACGGTCGCGCAGGTCATCATTCGTTGGCACCTTCAGATCGGCAACATCGTCATTCCCAAGTCGGTGACGCCGAGCCGTATCGCCGAGAACTTCGACGTGTTCGACTTCGAGCTCACCGAGGACGACCTGTTCGCCATCAGTGACCTCGACAGCTCCGACGGTCGCATCGGCCCCCACCCGAACGACTTCAACTGATGTGTTGGCAGGGCGGGCGAGCTCGCCCAGCCCGACACATCGGGTAGTGATGGGTGCGTTCTGCGGCCGGGCTCCTGGAGTCTGTCTCGCTGCGACACACAGCCCGATCGGCCCTGCCGACGCACCGAGCGTCGGCAGGGCCTTTGCCATACGGGGAACGAGCGGGCGAGAAAGCACGTCGTAGATCGAAACCGCAAGGAGAATCACAGCTGCGCTGCACGCCCGCGCCCGTGATCCGTATCCTTGACTCGACGCAGGGGAGGAGCAGGCATGGGTGAGATGTTCGCGGGCCGGTACGAGCTGGTCGACCAGATCGGCGAAGGCGGCATGGGGTCCGTCTGGCGCGTCCACGACCACAAGTCGCGCCGTCTCGTCGCCGCCAAACTGCTGCGCCAGTCCGACGCCGGCTCGCTCCTGCGCTTCATGCGCGAGCAGGGCATGCGCATCGAGCACAGCCACGTCGTCACGCCGCTCGGCTGGGCCGGTGAGGACGGGCGCGTCATCTTCACGATGCCGCTCATCGACGGCGGCTCCATCTCCGACCTCATCAAGGATCACGGCGCGCTGCCGTACCCACTCGTCGCCGAACTCATGCGCCAGATGCTCGACGGCCTCGACGCCTGCCACAGCGCCGGCATCGTCCACCGCGACATCAAGCCCGCCAACATCCTGCTCGAAGCCACCGGAATGGGCGTGCCCTCGGCCTGGATCACCGACTTCGGCATCGCCGTCAGCGTCGACGCACCCCGCCTCACGAGCAACGAGATGGTTCTCGGCACACCGGGCTACATGTCGCCTGAGCAGGCCAAGGGCGACGATCCCGACCCCCGTCAGGATCTGTACTCCGCCGGCATGATGGGCATCCACATGCTCACCGGCGTGCGCCCGGGCAATACCACCCGCACCCGACGCGACGACCTTCCCCCGCGCCCCGCCGACGTGCCGGACTCGCTGTGGAACGTCCTCGTCGCACTGGCCGACCCCGTCGCCAGCAGGCGTCCCGCCAACGCTCGCGACGCCATGTCCTGGCTCCTGCTCCCCGAGAACGCCTGGCACGACGCGGCCGCCCGCAACATCCCCGACCGTCTGCCCCCGATGGAGTCCTCGGGCGACTTCGTCCAGCTCCACGCCGGAGCCGCAGCCCGCGCCCTCGATGGCTTCACTGACTCCTCCGCCGCGCCGCAGACGCTCATCGACGGCGCCCCCGTGCCGCAGCGCCGCAAGATCAAGACGTGGATGGCGGCTCCCGCCGGCCTGCTCGCCGCCCTCGTCGCCGGCTTCGCGCTCTGGCAGCCCTGGGGTGCCGGCGACGGCGCGTACGACGCCAACCACGCCAGCACCGGGGGCACCTGCTACTTCAGCGACGCAGGCTCCGTGGCCACGACGTCCAGCGGCAAGCAACTCACCTGCACCTATCAGGACGACGGCAGCTACACATGGCAGAAGGCGGACTGATCACCCGCCCCTGGCGTACGACGCAGCGCCCGAGCCGAAACCGGATCGGGCGCTGCTTTCATGTGGGAAGCGTGGCGGTCAGGAGTTATCGCGGCGCCACAGAACGAAAGCCAACCCGGCCACCGCGCCCAGGCCGAGCACGAGCGCTCCACCCCAGAGCAGCGGGTTCGAACCCGAGGTGCCCTCGGTGCTCAGGGTGGCAGGGGCCGGCTGTGCGACGTCCATGGCGGGGCCCTCGTTGGCGTTGCCCTGCACGCGCACCGAAATGACCGACGGAATCGTCTTCGACTCGTCCAGCTTGTCCGAGGACGACGACGGCGTGACGTCGAGTGCCACGTAGTACCAGCCCGGCATCGCCTGCCACTGCACGCTGTCGTCGCCGCCCGTCTCGCGGTCGGCGTTGCCGTAGTCGATGGGAGCCGTGTAGGCGCCGAGCTGCTTCGGGTCGGTGCCCGAGGAGGTCGACTTGAACAGGTACCCGGTGTTCGAACCGGAGCCCGAGACCGTCACCTCGGTGAGCGCGGGGTTGTAGACCTGCAGATCGAGGTTCATGTCCTGCGTCGGGTTGTAGCCGTTGCCGTTCTTCGGCACTTCCCAGCCGACGGACATGCGCTGGCCCCAGCTGAGGTGGACGCGGAAGAACATGCGGCGTCCCGGTTGCGCCTCGACGGTGTACCCGCCTTCGGAGCTGGGAAGCGTCGTGGCGTTCGCGAAACCGGCACCCGGCTCCATCGTCTGCGACGCGTCGAGCGGCTGGGTGGAGAGGGCCTCGACGTCACCGCTCGGGGTCTTGACCTCGCCGTTCACCTTCGGAGTGCGCACGATCGCGATCTGCACGGGCATCGGCGTGGAGTTGTCACCGCTGTTGGTGCGCTTCACCTCGAGCCGGTAGGACGTGGCTTTGCGGCACGCGTCGGCGGAATCGCCCGAGTCCGTGATGCGCTTCGTGGCCTTGGGGTCGACGGCGACGTTCGTCTTGAGCAGCCCCGGCGCGCCCGTGGTGGAAAGGGAGTCGGTGGACGTGGCGCAGGTCTTCTCGCCGTCCGGCGTGGTCAGCTTGATCTCGAGGCCCTGCGAACCGTCGGAAACGCTCCACGCGTTGTTCTTCCAGGTGGCCGAGCCGAGCACGCCGATCTGGAGGCGCTCGCCCTCACCCCGGGAAATGGACGCGTAGCGGGAGGTCTCGTCGACGGGCAACGTCGTCTGATACATCCCCGGGTCGAGGGGAGTGCCGTCGCCGGAGGCCACACGGAGGTCGATGCTCTTGCCGCCCGTGGTGAAACCGTTACCGTCCGCCAACTTCGGCGCGCTCCACGCCGGTGCGGCGCTTGTCGTGGCGAGCCCGACGGTGACGGCGGTCGCTGCGAGCGCCTTCCTCGCGCGTGATGTCGTCATCCTCGTCCTCCCCGAATGTGCTGGTGACAGTGTGCCAAACCGGCGGGCCCGCCTGGGACGTTTCAGCCGCGCGGACGGTTCCACAGGGTGTGCCACTCGACACCGATCTCGGCGAGCATCTCGCGCAGCAGCGGCAGACCGATCCCGACGACGGTGTGCGGGTCGCCTTCGATGCGCTCGACGTACGGGCCGGCCAGTCCGTCGATCGTGAAGGCGCCGGCGACGGCGAGCGGTTCGCCCGTGGCGACGTACGCCTCGATCTCGGCGTCGCTGATGTCGGCGAAGTGGACCTCGGTGCCCGAGACGGCCCCGAACGTGGCGCTCGTGCCGTCCTCGCGGTCGTCGATGACCCAGTGCCCCGTGAACAGCGTCGCGCTTCGACCGCGCATCTCCCGCCAGCGGGCCGCAGCGTCGCCCGCGTCGACCGGCTTGCCAAGCGTCCGGCCCTCGAACTCGAGCACCGAGTCGCAGCCGAGCATGAGCGCGCTCTCGGGCGCGTCGTCGGGGACGTCGCCCTCGGCGAAGCGGGAGGCGACCGCCTGGCACTTCGCGTGCGCGAGCAGCAGGGCGACGTCCTCGGCGGCCAGCGGCCCGTGATCCGCGCCCGCGGAGTCGAGTGCGGCCTGCTCGTCGACGTGGGAGACGAGGACGAACGGCTCTATGCCGGCCGACCTCAACGTGGCGAGGCGGGCGGGCGACTGCGAGGCGAGGACGAGTTCGGTCATGCGACCCAGGCTATCGGGCGGGCCGGCTCAGCCCGGGAGGCCGTCGACGAAGCACCAACGCCATGCCTCGCCGGGCTCGAACGAGCGCATGACGGGGTGGGCAGTGTCGCGGAAGTGAGCGCTCGCGTGTGCACCCGGGGATGAGTCGCAGCACCCGACGAACCCGCACGCGGTGCACATGCGCAGGTGCAGCCACTTCATGCCCTGCTCGAGGCATGTCTGACATCCCTCGTGGGACTGCGGCGCGGCGCTGGAGTCAGCGGCTTCGACGAGGTGCTCGCAGTCGCCTCGGCGGCCCTCCGGCGTGAGGAGGGGTCTGGTCTCCCCGAGAACAGCGTCGCGATCCTCGGCCGTGAGGATCATCGACTCCTCGATGTCGAGCTGGAAGAGGATGTTGTCGATGACCTCGTGATCGACGAGGCCGTGATCACGCATCTCGAGCACCTTGTTGCGCTCCGCGGCGAGCATCTGCTGACGGATCTCGCGGTACTGCTGCGTCGGGCCGAGAACATCGCTGCTGCCCAGGCGCTCCCACATGAGGTTGGCGCGGCGCATGCCCTGCTTCTCGAGCGACTTCACGATCGGCTCAGGGGTGTCGGCGAGTCGCGGATCCTTGAGTGCCTTGTGCATCGCCACCTCACCGGCGTCGATGGAGGCCTGGACGACCTGGGCCGCGGCGAGGGCGTCCTCGCGCGGATCGGGGGCGTGCAGCTTCATGGCCTTCGCCACCGTGCCGAGCGTGAAGCCCTGGAGGACGAGGGTGCCGATCGTCACGGTGAGCGCGATGAAGATGAGCGTCTCGCGATGCGGGGTGGCGCCCTCGGGGAGCAGGAACGCGGCGGCGAGCGTCACGACGCCGCGCATGCCGGCCCAACCGGCGACCGCACCCTCACGCAGGGAGAGGGGACGCGAATCCCATCTCGCCACGCGGCCCAGCCACGCCGCGAAGATGATGAAGACCGGCCGGATGAACATGACCGTCGCGAGAACGGTGAGCGCGTAGGCGCTCGTACGGGCCAGGCCGATGTCGGACTCGATGACGTCGGTGATGATCGTCGCCGCCTGCAGACCGATGAGCAGGAAGACCATGTTCTCGAGGATGAACTGCACCGAATCCCAGTTCATCCGCTCGGAGACGCGAGCCTGCGCCGTCTGGATGTAGGGCGCCTTGTAGCCCAGCAGGACGGCCATGACGACGACGGCGATGACGCCGGAGCTGTGGATCTCCTCGGCGGGCAGGAAGGCCACCCACGGCGAGATGAAGCTCAGCGCGACGCTCGTCGGGGTGTCCTTGACGTGCTTTTGGATGAACGCCATGACGAGGAACGCGACGACGCCGATCGCGATGCCGCCCACCGTCGCGACGAGGAAGTCGACCCCGACGCTCAGCGGCGTGACGGACTGCTGCAGCGCGAGCGTGGCCGTGGACACGGTGACGAGGGCCGTCGCGTCGTTGAAGAGGGACTCACCCTCGAGGACGGCGACGAGCCTGCGTGGCAACCCGATGCGACGCGCGACGGCGGTGGCCGCGACGGCGTCCGGGGGAGCGACGACACCGCCCAGGGCCAGTGCCGCCGCGAAACCGATGGGCATGAGCCACCAGGAGACGAGTCCGACGACGATCGCGGTGAAGAGCACGAGCAGCACCGACAACTGGATGATCTGGTACACGTCGCGCCGCAGATCGACGAGCGAGATGCGCAGCGCCGTCGCGTACAGCAGCGGCGGCAGGAAACCGAGGAGAACGACCTCGGAGTCGAGGTGGACCTCGCCCACGCCGGGGGCGTAGGAGAGCGCGACCCCGACCGCCGTCAGCAGCAGAGGACCGGAGAGCCCGACCCGCCGAGCCACGAGGCTTCCGAGAATCGTCGTGGCGACGAGGAGGACGATGGGGAGGGCGACATGCACCCGGTCATTATGACGGCTGGACGCGACCCCTCCCGCCGGTGTCCTGCGGGGGAGTCACGCGCCGGTGCGGGCGGTCAGCCGCCGATGACGCGTGGCGCACCACGGTAAGCACGGGCGTGGTGCCAGGCCGCGGCGTGTGCATACGCCTTGTGCTTCGGGTTGCGCTCGCCGCCGTACTTGAGCGGGTCGGCCCAGTGGCCGGCCTTGACGAGACGCTCGACGAGGCTGCGGTCGCTGCCCTCGGGCAGCAGGCGCTGCAGAGCACGCGGCGGAAGCACGGTGTAGACGAGTTCGTTCTCGAGTGCGGGTGCGGCCATCGGTCGGCCCTCGACGAGATCGGTCACGAGCTGCTCGGCGATGTTCGCGCCCGATCCCGTGGCGTAGTAACAGTTGCGTCCGTAGCGCGGGTTGACCTCGAAGAACTTGACCGAGCCGTCACGTGGATCACGGATGGCGTCGAGGTTCGCGAAGCCGTAGTAGTCGGCCGTCTCGAGGATGCGAACGGAGGCGTCGACGACGTCGGGCATGTCCTGCACGACCTGGACGTCCGGGATTCCGAGGTACGCCGGACGCGGATCCTGCAGGAGCACCTTGGAGGTGCGCGCGAGCGTCACCTCACCGTTGCGTGCCCGATAGATCGTGACCGACAGGATGTCGTCACCGGGGATGCGATCCTGCGCCAGCATCTCGCCGGTGAAGCCGGCGGCGTGAAGCCGGTCGATGAGGTCCTCGAGGGCCGCGGAGTCGTCGATCTCGTAGAGCTTGCGCTTGCCCTGCATCGTCAGCTTGTTGTGCAGCGCGGAGTCAGCAGGCTTGACGATGATCGGGAACGGGAACGTCACCTCAGCTGCGCTGGGACGCCCCGCACCGAAGTCGAGCACAGCCGTGCCGGGGGTGAGGACGCCGGCCTCGGCGCAGACGGCGTTGAAGTGGTTCTTGTCCGAGATACGCACGAGCATCTCCGGGGACTCGTGCGGGACGACGACGTTCGCGCCGAGCGAGTCGCGCTGGGCGGAGAGCATCTGCACGTAGCTGTCGTTGTTCGTCAACGGGATGACGGTGAGGTTCGGGTGCGCTGCGGCCACACGAACGAGCTCGTCCATGACGAGCTGATGGTTCGTCAGAGCCTCATGACCGAGCACCCGCATCTCGTGGAAGAGGCTCGAGTCACCGACAGCCGGGGTGTGGAGCGGCACGATGGCGACACTCGTCAGGTCGTAACGCTCGTGGAAGGCCCGCGCCAGCGCGTACCCCGAGAGCGTGAAGTCGAGGACCACCGGCAGGACGGGCGGTGTGCCACCTTCACCCGGGGTGCGTCCGCGCGCCGGGGCAACCTTCGCCGCAGCCGTCGAACTCACCCGCTCTGCCATCGACATCGCCGAACGCAGACCACCCTTCACGAGGGAGGCGGGCGACGTCGACGAGGTCGAACCGGACGTGGGTGCAGGCGACATGCAGTCGTCCTCCTTGGCCGAATGGTGAGGGAAGCCGATTGACCGGCGCTTCTTGAGATCCGGTTCAGTTTACCCGCGGCGCTCCGCTTGGTATCGAGGGCGCGCGGGCGTGCTGAGCTCCGGGCGACGGTTGACGCAGCCGCGCGAACCAGCCTCAGGTAGGGGGCAGGAGCGCATCGCGCAGGACATCGAGGCCGACACTTCCGACGTCGAGCGCGCGACGGTGGAAGGCCCTGAGGTCGAAGTCGGCTCCCTCGCGTTCGCGGGTCTTCTCGCGCAGGTCGAACCACAGGCGCTCGCCGACCTTGTACGACGGCGCCTGCCCCGGCCAACCGAGGTAACGGTCCAGTTCGAAGCGCAGGAAGCCCTCGGCCATGTCCGCGTGGGCACTGAGGAAACTCCATGCCTTGTCGTAGGTCCACTCGCCGCCGCCGACCTCGGCCGGCGCCTCGAAACCGCAGTGCACACCGATGTCGAGCACGACGCGGGCCGCGCGCAACGACTGCCCGTCGAGCATGCCGAGACGGTTGCCGTCGTCGTCGAGGTAGCCGAGCTCGGCCATGAGGCGTTCGGCGTACAGCGCCCAGCCCTCGCCGTGCCCGGACGTCCAGGCGCCGAGGCGCCGCCAGCGGTTGAGCAGCCCCGAGCGGTACATCGTCTGCCCGATCTGCAGGTGATGGCCGGGTACGCCCTCGTGGTAGACCGTCGTCAGTTCGCGCCACGTGCCGAACTTCTCGACGTCTCGCGGTACGGCCCACCACATGCGGCCGGGGCGCGAGAAGTCCACACTCGGACCCGTGTAGTAGATGCCGCCCGAGTTCGTCGGTGCGATCATGCATTCGATGCGGCGCACCGGATCCGGCACGTCGAAGTGGGTGTCGGCGAGGGCGGTGACGGCCTCGTCGGCCTTCTGCTGCATCCACTCCTGCAGCGCGTCGGTACCGTGCAGCGTGTAGGCGGCACTCTCGTCGAGCGCCGCGATGGCGCCCTTGACGCCGGCCCCCGGGGCGACGCGCTCTGCGACCTCCTTCATCTCCGCCGTGATGCGCGCCAGTTCCTCCTGGCCCCAGCGGTAGGTCTCTTCGAGGTCGATGCGCGCACCGAGGAACTGCCGGCTGTGCAGCGCGTATCGCTCGGCGCCGACGGCGTCGGCCTCCCGAGCGTCGACGAGCACCTCCTCGCGCAGCTTCTCGGCCGTCTCCTCGTAAGCCCGGGCGGCCTCGTCGATGGCGTGACGCAGCTCGTCGGCGAGTGCCTCGTCCTCGGTTCCGTCGACGGCCTGCTGTGTCAGCGCGTGGAAGTAGCCCTCGGGGCTGATGTGGTCAGCGCACTGCTCGATGCAGCGCTCCACCTGACGGCGCGCGGGGCGGTTGCCGGCGTCCGCTGCGACGCGCAGCGACTGCAGCCACCCGGTGAGGGCCTCCGGCACCGCGCGCATGCGCGTGGCGATGACGGCCCAGTCCTCGTCAGTGTCGGTGGGCATGAGGTCGAACACGTCGCGAACGTTCTGCAGGGGCGAGGCGATGACGTTGAGGTCGGCCAGGTCGTACCCGGCCTCGTGGATCTCCTCGGCGAGCTCGAGCCGCTCCGTCATGGCGGCAATCGTGACCTCGTCGACGTCGTCCTCGGCCGTGACCGTGCGCAGCGCGGACAGCGTCGTGCGACGCAGTTCGCTGATGCGCTCATAGCCCTCGGGGGAGAAGTCGTCGAGCATTTCGTCCTGGCCCGGAACGCCCAAGCTGGTGGCTTCGATGGGAGAGAGCTCCACCGCGGAATCGAAGTACGAGTCGGCCAGTTCGTCGACACGGGTCGTGGCGCGAGGGGACGCGGAGGTGTTCATGCCACGACTGTAGGCGAGAGGTTCGACTTGGGCCCGATCGCCTTCGGTAGTCTCGCGCCATGGCTGATGACGGGGTGCGTGAAACCTCAGCGGCGGGGCCGAACGTGCTCTCGGTGAACGTGGGGCGCCCGGAGGAGTGGGATCCGAAGCAGCACCGGACGGGCATCCACAAACAGCCCGTCGGGTACCTCGAGGTGAGCGACCCCGGCCCGCGCGAGGGCGGCGGGCGCAGTGGTGTCGCGGGCGATTTCGTCGGCGACGAGAAGCATCACGGAGGCAGCGACAAGGCCGTCTATCTCGTCGCACGTGAGGAACTCGACCACTGGGAGCGCGAACTCGGCCGCTCCCTACCGAACGCCTCCTTCGGTGAGAACGTCACCACCTCGGGCATCGACCTCGACGGGGCCCTCGTGGGCACGCGCTGGCGCGTCGGCACCGCAGTGCTCGAGGCGAGCCTGCCGCGTATTCCGTGCCGCACGTTCGCCTGGGCCATGGACGTTCCGGGGTGGCTCAAGCGCTTCACCCAGCGCGGGCGGGCGGGGACGTACGCGCGCGTCGTCGAACCCGGGCGCATCAGCGCCGGCGACGACATCGTCGAGGTGTACCGGCCTGCCCACGGCATCACGGTGGCCGACGTGTTCAGCGCCCGCACCACCGGTGGGCGAGACGTCCTTGCGCGGGTCGTCGAAGCCGGTGTTCTTCCGAGCGTCCATCAGCGTGACTACGAGGCCCGCCTGCGTAAGTGACGGTCCGCTCGACGCTCGTCCGGGCCGACGCCAAGGGGGGCTGTCACCGGCCTCGGTGACAGCACCCTTGGCACTGTTGACGTGCGCTCAGCGCGGCAGCGTCGATTCGGCCCAACTGCGCGGACGGCCGTGACGCACGTGCGCCGGGCGACCCCAGTAGGCGACCTCGCGGGGTGGTTCGACGGAGTCTGCCGCAGCCGCGGCGCGAGCGGTGAGCACCGCGACGACGGCGGCCAACTCCTCATCCGTCGGTGCACCCGAGACGACGCGGATCGTCGGCGCGGCAGCAAGGGTTGCGTCCGGGGTTTCGGAGGCAGGAGCCTCGTCGGTGCCCGGCGTGGGTTCGGTGTTCTCGGCGCTCACAGCGGGATGTTCCCGTGCTTCTTGGGCGGCAGCTCCTCGCGCTTGTGGCGCAGGGCGCGGAGCGCCTTCGTCACCTGGACGCGCGTCTCGTGCGGCGGGATGACGGCATCGACGTACCCGCGGTCGGCCGAGATGTAGGGGTTGGCCAGGGTGTCCTCGTACTCGGTGATGAGCTCGGCGCGGCGTGCCTCGACGTCCTCGCTCGACCCCTTCTCCGCGACCTTCGCCAGCTCCTTGCGGTACAGGATGTTCGCCGCGCCCTGGGCGCCCATGACGGCGATCTGAGCCGTGGGCCACGCGAGGTTGATGTCGGCACCGAGGTGCTTGGACCCCATGACGTCGTACGCACCGCCGTACGCCTTGCGCGTGATGACGGTGACGAGCGGCACCGTCGCCTCCGCGTAGGCGTAGAGCAGCTTCGCGCCGCGACGGATGATGCCGCCCCACTCCTGGTCCGTGCCGGGCAGGAAGCCGGGCACGTCGACGAGCGTGACGATCGGGATGTTGAACGAGTCGCAGAAGCGGATGAAGCGCGCGGCCTTCTCGCTCGCGTTGATGTCGAGCGTGCCGGCGAGCTGGGCCGGCTGGTTGGCGACGATGCCGACGCTGTGGCCCTCGACGCGGGCGAGGCCGCAGATGATGTTCGGCGCGAACAGCGGCTGCACCTCGAGGAAGTCGGGGCCGTCTCCGGCGTCGTCGACGATGTGCGCGATGACGTCGTTCATGTCGTACGCGAGGTTGGCCGAGTCGGGCACGAGCGTGTCCATCGCGCGGTCGTCGTCGTTGATCTCGAGGTCGGCCTCGGCGTCGAACGTGGGCGCCGCGTCCATGTTGTTGCTCGGCAGGTAGGACAGCATCGACTTCACGTACTCGATGGCGTCATCCTCGTCGGTGGCCATGTAGTGCGAGACACCCGAGCGCGAGTTGTGGGTGTGCGCGCCGCCGAGCTCCTCGAAGCCGACGTCCTCACCGGTGACCGTCTTGATGACGTCCGGGCCGGTGATGAACATGTGTGAGGTCTGGTCGACCATGACGGTGAAGTCGGTGATGGCGGGGGAGTAGACCGCGCCGCCGGCGCACGGGCCCATGACGAGCGAGATCTGCGGGATGACACCGCTGGCGTGGACGTTGCGCCGGAAGATCTCGGCGTACATGCCGAGGGCGACGACACCCTCCTGGATGCGCGCGCCGCCGGAGTCGTTGATGCCGATGACGGGCGCACCCAGCTTCATCGCGAGGTCCATCACCTTGCAGATCTTCTCGCCGAAGACTTCGCCGAGGGAGCCGCCGAAGACGGTGAAGTCCTGGCTGAAGACGCAGACCGTACGGCCGTCGACGGTGCCGTACCCGGTGACGACGCCGTCACCGTAGGGGCGCGACTTGTCCTGACCGAACTGTGTCGAGCGGTGACGGGCGAGGGCGTCGAGTTCGACGAACGATCCCTCGTCGAGCAGCCGCTCCACGCGCTCACGCGCGGTGAGCTTTCCCTTGGCGTGCTGCTTCTCCACGGCGCGAGCAGAACCGGCGTGAACCGCCTCTTCCGTTCGGTTGGCCAGGTCCTGCAGACGGCCGGCCGTGGTGTGCAGGTCGATCGAGGTGTCCGGGGGCACGTCTTCCAAGGTCATGGGCCACACCCTAACCTGGGGTCGTGACCTCGGAAGTGAACTTGTCAGTAGGCTTTTCACCCCGCCTGGCGCGGAATTTGAGTCGTGCGGGGTGGGTCGTCGAGCTGCTCGACGAGGTCGACTCGACGAACGCCCGAGCCATGGGGAAGCCCCAGCCCTGGGCCCTCGTCGCGGCCCATCTGCAGACCTCCGGCCGGGGCCGTCTGACCCGTTCGTGGCAGGCGCCGGCGGGTTCCGCCGTCACGATGTCGATGACGCTGCCGCTCCCGGCCGACGGCGCCACCTGGGGGTGGGCTCCTTTGTTCGTCGGTGACGCCGTGCGCGGGGCCCTCGTCGACGTCCTGGAGGACAAGGGCGTCGGGCGCGTCGGAACGAAGTGGCCCAATGACCTGCTCGTGCGCGACCCCGACGGCACCTGGCGCAAAGTCGGCGGCATTCTGTGTCAGATGACGCGTTCGGCGGACGGTACGCCGCTCGTCGTCGCGGGCGTCGGACTCAACGTCAGCCAGGAGCGTGAGGAACTGCCCGTCGAGACGGCTACGTCGCTGCGCTGTGCCGGGTACGACATCGGGCGCGAAGCCGTCATCGAGGCCGTGGCCGCCCACGTCATGGCGTCGGCTGTGACGTGGGGGAGGGCTTCTGGCCACGAAGTCGCCGCGCTGCGGAAGCGGATGCGGGATCACTGCCTCACCATCGGTGCCGACGTCGACATCCACACCCCCGACGGGGCGGTGCATCGCCGGTGCGCCACCGGCATCGACGACGAGGGCCGGCTCGAGGCCGTGCCGCTCGGCGAGCAGACCGTCTCGCCGAATAGGATGGCGTACTCGGTGGCCGACATCGTCCATGCGCGGCTGCACCGCAGCGACGATCTGAGAACGGGCCAGTGATGAGCGAGATCCCCCACCAGTTCACCGCCAATGACTCGACGTTCATCGACGGTATCGAGCGCATCCTCATGGGGAGCTCGCGTCGTTACCGACGTCGTGAACTCTCCGAACACGCGGGCGTCGACCCCGAGGAGACACGCCGCGTCTGGCGCGCGCTCGGCTTCGTCAACTCCCGCGAGGGTGACGTGGCATTCAGCGATACCGACCTTCGCGCCTTGCGCGCCGCGATGTCCGTGACGGCGACGCACGACCTCGATGTCGACACGCTGCTCGGCTTGGCGCGGGCCCTCGGCCGCACGACCGATCGCCTCGCGATGTGGCAGACGCAGCTCGTCGCCGACATGATCTCCCAGCGTCAGGACGCCCCACCGGAGGGCAAGGAGCTGGCCAAGGCGACCGCGCGCACGATGGCCGACATCGCCGACGACCTCGAACCGATCATGAACTACGTGTGGCGGCGCAACCTCTCGGTGGCGCTGTCGCGACTGCTGGCCGACGCGCAGCCCGAGAGTCACCTCGGCGTCGTGCGCACCGTCGGGTTCGCGGACCTCGTGTCCTTCACCCGCTTGGCTCGCAGCCTGAGCGAGAGCGACCTCGCGGCCCTCGTGACGCGGTTCGAGGCCATGGCCTCCGATATCGTGAGCGAGCACTCCGGCGCCGTCGTCAAGATGGTCGGCGACGAGGTGCTCTTCTCGCACCAGGATCCGGCAGGTGCGTCCCGCATCGCCCGGGCGCTCAAGGAAGCCTCGGAAACCGACGACGTCATCCCGCGCATGCGCGTCGGCCTGTCGACCGGGCGCGTGCTCGCGCGCCTCGGCGACATCTACGGCACGACGGTCAACCGCGCCGCTCGCCTGACCAACGCCGCGGAGGCGGGGCAGATTCTCATCGACGAAACCACGGCGGACGCGTTGCGTCACGACCCCCAGTCGACGCTTCGGGCGCACGAGGCGCTCGACCTCGCAGGGATCGGAACGTCGCCGTCGTGGGTACTCCAGTAGCGCACAACTGAACCGGGCGCTTGGTTGTTGAGAAATCAACCGGTTTCTTTCACCCCGCTACGCCGAAAAGGTCCATATTCTCGGTCGACATGACCGATGTTCTCCTCGCGCGCGGCGGATTTGGCGACGACACGACGCTGTTACGGCTCCACCAGGCCGCCGACCTGTCGGTTCGGACGGTCGCCGGTTCGCTCGTCGACATCTGCTCCGACCACGTGGCGCCCACGCACCGCAGTGCTCCCGCGTGTGTGCTCTTCGCCGCAGGCCGCGCCGGTGAGCCCCTCGATGCCGACGTCCTCGAGGCTCTCTGCCGTCTCACCGAGCGGCACCCGAAGACGGCCTTCGTTGCCGCCGTCGCGTTCGGTGACGCTACGGCGCAACGCTCCGGTGTCGTGGCACAACTCCTGCTCGCGGGAGCCGACGACGTCGTCCTGCTCGACGGTGACCCAGCCGAACTCGGGGCACGCGTTGCCGCGCGGGTACGCCGTGTCACGCGTGAACGGGGCGAAGCGCTCACCGCCTCCTCGCGTCCGTGGGTCGACGTGCGGCGTCGGGAGGTCGTCGGAGGTCGCGGCCGCGTCGAGCTCACGGCCAAGGAGGCCATGGTCCTCGAGATGCTGACAGCGTCCGACGGCGTGGTCCTGCGCGACGACATCGGGGCGGCGCTGTGGACCGGACACTGGAGCGGTACGCCGAAGGCCATCGACATGCACGTGGCAAACCTGCGCCGCAAGTTGCCGCAGGTATGTGGTGAGGCCTGGCGCATCGAGACCGTCAGGGGTGCGGGCTTCGTCCTGGCGCCCGGCGATGCCGACGCCGACCACGGCGGTGGCGCGACGGTGTGGTCCGTGACGGGCTGAAGGCTGATTCCTGCGAGCCGCCACGTACCCTTGGGGCCGTGACGCGCTCCACGACCCAAGCCCCCACCGCGCCCGGCGGATTCCCCGTCGTCGGCATCATCGGAGCGGGCCAGCTGGCCCGCATGTGCACCGCTCCGGCGGTCGAGCTGGCCCTGACGCTCTCGATCTTCGCCGAGTCCGAGGACGCGGCCGCAGCCCTCGTCGTGCCGCACTCGCCGGTCGGCGACTACACCGACCCCGAGGCCGTGCGCGAGTGGGCCCGGGGCTGCGACGTCGTCACGTTCGATCACGAACACGTGCCGGCCGACGTCCTCTCGGCCCTCGAGGCGGACGGTGTGCCGATGCACCCCAAGCCCAGCGCCCTGCGCTTCGCCCAGGACAAGCTCGCGATGCGTGAGCGGCTCGAAGGTCTCGGCGTGCCGTGCCCGGCTTGGCGCGCGGTCGTCGACGTCGACGAGCTGGCAGCCTTCGGTGACGAGCACGGCTGGCCGGTCGTGCTCAAGACGCCGACGGGCGGCTACGACGGCAAGGGCGTTCGCGTCGTGAAAGCGGCCGAGGACGCCGCGGATTGGTTCGCCAAGGCCGAAGGCGCTCCGCTGCTCGTCGAGGAGGCCGTCGACTTCACCCGCGAACTGTCGGTCATGATCGGTCGCAGTCCCAGCGGCCAGGTGGCGGTTTGGCCCGTCGTCGAGACCGTGCAGACCGACGGCATCTGCACCGAGGTGCTGGCCCCCGCACCGAACCTCGACGACGCACTCGCCGGCCGCATCGCCGAAGCCGCGGTGACGATCGCCCGGGAGCTCGACGTCACCGGTGTCATGGCCGTCGAACTCTTCGAACGTGTCGCCGAGAACGGTTCGGGTCAGAGCGATTTCGTCGTCAACGAGCTGGCGATGCGTCCGCACAACTCGGGCCACTGGTCGATGGACGGTGCCGTCACCGGTCAGTTCGAACAGCACCTGCGCGCCGTGCTCGACCTGCCGCTCGGCGACGTCACCGCGCGGGCTCCGTGGACCGTCATGGGCAACGTTCTAGGCGGTTCCTACGAGGAGCTGTACCCCACGTACAAGCACCTCATGGCGCGCGACCCCGCACTCAAGATCCACCTGTACGGCAAGGGCGTGCGCCCCGGCCGCAAGATCGGGCACGTCAACGTCAGCGGCACCGATCTCGTCGGTCTGCGCGGGCGCGCCCGTCACGCATGCGACTACCTCGAGGGAGTGGTGACGGAATGAGCAACGACATCGACACGAAGCAGCCCGTCGTCGGGCTCGTCATGGGCAGCAACTCGGACTGGCCGACGATGTCGGCCGCCGCCGACGTCCTCGACGAATTCGGCATCGCCTACGAGGCCGACGTCGTCTCGGCGCACCGGATGGCCCACGAGATGGTGGAGTACGGCGCGAGCGCTGCGAAGCGCGGGCTCAAGGTCGTCATCGCCGGAGCCGGGGGAGCGGCGCACCTTCCGGGCATGCTGGCGTCGGTCACGACGCTGCCCGTCATCGGTGTTCCGGTGCCGCTGAAGTATCTCGACGGCATGGATTCACTGCTGTCCATCGTCCAGATGCCTGGCGGCGTGCCCGTGGCGACCGTGTCGATCGGCGGCGCCCGCAACGCCGGTCTGCTCGCCGTACGCATCCTCGCCTCGGGTGACGGGGAGGAAGCAACGCGCCTCGCGGAGGCGATGGAGCGTTTCCAGGTCAGCCTTCGCGACGAGGCCCACGCCAAGGGCGAGGCGCTGCGCGAGGACGTCGCCCGCCGCCAGGGCTGACGCTCAAAGGACGCTGGCAGCAGGGCAAGCGCCGCCCGCCTCGAGAATCCGCCTCGAGAACCCGAGTCCGCTCCCTTCGCCGCGGTAACTTCCGGCCGGGCTCACCTCGACGGCGTACCGACGCGTAGCATGCGGCTATGGCTGGTAACCCTGACTTCGACCTGTACACGATCTCCGAGGAGCACGAGGCTCTTCGTGAGGCGATCCGCCCGGTGTGCGAGAACAAGATCGCTCCGCACGCGGCCGACGTCGACGAGGAATCCCGTTTCCCGAGCGAGGCCCTCGACGCCCTCGTCGAGGCCGGTCTGGCCGCCCCGCACGTCCCCGAGGAGTACGGCGGCGCCGGCATCGACGCGCTCGGTACGTGCATCGTCATCGAGGAAGTGGCGCGCGTGTGCGCGAGCTCCTCGCTCATCCCCGCCGTGAACAAGCTCGGCTCACTGCCCGTCATCCTCGGCGGCGGCGAGGAGATCAAGAAGAAGTACCTGCCGAAGCTCGGCGCCGGCGAGGCGATGTTCTCCTACGGCCTGTCCGAGCGCGAGGCCGGCTCGGACACCGCGTCCATGCGTACCAAGGCCAAGAAGGACGGCGGCAGCTACGTCCTCACGGGTCAGAAGTCGTGGATCACGAACGCCGGCGAGTCGGAGTTCTACACGGTTCTCGCCGTCACCGACCCCGACGGCGAGCGCGGCCGCAACATCTCGGCGTTCGTCGTCGAGAAGGGTGACGAGGGCTTCAACTTCGGCGAGAAGGAGCGCAAGCTCGGTATCAAGGGTTCGCCCACGCGTGAGCTCCACTTCGACAACTGCCGCATCCCCGCCGACCGGCTCATCGGCGCCGAGGGCGAGGGCCTCAAGATCGCTCTGCGCACGCTCGACCACACGCGCGTCACGATCGGCGCCCAGGCTGTCGGTATCGCCCAGGGCGCACTCGACTTCGCCGTCGGCTACGTCAAGGAGCGCAAGCAGTTCGGCAAGGCCATTGCCGACAACCAGGCCATCCAGTTCATGCTCGCCGACATGGCGATGAAGGTGGAGACGGCCCGTCAGATGGTCTACGTCGCCGCCGCCAAGTCCGAGCGCGAGGACAAGGACCTCACGTTCTTCGGCGCGGCAGCCAAGTGCTACGCCTCCGACATCGCGATGGAGGTCACGACCGACGCCGTCCAGCTGCTCGGCGGCGCCGGCTACGTGCGCGACTTCCCGGTCGAGCGCATGATGCGCGACGCCAAGATCACGCAGATCTACGAGGG
The DNA here is from genome assembly GCF_019895135.1 of Dermacoccus sp. Tok2021. Classification (NCBI taxonomy): domain Bacteria; kingdom Bacillati; phylum Actinomycetota; class Actinomycetes; order Micrococcales; family Dermacoccaceae; genus Dermacoccus; species Dermacoccus sp. Tok2021. The sequence continues at coordinate 163,394 of NZ_JAGTHU010000002.1, forward strand.
CACCAACCAGATCCAGCGCCTCGTCATGGGGCGTCAGGTGCTCAAGGGCTACTGAGGTTCGAGGCAGACGAGAAAGGGCCCCGGCGTCATGCCGGGGCCCTTCGCCGTGTCCACGGGCAGGGCCGGGACGTCAGCTGTCGTGAGTGCGCTCGGGCACCTCGTCGCCGACCTGTTATGGATCAGTTGGCCGCCGCGGGCGTCTTGACGACGAACTTCGATGTGTCGCCGTTCTCGCGGATCGCCTTGAACAGCTCCTGGGACTTTTGCTGATCCCACTCGACAGCCTCACCGACGGCGGTCGGCAGCGCGTTGTTGCTGATGGGCACGACCACCGAGTTCCCGCCGTCACCGGAGAGCTTCTTGAGCGTCAGCATGACGCGGGCCGCCGTGATCATCCCCATGTCCTTGTCGACGGCGAGCCCCTGCGCACTGGACTCTCCGAGACCCTTGAGGCGCCACGGCACGAGGATGTTCGCGGGCGACGAAACCTTGCCCATGAGGGCCCCGAGGAACTGACGCTGACGCTTCGCGCGCCCGATGTCGCCCTCGGGGTCGGAGTAACGGGCTCGGACGTAACCGAGCGCCGTCGCGCCGTCCATGTCCTGGCAACCCTTCTTGAGGTTGATGTGTGCCTTCGGGTCGTCCATGTCGTTCTTGACGCAGATGTTGACGCCACCGACGGTGTCGACGACCGACGCGAAGCCGCCGAAGCCGATCTCCATGTAGTTGTCGATGTGGATGCCCGTGTTCTGCTCGATCGTCTTGACGAGCAGGGGCGCGTCACCCAAGGAGAACGCCGCGTTGATCTTGTTCTTGCCGTAGCCGGGGATGTCGACGTAGCTGTCCCGGGGGATCGACATGAGGGTCGGCTTGTCGCCGCCCATGTGCAACACCATGATCGAGTCCGTGCGCTTGCCCTCGGCGGTGCCGGTGCCGAGCTTCTTGCGCTGCTCCGGCGTCAGGCCCGTGCGGGCGTCGGAACCGACGAGCAGGATGTTCTTGCCCTTGCCCTCTTCCGCGAGATGCTGCGCGGGGACGGCGTCGAGCTTCTTCACCTTGCTCCAGGCCGAGTTGCCGGCCCAGACGAGAGCGCCGACCCAGAGGATGAGCAGGGCCAGGACACCGGCGAGAACCTTCTTCCCCCGACGACGCGGGCGCCGCGGGGGCTGCCCTGAGCCGTCACCGTCGAACCGGTCACCGGGGCGCGGGCCGCGGGGCGGATGCCCGCCGTTGCCGTCGTGGGCGTCGAAACCGTCACGCCCGGCGTCAGCGCCGTACCCACCCGCGGCGCCGGCGGACGCGTAGGCCGCGTCCGTGGAGCGGCCCCGGACGGGCCTCTCGGGCCGTCCCGAGGTGGGCATGACGCGTGTGCTGTCGTCACGCGGCGAAGCAGCCGCGGATCGCGCCCTGTCCTGCGGGCGCTGATGACGCCCGCCTTGCGGCGCGCCCTGGAGCGGACGAGACGTCCGTCCGTCGCGCGGGGCGTCCGGAGGGACCTCACCTTGCGGACGACGCTCACCCTGGCGGGAACCGTCCCCCTTGCCTCGAACCGGAATGGCCTGCGCGCTGCCCTCGTCGGGGCGGCGAGGACGCTGGGGCAGGGCCCGGCGGTTTCCCTTGGAGCGGCGGGTGTCGATGACGAACGCGTCATCGTCCGCGGGCACTCCGGACGGCCCGGCGCCACGGTCCTCGGGACGCGGCGTGCCGGACGGGCGGCGGGGGTCATTCGGGTGAGGCACCCTCCGAGGGTAGGGGGTCGCTTCCGGGATTGGGCTGACATCGCATTCGCGCGGCGTGTTAGCACGAGCGTCATGGAAGGGGCGTCGGCGTGAGGCGCGTGAGGTGTCTTCTGCGCGCGGGTAGGCTGGGGCGACGTTCACGAGCCCACGACTTCAGGAGCGACCATCACCGTGACGAGCGAGCCCGTGACGAGCGCCCCGACGCCGCCGGTCGACCCGAGCATGCGCCGCGGAATCTCGGTGTTCATGCCGATCCTCAACGAGGAGAAGCACCTCGAGGAAGCCGTCACCGCGATCCTGGCCCAACGCTACGACGGCCCCGTCGAGGTCGTGCTCGCCATCGGCCCCTGCACCGACCGCACCTGGGACGTGGCCCGTGCGCTCGCCGAACGTGACGAACGCATCACTCTCGTCGAGAACCCGACCGGACGAACCCCCGACGGACTCAACGCTGCCCTGGCCGCAACCCACCACGACGTCCTGGTCCGCGTGGACGGGCACGGCATCCTCTCGCCGGGGTACTTCGCCACCGTCGAGCGTCTTCTGCGCGAGACCGGTGCGGCCAACGTCGGCGGCATCATGGACGCCGAGGGCACGACGCCCTTCGAGGAGGCCGTCGAGTGCGCCATGAAGTCCAAGATCGGCGTCGGTGGAGTGAAGTTCAAGCAGGGCGGGGAGGCCGGCCCGGTCGAGAGCGTCTACCTCGGCAACTTCGCGCGGGAGTGGATCGAGAAGGTCGGCATGTACGACCCGCGCTACACCCGCGCCCAGGACTGGGAACTCAACTTTCGGATCCGCAAGGGCGGCGGAACGGTGTGGTTCACCCCCGACCTGCGCGTCACCTACCGCCCGCGCGCCACGCTCAAGGCGCTCGCCAAGCAGTACTTCGAATACGGCACCTGGCGGCGGGTCGTGGCTCGTCAACACAAGGGTTCGATCAACCTGCGCTATCTCGCCCCGCCGGTCGCCGTCGCGGGTGTCGTGGCGGGCAGCCTGATCGGTCTGAAGTGGCGGCCCGCGCTCGCTGCGCCGCTCGGTTACGCGGCCCTGGTCACAGCAGGCGGTGTCCGTGCGGCCTCGGGACGTTCGCCGCAGGTCATCGTCCGGATGCCTTTCGTCCTCGCCACGATGCACATGGCCTGGGGCACTGGGTTCATCACCTCGAACGTCGAGCTCGAAGCGGCCGAACCAGGCGAAGCGCCGCGAGCCTGACGGAACTCCCAGGATGTGCTCGCTAGGCTGAGGTGCCGCGTAGCGCGCGGCAAGGTTCGCGGGCGAACGCAGGAGCACGAAGGAAACCATGAACTCACACAACCGTCTTGCGCGGATCTGGGCGCATCGAGCCACGCTCGACACGCTCGTCCGACGTGATCTTCGCGTGCGGTACGCGCGTTCCGTGCTCGGCTATCTGTGGACGCTCATCGATCCGCTGGCCATGGCGCTCGTCTACGCGTTCGTCTTCGGCTTCATCTACGGCGGCCACGGCAAGCCCGGTCTGTCCTCGTCGTCCGACCAGAAGTGGGCGAGCACCGACGGTGTTCCGATCGTGCTGTTCCTCGTCGCGGGTCTGCTCGCCTACAACTGGTTCAGCAACGTGATCAACGAGAGTTCGCGCGCGCTCTACGCCGAACGCCTCCTCGTGCGCTCGACCAACTTGCCCCGCGAGCTGTGGGTCATGCGCGTCGTCATCTCGAAGGGCATCGAGCATCTGCTCTCCCTGCCGATCCTGTTGGGCTTCCTGGTCTTCTACATGCTCCGGGGGGAGGTGAGCCTGAGTTGGGAACTCGTGTTCTGGATCCCTGCCCTCATCGTCCAGTTCATCCTGCTCACGGGTATCGGCCTCGTCATGGCGCCCGTGACCGCGCTCGTCGACGACTTCGCCCGCATTACGCGCATCGGCCTGCGCGTGCTGTTCTACGTCACCCCGATCGTCTACTCGCTGCACTTCCTCGAGGCGAAGCTGCCGGCGGAGTGGACCTGGGCCAAGTTCCTCATTCAGCTCAACCCGCTCACGGGCATCACCGACATGTACCGCGCCGGGTTCATCAGTCAGTACGGCCCGGACTGGCACGCCTGGATCTATGCCCTCATCGTCTCGCTGGCGTGGCTCGCATTCGGCTCCTGGGTGTTCCGCAAGCTCGAACCGGCGATCCTCAAGGAGATCTGACATGGCACTGGAGTGGAACACCCCCGAGGGCGAGCCGGTCATCCAGGTCCACGACCTCGGCATCGAGTTCCTCAAGGGTCGCAAGCGCAACCTGTCGTTGCGCGAACTCGTCTACCGCCGACAGACCACGTACGCGAAGGAGACCTTCTGGGCCCTGCGCAACGTCTCGTTCGACGTGGGCAGGGCCGAGGCGGTCGGTCTCGTGGGAGCGAACGGTGGCGGCAAGTCCACCCTGCTCAAGATGATCGCGGGAACGCTCCTGCCGGACGAGGGCTACGCGAAGGTCACCGAGGGCGTCGCCCCGATGATCGAGCTCACCGGCGGGTTCATCGGAGAACTGTCGGCACGCGAGAACATCTACCTCATGGCCGGCCTGCACGGCATGAAGAAGGAAACGGTCGACGAACGCTTCGACGAGATCGTGAAGTTCGCCGGTCCGCAGGTCACGCGGGGGCTCGACCTGCCCTTCCGACACTTCAGCTCCGGCATGCAGGTGAGGCTGGGCTTCTCCGTCATCACTCAGCTCGACGAGCCGATCATCCTCGTCGACGAGGTGCTCGCCGTCGGTGACCGAGCCTTCCGAGAGCAGTGCTACACGCGGATGGAGGAGCTGCTCGCCGAGGGGCGGAGCATGTTCCTCGTGAGTCACTCCGAGGGCGACCTCAAGCGTTTCTGCACCCGAGGGCTCTATCTGTCCGGCGGCACGCTGGTCGACGACGGTCCGATGAAGGACGTGCTGGCGCACTACAACAAGGATCTCGACGCAGGCATCTCCTGAGGCTTGCGAGCCCCAGAAGGCCGAACGCCGCCGCCCCCCTCATGAAGACCAGGAAGGGGCGGCGGCGTTTGTTCGTCCTCAGTGGCGCTGGACGCCCTCCTGGGCGAGCAGGGTGTCGAGTTCGACCGGGTCAGCGTCGCCGCGGACGATGACGACGCTGCCACCACCCACCCAGCAGCGCAGCATCTGTGTGGGATCGGCGCCGGCGAGGAAACGCCGTTCGCCGGTTCCGTCGGGTGTCACGAGGTCACGGAAGGTGACCTGCTCGTCTCCGGCGACCCACGCGACGGCGCTTCCGGCAGGCTCGTCGAACGGGACGAACAGGTCGGCGTAGGTGCTCAGCTCGCGGGCCTCGTCGAGTGCCCCGGCCGGTACCTCCACGGCAGCGCCCCGTGCCAGCATCGCCAGGGTGACGACCACCTGGTCGCCACCGAAGTCCGGCGAGGGAACGCTCGTCACAAGGACATCGAGCCCGTCCTCGTCGGCGAAGGTTCCGGCGTCGCTGTCGGAGAACTCGACACAGGCACCCAATGACCAGGCCGCGAGACACCAGTACGCCGTGCGCCAGTGGGCGGCGGGGAGGTTGATGCCGACTCTCGTGTCGGCTTCCACGTCGAACTCCTCGGTGAGGAGGTTCGCCGCCTTGCTCACCCAGTTCGTCAGCACTTTCGCGGAGAGCTCGATTCGCTCGCCGCGGGTCGGCTCGTCGCTTCGGTCGTAGAACGTGAGACGCGGCGCCGTCGCGTCGCTGCGCGTCATGGCCTCGACGACCTGCCACGGTGTCGTCGTCACGACGTGAGCACCGAGGCGAGACGCTCGTCGACGAGGTCGACCTCGTCGGGCGTCAACGGGGAGTTGAGGCAGTAGGCGAGGTCGTCGATCATCTGCTGGTTGCTGCGGGTGCCGACGGCGATCGAGTCGACGAAGGGGTGGCCCAGGCTGTAGGCGACGCACAGATCTGCGACGTTCGCGCGCCCCAGCTCGTGGGCCAGGAGGACGAGCTGTCGGTTGAGTTCGGTGGGCTCGAAGACCGTGCCGCCCGCGAAGGTCGCGTGGGTGGTGACGACGACGTCGCGGTCCGTGAGGAGCTCGCGCGCGCCGCTCAGGGCGCGGTCGGCGACGCCGAGGGGGAACTGAACGTAACCGAGGTCGGTCAACTCCAGAGCACGGCGCAACTCGTCGAGGGATTCGACGTTGACGCCGATACGGCCCACCTCGCCGGACTCGCGGTAGTCGCGAAGGCGGTGCCAGCCCGTGCCGTCCGCGCTGTGCGCCTCGTCGACGTTCGCCATGAGCACCGCAGACGCCTTACGGCGGCCGAGCTCGGCGAACGAACGCTCGAGCTGGGCCTCGACCGTTGTCGCGGCCAGACGCGGGTCGTTCGTACGGATCTCGCGCAACCGCGAGATGAAGTGCAGACGCTGCGTCAGCTGCGGTTCACCGCACTTGTGCAGAATCTCCTCCGCGTTGTGGTCGCCGCGTCCCACCTCCACGTGGTTGACGCCGCGGTTGACGGCGGTGGCCAGCATCGCGCGGATCTCCGTCGACGAGGGTGCGAGGGGCCCGGCGAACGCCTGGCCGCCGAGGATCATGACGGACTGGTCGAGTTCGCTCCGGTCACGCCGCGGCACGCTGGGGCCCGCGGTGAACGCGCTGCCGCCGATCTCGTTGATGAGGTCGATCCAGGGCACGCTCACCGGATCGGTCTTGTCCGCGAAGAGGCGGCAGACGCGGTCGTAGTCCGACAGGACGTCGACGGTGCAGCGGAAGCGCTCGGGATCTCCGGGGTTGTCCTCGGGGACGTAGTCGAGCGTGCTGACGTTCCGCCGAAGCCAGGGCGTGACGTGTTCGCGGTCGTAGGGCGTGTCGGTCTCGGCCGCCGCGCGGCGCAGGTCGCGAACCCGGAAGACCTCACAGCCGAGGCCCTCCGGCATGCGGGAGACGTCGTTGCGGCCGTATGCGAAGCCGCCGGCGTCCATCGCCTCGATGAGTTCGTCGATGAGGCTCGAGTCGCCGACCGGGTTGTCACCGGTGAGACGAACGACGCGGTCGTCGTCGTCGAGGTCGCGCGTCGCGGCGACGAAGCGTCCGAGCACGTCGTCGAGGGAGCCCCTCATGGCGGGGATGCCGACGCGGTGCAGGTGATCGAAGATGCGCGTGTCGTACTGCTCCTCGCTCGTCGCGACGATGACCTCGTGCCCGTCACGTGACGCGCGCCGGGCCACGAGCTCGATGAGCGGCATGCCACCGATCGTCATGAGGGCCTTGCCCGGCAGACGACTCGAGTTGAGCCGGGACTGGACGACGACACGGGTGCGGGTCACGGGGACCTCCGGGAGAAAGCAGGGACGAGAGCACGTGCGCTCTCACCCTAGCGACGAAGCGCCTCGATGGCGTCAGCGACGCGGCGGCGGCCGTCACCGTCGAGCAACTCCCGCCCCCGCTGCGCGCGGGCCTCGCGGGCACGGGGGTCGCCGAGAGCACTCGCCAGTCGGCGTGTCGCGTCCTCACGGCTCGTGCCCACCGCGTGCAGTTCGTCGAGGTGGCCGACGCCGAGCGCGAGGTCGGCTTCGATCACCATGTCGTAACCGAGCCGCTGGTTGTCGATGACACACACGACTGCCGTGGGCACCCCCAGACACAGGAGTTCCCACACGGACGAGCCGCTGGCGGTGACGACGAGATCGCTGCGCGCAGCACGGGCCGCCAGATCGGTGACGGGGCCCGTTGTCGTCAACGTGACGTCGACGGGCAGGTCGTCCCGCAACGGCGCGGCCCAGGCGTCGTCGGGCGTGACGACGGTGAGATCCATCCCGACTCCGGCGGCCGCAGCGGCACGCAGGATGATCGGAGCGACGAGCGGAGCGGCGCCCATGGGGTCGCTTCCACCGAACACGGCGAGGACGCTGAGTCGCTCCTGCGCTCCGGGCCGTGCCCGCCCGGCGACCTCCTCGCGCAGGGCGAGGACGTCGTCGCGAAAGAGCGTGTAGGGCGCGCCGGCCAGGGCATGCCGCCCCGCCTCGACCTTCCTCGGAGTGGCCCCGGGATTCTGGTCGACGTACAGGTCGGCATCCTGATCGGCGCCGAAGCGACCGTCGACCATGGCCGTGACGGGCAGCCCGTGCCGCCTGAGATGAGCGCCCCACGAAGGGCCGAAGTCGTACCCGTCGATGACGACGAAGGACGCGGCGAGCCGGTCGGCGAGATCCCCCAGGGCCGCCGGATCGTCGGGCCGCGTGTGCAACGTCACCCCGGCGTCACGGTAGGAACGTTCGACCCAGTCCAGGGCCAGTTCGCCCGCGAGGTGGACGGATCGGCCGCGAGCGATGAACTCCTGCGCCAGCGCGAGCAACCGCATGGCGTGACCCACTCCGATGGACGCCGTGGCATCGGTGCGAAGGACGATGGCCGAGGTTGCCCGATCGGCGCCGGTGGGGGAGGGCTGCGTCGTCATGGCGCCATGGTGGCACGAGCGCCACGGGAGGTGACCCGCCGCGACGTGTCGAGTCCCTGGGGCCTCGCGCGCTGGTGCTAGCCTTGCGGGGAATGTCAAGAATCGGGCAGAGTTTCGCCGACGTGCCGAACGTCAGCCGCCCGATGCACGAACAACGCAATGGGAGCCCCGAGTGAGCATTCTTGAAGGATCGTCCATCCTCGTTACCGGTGGTACCGGTTCTTTCGGTAAGGCCTTCATCTCGAAGCTCCTCGCCGAGCACAACCCGAAGCGCGTCGTCATCTACTCGCGTGACGAGCTGAAGCAGTGGGAGTGCCGCGCTCTCTTCAAGGACGACCCGCGTCTTCGCTGGTTCATCGGTGACATCCGTGACCTCGACCGTCTGCGTCGTGCCATGCACGGCATCGACTACGTCGTTCACGCGGCCGCTCTCAAGCAGGTCGACACGGCCGAGTACAACCCGTACGAATTCGTCAAGACGAACGTCATCGGCTCCCAGAACGTCATCGAGGCCTCGATCGACGCCGGGGTCCAGAAGGTCGTCGCCCTGTCGACGGACAAGGCCTCCAGCCCGATCAACCTCTACGGTGCGACGAAGCTGACGGCCGACAAGCTGTTCATCCTCGGCAACCACTACGCCGCCGCCTACCCGACGCGCTTCGCCGTCGTGCGCTACGGCAACGTCATGGGCTCGCGCGGTTCGATCATCCCGAAGTTCAAGGCGATGCACGAGGCCGGCGAATCGCTGCCGATCACGGACCTGCGCTGCACCCGCTTCTTCATCACGCTGGACGACGCCTGCCAGATGGTGCTCGACACCTTCGAGCTGATGCAGGGCGGCGAACTGCTCGTGCCGCGTATTCCGTCGATGAAGGTCACCGACCTGGCCCAGGCCATCGCCCCCGGTGCCAAGATGCACGACGTGGGTCTGCGCCCCGGTGAGAAGCTCCACGAGGAGATGATCTCGCCGGAGGAAGGCCGCCGAGCGGTCATCGTTCACGACGGCAAGTACTTCGTCCTGCAGCCCGACTTCGCGACGTGGGGCTACGAGGCCCCTGCCGACGGCGTTCCGGTCGAGGACGGCTTCCACTACTCCTCGGGTGACAACGACCAGTGGTACACGATCGAGGAGCTCCAGCAGATCCTCTCGTCGGGTATCTGAGGCGCTCGATGGTTCTACCGTACGGCCGACAGTCCATCAGCGCCGACGACGTCAAGGTCGTCGAGGAGGTCCTCACCGGTGACTGGCTGACCACGGGTCCCTACGTCACGCGCTTCGAGGAGGAGATCGCGCAGCTCGCGGGCAGCCCGAATCAGGCCGTTTCGGTCACCTCGGGCACGGCGGCGTTGCACGTCGCCTACGCGGCCGCGCAGGTGGGCCCCGGCGACGAGGTCATCACGACGCCGCTGACCTTCCTCGCCACCGCGACGACGGCCTCGATTCTCGGCGCCAAGATCGTCTTCGCCGACATCTGCGAGGACACGGGAAACCTCGACCCCGACGCTGTGGCTGCGGAGATCACGGGCGCGACCAAGGTCGTCGCGGGAGTCGACTACGGCGGCCACCCCATCGACGCCGAGGGCCTTTCCGCCGTGGCGAAGAAGGCCGGTGCCTACCTCCTCGAGGACGCGGCGCACTCCGTCGGCGGTTCGCTCGACGGCACGCCGGTGGGTTCGCTCGCGGACATCACGACGTTCAGCTTCTTCCCGACGAAGAACCTCACCACGGGTGAGGGCGGTGCCGTCGTGGCCAAGGACGCCGACGTCGTGGAGCGCGCTCGCCGCTTCAAGGGCATCGGCATGGTCCGCGAGCCCGAGCAGCTGCGAAGCAAGGACGAGGGCGCCTGGTGGTACGAGATGCCCGAGCTGGGGCTGAACTACCGCCTCAACGACCTGCAGGCCGCGCTCGGTTCGAGCCAGCTCACGCGTCTGGGACAGTTCAAGACGCGCCGCCAGGAGATCACCGATCGGTACAACGAGGGCCTTGCGGGCATCGAGCAGCTCACGCTGCCCGGTCACCGGGCGGGCGCTGACCCGGTGTGGCACCTGTACCCGCTGCGCATCACCGACGGCCGACGTCGGGAACTCTTCGAGCACCTGCGCGCGCAGGACATCGGTGTGCAGGTCAACTACATCCCGGTGTACTGGCAGCCGTACTACGAGGACCTGGGCTACAAGCGCGGCATGTGCCCGAAGGCCGAGGCGTACTACGAGCAGGAGATCAGCCTGCCGATGTTCCCGGACCTCCGCGATGACGAGATCGATCGCGTCATCGAGACCATCCGCACCTTCTGCGGAGCCTGAGCGCATGCATCACGCCAATCACTTCTACGGCCATGCCCACATCATGGCCCGGTACGTGGGGCTGGCGGAGCCGCCGCGCATCTGGGGCTACCTCCAGCACGGCTGGAACATGCACGACGGCTTCGCCGTCAACACCGTCTTCGCGGCGAGGTACCCGAAATTCGTCTACAGCCACGCGTGCGCTCGCCGTGGGTGGGCGCACGGTCTGCGCGACTACACCGTCATCGGTGCACCCTGGAACTACTTGCTCGAGCTGGAGGGCCAGCGCGAGTGGGAGGCACAGGGACACGAGCGCGAGGGGACGATCGTCTACCCCTTCCACGGGTGGGAGGGCCAGCAGGTCGCCGGCGACCACGAGGCCTTCATCGACGAGATCCGTGAGACCGAGGGCGACGTGCCCATCACGATGTGCCTCTACATCAACGAGTACGAGCAGCCGCGGATCCGGCGTGTGTACGAGGAGGCAGGTTTCCGGGTCATCACGCATGGTCGCCGCGGGTACCTGTGGCGTGGCACGGACACCGAGTTCCTCTACAAGCAGCTCGCCGAGGTGCGTCGTCACAAGCGAGTCGTGAGCAACCGCATGACGTCGGCCCTGCTGCACGCTGCCTTGGCGGGTGCTGAGGTCGGCATCTACGGCGACCCGATGGAGCTTGCTAACGACCACGCGATCCTCGGAGGCGCGCAGCGCCCGCAGGCGCTCTTCCCGGAGTTCCACCAGGCGGCAGTGCCGCACGACGTGGCACGCGAGATCGCCACGGTCGAGCTGGGTGCCGACCAGATCCTGCCGCCGGAGGAGATCGTCGACCTGTTCGGCTGGGCCGAGGACTTCGACGTCGAGGAGCGCGTGGCGCACATGCCCGATGACACGCTCGACTTCGACCGTGTGCTGCGGCGTCTGCGGCCCACGCCGGAGTTCCCGTCAGCGCGCACGGGCAGTGAACCGCCCCGCGTGCGCCCCGAACGGGGCTTCTGAGCCGTCCTGCTCACCGACCCATCCCCGTGACGAACACGTGCCGGGTGCCATCCACGAGGACGGCACCCGGCACGTGCATTCGGGGGAGAGACCCCTGAGATCAGTTCGTGTTGTCCGGCGAGATTGCGCGGTCGAGCGCACGCTTGGCGCGGCCACGCAGACTCGGCGGAATGGCCTCCTCGACGCGGTTGCGCGCCTTCGAGACCGCGATGCGCTTCGGAGCACCCACCGCCCGCATCGCCTTGTAGCTGAGCGATTCCTCCAGCTTGAACATGAGGCGGTCGTATTCCTTGATGCGGCGGTCACGCAACTTGAGCGTGCCCTCCAGCCAGGCGATCTGACGCTCCTGCGCGCGCGTCGTCTGGGCCAGACGGCGCAGGTGGGCGACGAGTTCGCGGTAGCCGCTGGCCGTGGGGGAGGGCAGGTTGTTGTCGCGTGCACCGTCGGCGAGGTTCTTGCGCACGAGCTCGCGGGAGTCGCCGCTCGCGTCGCCGATGGCCAGAGCGACCTCCGTCTCGAGGAGGGCGATCATCTCGATGTCGGAGTCGGTCACCGTCACCCCTGCCATCGAGGCGAGGTGGCGTAGGGCGGTCTCCGGGGTGATCGGCAGGCGCCACATCGTCGGTGCCCCGGCGGCGAGCAGCCCGGTGGCGAAGACGCGCAGACCACGCAGGAACGCCAGCTGAGAGGCCGTACCATTCGCCAGCGCCCACGAGTCATCGATCATGCGCAGCGTGCCGTCGTCATCGAACGCGACGTTGTCGGGCGTGGCGAACCACGGTGAAGCGGCTCCGTCGGCGCGCGCGGAGTCGTCATCGTCACCGCCGGTCTCCGCAGGCGCCTCGTGCGGACACGCCGCGTTGTCAGCGGCGCTGACGACGCTGTGGCGGCTCGTGTCGAGGGCCTCTGCGTCGACGTCCTCGTCGGCGAGGACCGGGTCGAAACCGAGGCCCAGCTCGGCTGCGTCCTGCTCGTCGGCCTCACCCATGGCGGCCCGCTCCTCGGCGAGGTTGTCCTCGCGGCGCGGGGTGTCGTCCTGTTCGAGGTCGGCGTGCGACTCGTGGCTTCCCGCCGACAGATCGACGTGCGTAAGACCGGTCATGCTCTGGCGCGGACCGCTGAAGGAGGACGGGTGCATCCACTCGTGGTAGGTCTTGACGAGTGAGCGCAGGGTGGCGTGATCGTTGTCCAGCGCCGCCTCCCGCATGAGTTCTTCGAGGGTGCTGCCGGTGAACGACTCGGGCGGAGTCAGTCGGCGCGAAACACCCAGCGCGGACTTCTCCGCACCGCTCTCGCGTCCGTCACCCCAGGTGAGCTGGGCATCGCCGCCGCGGTCGAAGGCCGCGACGCGCGTCCACTCGTCGTTGGACTGGTCCTCCGCCGTGATGAGGGACGGAAGGTCCAGTGTGACGTCTCCCCGGCTCAGCACAGTCACCCACCCGGGCGCGAGGGCGAGGTCGAGACCAGCGAGCTGGGTTAGTTCGACCGTGCCGTCGGCCCGGCGAGCAGACGGGCGGTGTGCGAGGTAGCGCGTGAGAGCGGCGGTCGCCTCGTGCCGGGCCAAGGCCTCGCGGCCGCGCGGGAGCGAGGAGACATCGACGAGGACGTGTGAACGACACACGGACGGGTAGGCAGCCAGACGTCCGACGGTGTGCACTCCGGCCTCGTCCAGGGCGGAGTCCAGTTCCGCGAGCAGCAAGGGACGCCGCGAGAGCGCGGAGTTTCCCACGAACCACCGGCTGTCGTCGTCCGGGCTCACCTCCGGTTCGAGGGCGAGCAGGTCGTGCAGGCCGAGGGGGTTGACCGAACCGTGCAGGAGGATGCCGTCATCGGCGAGCATGCCGGCGGCCTTGTGGACGATGGCCTCGTCACTCATGCCCTCGGGCACGGGGGAGAGCACCTCGGGCCCGCCGCCCACGAGCACGATGAGGTCGTAGCTCGTCTCGGCAGCGAACAGTTCGAATCCGCCACAGAAGTGCCGGTCCTCGGTGCGGTCCGCGTGACCGGAGACGACGGCGCGGACATCCTCGAGGTGGCGCAGCACGACGTCCGCCCGTGATGTCACCGGCAGCTGCGACAGGGTGCGGGCCGCGTGGTGGCCGACGAGGAGCACCCGTTCGATCGAGCCCTGGTTGCCCACGGACTGCACGAGGGCGCTCAGCGCGGCCGATGGTGTGGGCGTGTCGAGGTCGGATCCTTCGACGAGGTGGTCCCCGAGCAGGACGGCGCCTGACTCGCGGTCCACGTATTCAGGCGTGTCGGTTGCGTTCTCCAACGGATGCTCCTTGATGGCGGACGAATCAGACGAGATCCCAGGACATCGGAGTCCCCTTGGGAGCGTCCTGGGTGAACGTGCGTCCCTCGATGGTCGAGAAGACGTCGGTGTGAAGGCCGTTCGCAGGACGGATGGAGCGGACGTTCGCGGACGTGACGGTGTCGCCGGCCTTGACGTCCTCGACGACGTAGAGGCTGCGGCGGAAGCGCAGGCCCTCCTTCTCCTGGGCGCGCGCCCCGATACGCGGTTCGCCGAGGCACTGCCAGGCGACCTTGGACTGGGTCACGAGCTGGTTCAGCTCCTCCGGCTCGGAGGAGAACGCGGAGTCGACGCCGCCGCCCTCACGCGAGAGCGTCACGTGCTTCTCGACGAGGACCGCGCCCAGGGCGACGGAGGCGACGGCGGCGCCGATGCCCATCGTGTGGTCGGAGTAACCGATGAGGGTGCCGAGCGCGTCCCGCATGACGGGAATGCCACGCAGGTTGGACTCGCTAGGGTCGGCCGGGTAGTTCGCGGTGCACGCCAGCACGACGATCTTGTCGTTGCCGACGCTGCGGGCCGCCTCGACCGCGGCGTTGATCTCGCCGAGCGAGGCCATACCCGTGGAGATGATGATCGGCTTGCCCTTGCTCGCCGCGTGCCGGATGAGGGGGAGGTCGACGATCTCACTGCTCGCGATCTTGTACGCGGGCACGTCGAACTGCTCGAGGAAGTCGACCGCGGTCGGGTCGAAGGGGGAGGAGAAGGCATGGATGCCGAGCTCCTTGGCGAGCGCGAAGATCGGCTCGTGCCACTCCCACGGCGTGTGCGCCTCCTCGTACAGGTCGTACAGGTAGCGGTCGGCCCACAGTTCGTGACCGGAGGAGATCTTGAAGTCGTCGGTCTTGACGTCGATCGTGATCGTGTCGGCCGTGTACGTCTGCAGCTTGATGGCGTGGGCGCCCTGCTCAGCGGCCATGCGCACGATGTCGAGGGCCTTCTCGAGGCTGCCGTCGTGGTTGCCCGACATCTCGGCGATGATGTACGGCTCGGCGTTCGGGCCGACCTCGAGGTCACCGATGCGGATGTTCTCGTGCGGGTTCTGACTCATGCTTGGGGCTCCTCGCTCGTCTGCGATTGGCTGGGTGACGCTCTGCGTCAGGACGTGCGCTCGCGGCGCACGTGGATGACCTGCGTCGGCTTGCCGCCGATCTCGCGCGTCTCGGTCTCCATCTCGACGAAACCGTTGCGCTTGTTGAAGCGACGAACGCCCTCGTTCACCTCGAGCACCTCGGCGTCCAAGGTGTCGATATCGAGCTGCGCGTCAGCGTACTTGACCGCCTCACGCTGGATCTGGATCCACGCAGGCAGCAGCTCGCCTCGTTCCGTGAGGCCGTCGTTGTCGAGGTAGTAACCCCACCAGGAGGTCTTCGCCTCGGCGTCGTAGTCGAAGAACGTGACGACACCGGCGGGCACTCCGCCGCGCTCGTACATGAGCACGCGTCGGCTCGGGTTGTCCTTCGTGTTCGCCCACCACGCCGCGTGCTCGTCAGGCGAGATGACGTGCTGGGTGAGAGAGACGGCGCGTACCTCGTCGTGATTGCGCCAGGTGCGCACGTTTTCCTGGTCGGCGTCCGTGGCGGGGCGAAGCATGCGAACTCCCGTTCTCAACTCGGTGACTCGGACCGTCAGGGCCCGACTCACCACGATACCGGCCGCAGGTGTGCCCACGCGACGCTGACGCGTTCCCGCGCGTCACGGCGACGAAGAGCGTGTGGGCGCACCGCAGCGCACCCTTCGTGCGTCGCGCGATCTCACAGGTGAGGCGAAGCCCTAGACTGTCGTCAGCACACGTGTCTGCGTCGACGGCGGTCGCCCCACCGAAGGCGCGGGTCATTTCGCACGATGAAGGAGAGTCCATGAGCACGCTCAGCCGCGAGCAGGTCCGCACGATGATGGGTGAGGTTCTCACCGCGCAGGGCAAGGAGCTGCCGTCCGACGACTCGGCTCGTCTCGACGCCATCGGCTTCCGCTCGCTCGACTTCTCCGAACTCGCCCTTCAGGTCGAGGACGAGCTCGACACCGAGCTCAACTTCGACGCGCCCGGCCTGCGTTCCATCGAGACCGTCGGCGACGTGCTCGACTTCATCGACGAACTGCAGAAGGCCTCCTGATCTTGGCGTCACAGGCCAACGGCGCTCCAGCGGGCGCGAACAACCGTGTCGTCGTCGGAGACTTCGACGGCACGTGGGCCGAGCTCGCCGAGTCGAGCTTCGGTGCGAGCAACGACACGCTCTCGCCACCTCTCGCCGCAGCGTTCCTCGTGAGCGGCCACCGCGGCGCAGCGCAGGCCGCGTGGCTCGCCGCCACGGAGGCGAACCGCGAGACCCTCATCGCCACCGCGGCACGCATCGACGACGAGCAGGCCGAGGGCTTCCGCGAGTTCGGTCTGTCCCTCGTGCGCGACGGCGCGGGCGGCGTGGACGTCGCTCCCGCCACCAACGAGCGCGACGCCGAGGGTGGTCGCGTCTGGCTGCTGACGTCCGGGTCGACCGGGCGCCCCAAGCAGGTGGCGCACACCCTTGCCTCCCTCACGACCGTCGCCGGCGACCAGCCCGCGCGCACCTGGCTGTGCCCCTACACGCCGGGCGCCTACGCGTGGTGGCAGGTCGTCACCCTCTCGATCGCGCTGCCGGGTCAGGACATCGTCTTCGTCGACCCCGCGCAGCTCGCCGAATGGCCCGAGCAGGCGCTCGCCGCCGGCGTCACTGCCGCCTCGGGTACGCCGACGTTCTGGCGTCAGGCCCTGTGGCGCAGCGGCGACGTGCTCGCGCAGCTGAAACTCGAGCAGGTCACCCTCGGCGGCGAACCCGTCGACCAGGCCATCCTCGACCGCCTGCGTGAGGTGTTCCCGAACGCCCGCATCTCGTGGATCTACGCGAGCTCCGAAGTGGGCGCCGCCATCGCCGTCCACGACGGCCTGGCCGGCTTCCCCGAAGCCTGGCTCGAACGTGACGTGCCCGGTCGTCCGCGCCTGTCCGTGGAGGACGGTGAGTTGCTCATCGCCTCGCCCAAGGCCGCCGAGGGCATGGACGCCGTCATCCGCACCGGCGACAACGTCGATATCTCGGGCGGCCGCGTCGTCATCACCGGCCGGGCCGCGAGCGACGAGATCAACGTCGGCGGGTCCAAGGCCTCCGCCGGCAAGGTGCGCGCCGCGCTCCTGGCCCACCCCGACGTCGCCTGGGCCGCCGTCCGCGGCCGCAAGGCGCCCCTCGTCGGCAACGTCGTCGCAGCCGACGTCGTCCTGCGTGACGGCCTCGACAAGGCCTCCGACGACGCACCCACCCAAGCCGATCTGCAGGCATGGTGCGGCGAACGACTCCCTGAATACGCGGTACCCCGCCGCATCCGATACCTCAGTGAAATCCCGATCAAGGAGAGCTTGAAGAGCGATGTCTGAAACCACCAAGACGCCGATCCCGGCCGCCACGTGCGTCCTCATCTCCGGCGGCTCGCGCGGCCTCGGCCTTGCCTTCGTCGAAGACGTGCTCGCCCAGGGCGCCAAGGTGGCCGCGTTCGCGCGCACCGTCACGCCTGAGCTGCAGAAGCTCATGGACGAGCAGCCCGAGCGCGTCTACGTCGGCTCCGTCGACATCACCGACCCCAAGGCCGTCACCACGTTCATCAAGGACGCCTCCAAGGTGCTCGGCCCCATCGACGCGCTCGTCAACAACGCCGCCATCGGGCAGGACTCGCTCCACCTCCACACGACGCCCGAGCGCATCGAAGACATCATCTCGACGAACCTCACCTCCACGCTGCTCGTGACGCGCGCCTTCATGCGCCACGCCATGGCCAAGGTCGGCAAGGGGCGCATCGTCAACGTCACCAGCGTCTGTGCCCAGCGCGGCTACGCCGGCCTCGTCGCCTACTCCGCCACCAAGGGCGGCCTCGACGCCGCCACCCGCTCCCTCGCCCGCGAAATGCACGGACGCTTCCTCGTCAACTCGATCGCGCCCGGCTTCTTCGCCTCCGAAATGAGCTCCGTGCTCGGCACCGAACAGCTCTCCACCATCACCCGACGCACGCCCACCGGCCAGCTCGTCGAACCGGAGAACATCACGCCCACCCTGCGCATGCTGCTCTTCGAAGACACCAACATCAACGGCATGGTGCTGACGATCGACGGTGGCGGGAGCATCTGAGTTCTCCCTTGCTGCGTCTTC